>SBBM01000023.1 GCA_005239725.1 Planctomycetales bacterium | reverse complement strand
TTGCCTGGGGGGGCCATCCCAAAAAGTATAGATGCCCCGCCGAGAATACCGAGAAATAAAAAAATCCAGGCGGCTGTTTTCACAATAGCGCTGGATATTCTTAGAAAACCTGAATGTCCCTGCATTAAACCTCCTTATTTATTTTTATCACAATTTGTTAAAATTGCAAGGGAAAACTTTTCACGTAGCCCCAACCAGATTTTCCCGCCATTTTATTTTACCGCGAGCGGGATCCCGCCCTCTAGCGTATAGATTGGGGGGGAGAACCGGTAGAATAGCCCCAACGAGATTTGAACTCGTGTTTAGTGCCTGAGAAGCACGCGTCCTGGACCGGGCTAGACGATGGGGCCGAAATATATATTTAAAATAATATAGCATAATTTATTTTCGGGTCAATAATTTTATTGACCCCCGGCGGAATTTATGTTTTAATAAAAAGCATGATGACTCTGGGCGCAGGCATAAGCCTTGAAAAAAACCCTACCTTAGCGGCAAAGGAGGCGGTGAGGAGCGCCAGGACAAAAATGCAAAAAGAGAGAGTTAACCTGGCTATTGTCTTTAGTTCTACGGACCTTTCTTCCCCGCCCCTCTTAAAAACCATTGGCAGCATGTTAGAAGGCGTGCCGATAATAGGCGCAAGCGGCCTGGCAGTTATATCTAACCAGGGCATATTGAAACACGGCCTGGCCATAATGCTCGTCAGTTTCCCCAAAAGCATACATTACAATGCCGCCTGCACCAGGGAGATTAGCGTAAAAGGAGGCCTTGCTGCAGGAGAAGAGCTGGGCGACAAACTCCTCCAGCAATTTAAGAATATCCCGCGCACTTTAGGCCTGGTGTTTTCCGATAAACTGATAGAGGAAGATTCAAATTTTATTTACGGGCTGCAGACCAGGCTCGGCTCAAGCTTCCCTCTGGTAGGCGCTTATGCCTCAAACAACCCTAGTCTGCTTAAGACTCACCTCTATTACCATCAGGATATTTTCAGCGATGCCTGCGCCGGCATACTCCTGGGAGGAAAATTAAGTTTCGGCTTAGGCGTCAAACACGGCTGGAAACCCCTGGGCAAGCCCCATACGGTAACCTCTGTAAAAGGCAATCTGGTAGAAAAAATAGACGATAAGCCTGCGGTAAAATTCTATGAGCACTACCTGGATTGCGATTCTGCGAAATTAAAAACAGAACTAAAAAGGATATCCGTCCTTTACCCCTTGGGGATATACCTGGCCGGAGAAGAAGAATACCTCTTGCGGAATATCCTCTCAATAGAAGAAAACGGCTCCCTGCGTTTCCAGAGCAACGTCCCTCAGGATAGCAGGATAAGGCTGATGATCGGCACCAAGGAAACCTGCCTCGACGCGACCAGGCACGCAGTAGATGAGGCCAAAAAGGGATTATCCGCATCAGTGAGTGAAATGAAAAAAATGGAAACCAATAATTTTGCCGTAGTTTTTAGTTCGCTTTCCAGGTACGCCCTTCTACGAAAAGAGCTGGACAAGGAGTTAGAAATCATTAAAGAGGGGCTCGGCCCGGATACGCCGCTGATAGGTTTATATGCCCACGGCGAACTTGCCCCGCTAAGGGCGGCTAACAGGCTCGGCAAGGTTTATATCCACAATCAGACCGTGTCGGTTTTGAATATCGGAGGGTAAATGCAGAACCAGCCATATTCCATCATTAGCGTGCTCGGGCCAATCGGCATACTATCCGCAGCGGCCCTTAGCGTTGCCCTTGCGATAAAATCAAATAAGACAAAAGAGCTGCGGGCTAAGGTGGATAACTTGCAAAAGACCCTGGAGGAAATGGACGAGCAGGCCAAACTCCTTGTCTCCACGGACATGGAATTAAATAACCTCCAGGAAGAGCTGGATAAAAAGATAACCGGGCTTTATTCCCTGCAAAAACTCTCTCGCACAATAAGCACCACCCTGGAAGAAGACCAGATTTTTACAAGGGTTGAGCCTGCCCTGCTGGAAGACCTTGGCTTTGAAAAATCAATGGCATTTTTATGGAATGAGAAAGATAAGAAATTCGTGCCGCGCCTGGATATCGGTTATGCGGAAGACGAAACAGGACCCATAGCCTCCTTCGTGGATTTAAATAAGAATGCCTTCCTCGATATAATAAAAACCTCCAGGACTTTATCCTCTATTTCCCTTTCCCAAGACAGTGTTACAAAAGAAAAGATATGCAATGCCTTTAAGGTTAACTCTTTTATTGTTGCGCCTATACTGCCCAAGGAAGGGAACAAGGGCTTTTTTTTCGTCGGCACGGAAAACGCGGAAACACCGCTGACGGAAGGAGACGAGGAGTTAATCACGATACTGGCTAACCAGATTGGCCAGGCGCTGGAGAATGCCCGGCTTTTTGAAACTACCTGGCGCGCGCACCAGGAACTGGAGAATAAGGTAAAGGAAAGGACGCGCGAATTAACCCTGGCTTTGGAAGAAGTAAAAAACATAAGCAAGCGCAAAACCGATTTTGTTTCAAGCGTTTCGCATGAATTAAGGACGCCGCTTACCTCGGTAAAAGGCTATGCCTCCATATTGCTGGCGTCAAAACTCTGGGTCCTGCCCGATGAAGTGAGGGCGCGCCTGGAAAAAATAAACAAGCACACGGATGAGCTTGTGCAGTTCGTCAATGATCTCCTGGACATCTCGCGCATCGAGTCAGGCAAGGTTACGATGAAACAGGAGGCACAGGACTTGACCAGGATTACAGCGGAGGTTTCGGACCTATTAGGAGTATTATTGAAGGAAAAAAAGATAGGATTATCCTGCAATATAGCCGATGACGCCAAGAGCGTGTTTGTAGACTATAACCAGATAAAACGCGTCTTTATAAACATAATCAATAATGCCTTGAAATTTACCCCTCCCGGTGGTAAAATTACCATTAAAAGTTATAAAGCAGGCGAACAGGCCCAGATAGATATTAGCGACACCGGCTGCGGCATACCGGAAGAGGCCCAAAGCAAAATCTTTGAAGAATTTTACCGCGTGGATAACCCCATCAACCAGGAAGTAAAGGGCACGGGGCTCGGCCTTACGCTGGTAAAAAATATCATTGAGGCGCATAAAGGAAAAATTTGGGTTAAGAGCAAGGTGGGCACAGGCTCAACCTTTAGCTTTACCCTGCCGCAGCCTTAAGAGGAGTAATTTATATGGCTATAAAAATAGTGATAGCCGATGACGACCCCGATATTAGAGACGTGATTAAGCTAACACTCTCCGAAGAGAATTATGAAGTTATCGAAACCGCTAACGGCGAAGACGCGCTTAAAGCAGTGCTCACAAAACAGCCCGACATAGTGCTTTTAGATTACCATATGCCGAAAATGGACGGACGGGAAGTCTGTAAAAAAATTAAAGGCGACATCCTCTTAAGCCATCTGCCTGTCATAATGGTAACCGGCTCAGGCGATGTGGATAGTAAGGTCGGCGGCATTGATGCCGGCGCAGACGATTATATAGTGAAGCCCTTTGAGCCCAAAGAACTGCTGGCGCGCATACGCATGGTTATCCGGCGCGCAGTCAGGGACCTTGAGGCAAACCCCTTAACGCGACTCCCCGGCAATGTTTCCATATTGAATGAGTTTTCGCGCCGGATAGAAAGTAAAGCGCTCTTTGCAGTATGCTACATAGACCTGGATAAATTCAAAGCCTATAACGATAAGTACGGGTTTGAGCACGGAGACGAAGTTATAAAAGAAACCGCCCGTACTTTGATACGCGCGGTCAAGGAAGAGGGCGGACCGGATGATTTTATAGGCCATATCGGCGGCGATGATTTTGTGGTTGTTACTGCGCTTGAAACGTCAGATAAAATATGCGAAAAGATAATCGCGGACTTCGATAAAATATCGCCTTCTTTTTACAATGAAACCGACAGAAAAAATGGCTACATAATCGGTCATGACCGTCAGGGCACGGAACGTAAAATCCCCCTTGTCTCCATTTCCATCGGCGTAGTTACCAATGAATTCAGGAAGATAGAACACGTTGCCCAGATAGGCGAAATCGGCGCGGAACTGAAAAGTTACGCCAAGGGTGTAGAGAAAAGCAACTACGTAAAAGACAAACGCAAATAGGGGACGCTTCCCTTCTTTCTAACCACATAAACAACAATAAGTTACAATTAGGCCTCTACGATATATTTTTTGCAACTTGCCTCATTTATAATCATATTGCTATAGCTAAGCTGCCTGCTTGCGATATTCTTGCCGAATTCTTTATATAATGGATCTTCGTCTATAAGCTTATCTTCTATCCCTAACCCATAATATCGGTAACTAGAATAAGGATAATCTTGCGCTATTTTTACAACACCTGCCCTTACCGGATTCAACTCGATATATTTGCCGCATTGTATCAAATAGCCATCATCTTCTATTATTTTACTTTTAAAACGACCCTGCCATAAATATCCTGTGTAATTATATCGTTTCTGATAATAATAGAAATATTTCAACCCCAGCCTCTTCATGAACCTTGCGATGTTACTATCTTCTCCCACCCCAATCAAAAGATGCACGTGGTTTATCATCAGGCAATAATGGTATATCTTGATTGACTCTTCTTGTTTGAGTTTTTTCAATAACAAACGGTAGACCCTGAAATCTTTTTGGATGAGAAATAATTTTCTGCGGTTATTCCCCCGCGAAATAACATGAAGGAACCCTTCAGGCGGGATTATCCTGGGTTGCCTCGGCATAAGATTTTTCTCCTTTCTATTCTAATAGACGGCCGAAGGAGAAAAATCTAACTGAAAATTTTTAAAAATATGGTGCGAATCAGAATTCCCAAAGTGCCTTGTTGTAATTCAATGCCTGACAAAGAGTTTTAAAGAAGGGAAACGTCCCCTGATTTGGTGCGCGGGGAGGGAGTTGAACCCTCACAGGTCGCCCCACTACCCCCTCAAAGTAGCGTGTCTGCCATTCCACCACCCGCGCATTATTTGGAAAGATTTCAGGAGATTGCTGATTTGATTTCAGAAAGAACTGATTCTTTATTATTAACTTCGCCCTGTTGGACAGAAAACCTTCTAAAATTTGTTGCGCCTTTTTTAGCCAAGATGCCCTGCATATAATTCAAGCACTGCTCGTTCCCTCTGCCGCTGCCGTAAGTAGTGAACAAAATTATTTCTTTCCCTTCTACCCCTGAACATTTATCCAAATAAGTATTCATTGCCGGCGCAGGTTTAAAGGCCCAGACAGGGGTTCCTAAACAAATTAAATCATATTTTGAGAGATCAAGATTAACCGGCGCAATTTGCGCTCTCTTTTTAAAAAACGCCCGGCGGCACTGACCTAAAAAAGATTTTGCCTCGTCAATACTGGACAACTCTATACTATCAATTTCCCCTTTTTCTGTCAATATTTCCTTTAAATCTTGCGCTACCTTTTTAGTATTGCCTGTATAAGAATAATAAACAATTATACTTTTCATATCTACCTCCTCATAACTTGTTCCAATCAAAGGGGTTCGGCGGAAGGGAAACGTCCCCTAGAAGAGGCTCATCTGCTGCTCGGGCTCTTTGGGTTTTTCGTCTTCCCCGAAAAGGGAAATTATCCCGTATTCTCCGTCGTAACCGGCTTTAATGTTGACTTTGCCTTCGCGCATCCTGATAATACCTTCGGCGATGCGTTCCGGGGCATTCTTAATTAAATCCTCTTTGGGGACCTTGAGCAAAATGTTAAATTCCGTGCCGAATTTAGATATTAAACTGCGATATTCCCTTTCTACTGCCTGCGTGACCTTCCCCACGCCCTTGGCCTCGGCAATAATTTCATCGAGCGGGATAAGATTTTTAAACGGAATTAAATTATCCGGCTTAAATCCTTCTTCCCTGTCGGCCAGCTGCTCAACCCTGTTCATTACTCCCACGGTAACGTTCTTGCTGCACCTGGGGCATTTTCCCTTATTCTGTTTTGTCTCTTTCGGGGAAAGCCGGGTATTACAGAGGCGGTGGCCGTCAAAATGATACTTGCCTTCCTCGGGGAAAAATTCTATGGTGTATAAAAACCTCTTCTTATCTTTAGTTTTTAATACCTCCCTTATAGTTTTATAATCCAATTCACAGTCAAAGACATTGGCCTCCCTGCCGATCTTCTGCGGCGAGTGGCTGTCGGAATTACTGATTAATGCAAATTTATCCAGTGCGGAGAGCCGCCAGTTCATACCAGGGTCGCTGCTAAGCCCGGTCTCCAATGCAAATATTTTCGGGGTTTCTTTCTCAAAGCAATCTTCAATCTTATCAAAACCCGACATTGAACCGAAGAGGCTAAACCAGGGGGTCCAGATATGCCCGGGCACAACCATGCAGTTCTCGTCAATATCGAATATGATGTGCGCGAGTTCCTCGGCATCCAGCCCCAGTATGGGCCTGCCATCCGAACTTAAATTTCCCCGCCGCGATAACGCGTCGTTTATTTTATCCGCGGTTTTAAATGAGGGGGCGAAAATCATGTTGTGTATGCGGTAACCCCTGCCGTTTTTTGAATATATGCTGCTTATCTCAACGGTGAGGACAAAATACACCCCGTTGTATTTGAATAATCCATTACCCAAATCTTCTAAATTTGCCTTTAATTCTTCCAGCCAAAGATGATGCGTGAAATCTCCGCTGCCCATCAGGGTAATGCCCTTTAATTTTGCCCACTCCGCAACATGCTTTACATCCATATCCTTGGAAGTAGCGCGCGAGTATTTAGAATGAATATGGAAATCCGCTATAAACTCCATTTTTCCTAACTCCCCTAACTTCCTAACTCCCCTAACTTCCTAACTCCCCTAACTTCCTAACTCCCCTAACTTCCTAACTATATCCTGAACGTTACCCCAGTGCGTGCCCTGCCAATAAATGCGGCCGCACTCCGGACAGATTAAAAAGTTCTTTTGAGTGGCGAATACGTATGCGGGGACCTTATCTTTAACCCTGTCCTTGCCAATCTCTGCCAGCCCGGCATTACAGAGGGTGCAGCGGCTAAACATCTTTTTTGAATCGGGCTTAATTTTTAGTTCTCGCAAAACCTCGGCAAGCTGCTCCTTAATTTTTTCCGCCGAGATTACTACAATTTTAATGCCTTTGGTTTTAGGAAGCCTGTGGTTACGGGTTAGGATTATCCGCTCATCCCTTAACGCCTGGACAATAAGCGAACCCGTCGGGCCTTCGGTAAAATATTCGGCGTCAAACCCTAATATCCTCAGCCACTTAGCCAGTCTTCCCACTTCCCTGGTGAGAATAAATTTCATGGCGGGTAAACAGCCTCACCGGAGCAAAGCGTATAGCAAACCACGCCGTTTAATCTCCTGTCCAGAAAAGCGGAATTTCTGGATTTAGAAACGAGGTTTTCTTTTGTAACCACCCATTCCTTGTCCGGGTCGACCACAATGATATCCGCTTCAGCGCCTGTACCTAAAGTGCCCCTGTTTATGCCTAAAATTTTTGCCGGGTTTAATGACATTTTCTCTACCAGCCCCTGCCAATCCAAAAAGCCCTTCTTTACAAGTTCCGTGATAGCAACCGCTAATTCTGTTTCAAGGCCTATTGTGCCGAATTCCGCATGGTCAAACTCCACATCTTTTTCATTTTCAGTGTGCGGGGCGTGGTCCGAGGCAATAACATCGATTGTCCCGTCTTTTAAGCCTTTTTTTATCGCGCTTATGTCGCCCTTGCCGCGCAGGGGAGGGTTAATCTTCAGGTTAGTGTCATATCCGAGCAAATCTTCTTCACTTAAGACAAAATAATGCGGCGCAGTTTCACAGCTAACCTTAATGCCTCTTTTCTTGGCTTTAGCGATTATCTCAACCGATTCCTTGCAGCTTAGATGGGCGATGTGCAAGGGGGATTTTATTTTTTCCGCCAGGCTGATATCTCTGTCTACTCTTTTATATTCCGATTCCCTAGAAATCCCTCTTAACCCCAGCCGGGTGGAAACAAACCCCAGGTTAATCATGCCGTTATTGGAAAGGGTTTTATCTTCGCAGTGAGAAATAACCAATATTTTTTCTTCTCTGGCTTTTTGAAGCGCATCCAGCATCAGCGCTTCGCAGTCAACCGAAGAGCCGTCTTCGGAAATAGCGATAACCCCCTCTTTCTTTAATTTGGCGATGTCTGTGATTTCTTTGCCTAACCGACCCCTGGTAATTGCGGCGCAGATAAACACATTTGCCTCGGCAGTCTTATTAATAATATTTTTTAAGAGGCGCACATTCCCTGCACTGTCAATTGCCGGATTTGTGTTGGGCATGGCCAGAAGAGAAGTGACCCCGCCTTTTATTGCCGCGGTTGTGCCGCTTTCAACGGTTTCTTTGTCTTCCCTCCCCGGCTCCCTTAAGTGCACGTGCATATCTACCAGGCCGGGCATTACGATTTTCCCGGAGGCATCAATAACTTTTTCGGCGCCGGTTTTTATATTTTTGGCCACTCTGGATATTTTCGTCCCCTGAACTAAAATATCCAGGATTTCGCCGGAGATACCGTTTGCCGGGTCAACCACTAAACCATTCTTGATTAATATCTTCATCTTTTAATTACGAGTTACTCGTTACTAGTTTACTAGTTACTGTTTTTGTCTCTTGCCTGCGCAACCAGAAAAAGCACAGCCATCCGAACAGCAATGCCGTTAGTGACCTGCTCCAATATCACGGAGTTGTCCCCGTCGGCAACGTCGCTGGCTATTTCAACTCCCCGGTTAAGCGGGCCGGGGTGCATTATCATAATGTCTTTCTTGGCGTTTTTAAGCCTCTCTTTGGTAATCCCGAAATTCTTAAAATATTCCAATTGTTTGGGGAATGCCCCTCCTGCGTCACGCTCAAATTGCATGCGAAGCACATTTACCGCATCCGCATCCTTTAAGGCATCATTAATATCATTGGTTACCCGCACATTCATCTGCTCTATGCCGACAGGTATAAGCATCTCCGGTGCGCAGACTGTTACTTTCGCCCCTAATTTCGTCAGGCCCCAGATATTCGAACGGGCAACCCGGGAATGCGCAATGTCTCCGACAATGCTCACTTTCAAGCCATCTATTTTACCGAATTTTTCTTTTAAGGTAAAAATATCCAGGAGGGCCTGCGTGGGATGCTCATGCCAGCCGTCTCCGGCATTAACCACACAGATATCAACGTGCCTGGCAAGCATTAACGCCGCGCCCGAACAATTATGTCGTATGACGATGATGTCGGTATTCAATGCCTGGATGTTCCTGCCTGTATCAATTAATGTTTCGCCCTTGCGCACGCTGGAAGTTTCAGTTGAGATATTTATCACGTCCGCAGAGAGCCTTTTTGCCGCCACTTCAAAAGAAACACGCGTCCTTGTGGAGGGCTCATAAAATAAATTGACTACGGTTTTCCCGCGCAGGGCAGGCACCTTTTTAATAGAGCGGCTGGAGACCTCTTTAAAAGATTCGGCGGTGGCCAGAATAAATTCAATTTCCTCTTTAGTTAAATCATCCAGCCCCAAAAGGTCTTTTTTCACCCACATCTTTTACTCAGCCTTTTCTACAATCAATACTTCGTCAACCCCGTCGCTTTCTTCCAGGCGCACCGCGACGCTTTGTTTCTGCGAAGTAGGGATATTTTTGCCTACATAATCCGGGCGTATGGGGAGTTCGCGGTGCCCCCGGTCAATTAAAACCGCAAGTTGTATGGTTTTTGGCCTCCCCAGGTCAATCAATGCGTCCAGGGCCGCGCGTATGGTCCTGCCGGTAAAAAGCACGTCATCCACTAAGATTATATTCTTATCGGTAATATCAAAATTAATTTCGGTCTTGTGCACTGCCGGCTGGAATTCGGCCAGGCCTAAGTCATCGCGGTAAAGAGTAACATCAAGAGTGCCCACGGGAATTTCGGCGCCTTCAATTTTTTTGATATACCCTGCGAGCCTGGCGGCAATATACACCCCGCGCTTCCTTATCCCGACAATGCAAAGGTCGCCAGCCCCTTTATTCTTTTCTAAAATCTCATGGGCCATGCGCGTTAATGCCCTGGCTAACGTTTCTTTATCTAAAACAAAAAACCCAACCGCTTTGGGTTGGGCCATTTTTCTATTTTTATTCTTTTCTCTTGCCATTGTTTTTACCTTTCCGGCCTCGCGGGGCAGGTTTAAAGGCTAATGAATAATACCATCCCTACGCCTTATTGTCAAGCCTTTCTTCCAATTGCTTAATCTTCTCTTTTAACTCCACCATCTTTATTTCCCTGTCCACTGCCAGTTTATTGAACCGCGCGAGTTCCTCCATCTTAACCTGCATGTCGGCCTTTGCCCTTTCTACCAGCGCCAGGTTCTTTTTTAACTCCTCTTCCAGCTGCATTTTCTTGGTTATGTCCCGGGTGACATGGATAAAATACCTTTTTTCTCCTTTTTCGTCGTAGAAAGGGTATGTAGAAACTTCCACAAAAATTTTCTCGCCGCCCGTGTAATGCGTATGCGATGCGGTCGAGGGTTTGCCGGTCTTGACTGTTTCAGATAGGGGACAGAAGTGACTTTCTGCGCTGCAAGGCTCCTCCATTTTGTGCGTTATCTTATAGCAATAGTTATTTATTACCTCCCCGCTCCCCACGCTTTCCATTATCTTTTTATTCGCCCAGAGTATCTTAAAATCCCTGTCAATAAGCATTATACCTTCGTCAATACCGTCGGTAACGGACAAGAGCAGGTTTTTTAAGTCGGTTACCTCGCTATAAGTCTTCTTCAGGCTTGAGGCCATTTCCCCGAATTCCCGGCCCAGCTCACCGAATTCATCCCGGGAATAAATCGCAAACTTATAATCCAGGTTCCCGCGGGAAATCTCTCTGGCGCCGTTAAGCAGCTTTTTTACCGGGGCAGACATCGCCCACTTTATCAGAATGGCCGCGGAGACCACAACAACGGCTGATATAAACAAAGCAAGGATTAAAATTTTCTGGAAAAAGATGTTCACGTTCAATACCTGTATATTGCTGTCCTCGATATGCTCGCGCACCCCCTGCACCGCGGCGGACACAAAACTCAAAAGGTCGCGGGCAGAAACAGAAATGCCGTATTCCGCCTCATCAATATAGACCATTCCAGGTGTGCCGGAGGCAGAGATTTCGGCATAGCTTAACACCGTATATTTGAAATTCTCGATCTTTGATGAAAGCTCATTGATTATCCTGAGCTCGCCTGAGTCATGAGCGGATTCCCTGAGCAGGCTTAAACGTTTGAGTGCTTCATCCAGGTTTAGCTGTACCACAGAAATAAGGCTTATCTTATCGCGGCTAATCCGGTATTCGTAGAGGGCATGCATAGTTTCGTTCACCATCCACTCCACTTCGTAATACTTTTTCAACTTTAAATCGTCAACTGTAAAGTTTTCCTTCAGGCTGTTAAAAGTGCGCCGGCTTATAACAAAAGACGTCGCGCAGAGCCCGAAGATTATTACCAGCAGCGCGCTCAAGGCCAAATTTAAACTCTGGCGGAAGGAAACCGGCATACTATTTCTCCCCTTTCCAGTGCAGCATCTTTCTCACTGTTTCATAGAGGCTGTCATCGGCCTCAACGAAACGTTCAATCATTATGCCGTTTAATATCCTTTTTCCCTTCTCGTCCTTGTGCATATTCAGAATTATTTCCTTGAGCCTGGCTTTTAGGCCGGGGTCTAAATCCGGGTGGCAGACAAACGGCGGGATACCGTACCCCTCAGACTTCTCGATCACCTTTGTGGAATAGACGTCGGAATCCGGGTATTTTGCCTTTATGTAATCATAGATAAGGCTGTCGACCGCGGCACCGTCCACGGTTTTACGGGCCACCTCTTTTATGGAATTATCATGGCTGTAAGTATAGATAAAACTCTTAAAATAAGACTCGGGGGTATAACCCATCGTGGTGAGCTTATAGGTGGGAGATAGCTTGCCGGAGTTGGAATCCGGGTCGGTAAAAGCGAATGTCTTGCCCTTCAGCTGGGAAAATTTGTTAATCCGGCTGTTTTTATGCACAATGATATAAGAATAATAAACTGACTTGCCGGAAACCTGAGGCGCGGCCAAAAGTTCCATCCCGAATTTATCATGCCCGTAAACATAAGGCCCACTGCAGACAAATGCCGCGTCCACGTCTTTTCTTTCAACCAGGTCATTCATTTCTTTGTAGGTCTTGCGCATAACCAGAGTAGCCGGCAGACCCAGCTTTTCCCCTATATAATCCACCATTTCGATGTAATAATTGAAGGTTTCTTTGGGGGAAATCATCGCCCCGCCGCCTATCCTTAGCTGTTTTTTCTGGCTCGGCTCTCCGGCAGAAACCAAAGCTGTCGCGCCAAAAAAAATATATAAAACGCAGGCGAACACGGCAGCCATCTTCCTCAACGCGCACCTCCTTTTTATTTCTGCTTATTATACCACCAAAACAAATTCTCCGCGAGGCTTTTGTTTCTTAAATTCTTCCAGGATATCGCCTGCCGCGCCGCGCTTTATTTCTTCAAATTTTTTGCTGAGCTCTCGGCAGCAAACTATCGGTTTGTCGGCGAATATCTCCCGGATATCTTCTAATGTAGATAAAATCCTGTGGCAGGATTCATAAAAAACCAGAGTTGTCTTAAACCCGGCCAGTTCCCTTAGCCGGTTCTTTCTGGCTATGGATTTATTAGGGAGAAACCCGTCGAAAAAGAACTGATGCGTAGGCTTGCCGGATAAAACCAGGGCATCAATAAAGGCAGTTGGACCGGGGATAAAAGTCATTGGAATATGGTTAATTATTGCCAGGTTAATCAGGTGGTATCCGGGGTCGAGTATGCCGGGGGTGCCGGCGTCAGAAACTAAAGCAATACCCTTGCCCTCTTTTAAGAGCTTAAGTATATGTTCTCCTTTAGTAAGCCTGTTGTGTTGGAAATAGCTTGTGGTGGGGGTAGCGATATTGTAATGGTTGAGCAAGATTTTAGTATGGCGGGTATCCTCGCAGGCAATCAAATCCACGCTCTTTAAAACTTTCAGGGCGCGCAGAGTGATGTCTTTGAGGTTGCCTATCGGGGTGGCTACTATATATAGCATTATTCTACGGTTACGGATTTCGCCAAATTTCTGGGCTGGTCAACGTCGCAACCGCGTTTTACCGCGATATGGTAAGCCAATAATTGTAAAGGCAGCGCAACTAAAAGCGGAGAAAATAATTCACTGCACCGGGGGACAAATACCACCTCCCTGACCTGGTCCTTTATCTTTGTATCGCCTGAGGTGGCGATGGCGATAATCTTACCATTGCGGGCGCGGATCTCCTGCATATTTGAAATCATTTTTTCGTACACTTTCGATTCGCAGGCAATGCAGACCACCGCGCGGTATTCGTCGATAAGCGCGATTGGTCCATGCTTCATCTCTCCGGCAGCATACCCTTCAGCCGGAATATAAGATATCTCTTTTAATTTCAATGCCCCCTCCAGTGCCGAGGGATAATTTATGTTCCTCCCCAGATAAAGGAACGAGCCGAAATGCGAATGCCTGCGGCTGAGGGCCCCGATAGCAGCCTGGTTTTTCAGTATCTCTTCCTGCATCTGCGGGATACCCCTTAACTCCTGGAGATATTTATTGATTTTATCCTGAGCCAATGTGCCCCTTACGCCGGCAAGATAAAAGGCAAAAAGGTAAAGGCTGGTTAACTGGGCAGTATAGGCCTTGGTTGAAGCCACGCCGATCTCCGGCCCGGCGTGCGTGTAGATTACCCCGTCGGATTCGCGGGTTAAGGTCGAGCCCAAGACATTGCAGATGGCAAGGACGCTTGCGCCGTGCGCCCTGGCTTCCTTTGCGCCGGCTAAGGTATCCGCGGTTTCTCCGGACTGGCTTATAGCGATAACCAGGGTCTGCTTATCGATTAACAGCTTCCGGTACCTGAATTCGCTTGAGACATCAACGCAGACCGGGATGCCGCAGATTGATTCAATTATGTATTTCCCCACCAGGCCCGCATGGTAAGCTGTGCCGCAGGCAACTATCTCAATGCCCTTTATATTTTTAAGCTGCTCCTCAGGTATACACTGTTCCTCAAAGACGACGGGGCCGTTCTCTCTCTTAAGCCTTGTATTTAAAAATTTTTCCAAAATCCCCGGCTGTTCATTTATCTCCTTCAGCATAAAATGAGGGAATCCCCCTTTTTGGGCCTGGGCAACATCCCAGTTAATGCGCACCGGAGTTTTATTGATTCTTTTGCCGGAGAAGTCCGTAATTCTAACTTCTTCCTTGGTCAAAACCGCAATCTCATTCTCATTAAGAAAAATTATGTCCCTGGTTGAGTCCATTATTGCCGGGGCATCGGAGGCAAGAAAGTTTTCGCCCTCACCCACGCCGACGATTAAGGGACTGCCCAGGCGGGCGCCTATCAGCTTATCCGGCTCTCTGCTCGATATGGCCGCAATGGCAAAGGCGCCCTTAAGTTCGCCGATAGCCTTTCTCACTGCTTCCTCAAGGAAAGAATTCTTATAGAATTTTTCAATAAGGTGAACGATTACTTCCGTATCAGTCTGGCTGCGGAACTTATGACCTTCTTTAATGAGCCTGTTTTTAAGTTGGGCGTAATTCTCGATGATACCGTTATGGACAACGGCTATTTCGCCCCTGCAATCCATATGGGGGTGGGCGTTAGCCTGGTTCGGGGTTCCGTGAGTCGCCCATCTGGTATGTGAGATGCCCAGAGAGCCTGAGAGGGGTTTTTTCTTAAGCAGATTTTCCAGGGCCTTTACTTTTCCAGGGAGTTTCCGTATGGACAGGGAATATTTGTTGGCTAAAAGGGTGCAGATACCGGATGAATCGTAGCCTCGGTATTCCAGACGTTTAAGTCCGTTCAGGAGGAGGCGTTGGGCGTCTTTTGGGCCTATGTATCCGACTATACCGCACATTGAGCACCTTAAGCTCTTGTTTAGCGAACTCCGCTGCGGGTGGAGAAATTAAACGTCCCCAACCGGATTTGAACCGGTGTCGAGAGCTTGAAAAGCTCTTGTCCTGGGCCAGGCTAGACGATGGGGACTTACATTCTATCTATTGTTTTCTGAAATTTGGCGTTGCCTTTATAGCTTTTTAGTTCGTTCTCGCGCCTACGCGCTTGCGTTACCGTGCAAAATTCCTCTTTATAGATTATTTTAAAAGGCCCCTTATTCTTTGTTGACCTGACGCTGTTTTGATTATGCCGTTTTAATCTCAGGTCTAAATTTTCACAACTACCGATATAATGTTTGCCTTTTGCATTCTCTAGAACATACACACAATACATGCGATCGAGAGCTTGTCCCGCCCGACCCCTTTACGCATCAGGGCGGGATCCCGCCTGCTATCCCATAGCCTGGCGGGAAAAAGCTCTTGTCCTGGGCCAGGCTAGACGATGGGGACAGATTATTCTTCTTCCGTAATTACCGGGGCAACGCAGGAAACGCGGTCCTTGTCCTGGAGCTTTATTAAACGTACCCCCTGGGCCGAGCGGCCGGTTGTGCGTATATCTTTTATAGCGCAACGCAAGAACATACCGTTTTCCGTAATAACCATTAACTCATCTTTATCATTAACGGTTTTTAAGCTGACTGCGTCGCCGTTTTTATCCGTTACCCTTATGTTAATAATACCCTTGCCGCCCCTGCGGGTCAAGCGGTATTCTTTAAACGGGGTGCGCTTGGCAAAACCTAATTCGGTAACCGTTAAAATGGTAGCTTCTTTCCGGGCGATAACCATGGCAATTACCGCGTCTTTCTTGGCTAATGAAATACCCCTCACCCCGCGCGCGCCTCTTCCCATGTCGCGTACTTGAGACTCGGGGAAACGTATGGCCTTACCCTGCTTTGTGCCGATGAGCAATTCTTGTTTCCCTTCGGTAAGTTCAACTCCGATGAGCTCATCGTCTTTATCCAGGGTAATACCGATAATCCCCCCTTTGCGCGGGTTTGAGTAGGCATCCAGCTTAGTCTTTTTAATCTGCCCGGTTTTTGTTACCATTACCAGGTATTTATCCGGGGAGAACTCCCTTACCGGGATAGTTGAACTGATTTTCTCTTCTGGCTTTAATTGCAGCAGGTTCACGATTGCCTTGCCTTTTGAAATACGACTTGCCTGGGGGATTTCATAGACCTTAATCCAATACGCCTGGCCCTTATCGGTAAATACCAAAAGATAATCCTTTGTGGAGGCCACAAAAAGGTGCTCAATAAAATCCTCTTCCTTTACTTCCGCGCCTGTAACCCCTCTGCCGCCGCGCCTCTGTTTACGGTAGGCGGAGACCGGGAGACGCTTAATGTATCCGCCGTGGCTGATAGTAACTACCACGTCTTCCTCGGCGATTAAATCCTCCACTTCCAATTCTTCCACTTCGCCGACAACATCGGTCCTGCGCTCATCGCCGTATTTTTTCTTTAATTCTTCCAGTTCCTCTTTGATAATTCCCCCCACCTTTTTCTCGCAGGCGAGTATAGCCTTGCAGAGTTCGATTTTCTTGAGGAGTTCTGCGTATTCGGCGTCAATCTTATCGCGCTCAAGCGCGGTCAGGCGCTGCAACTGCATCTCTAATATTGCCTGCGACTGAATTTCAGAGAGCTCGAACTCCTTCATCATCCCTGCTTTAGCCGCTTCAACATTTTTAGAGGTCTTGATAAACTTGATAATGCGGTCAATAAATTTCAGGGCAATTTTTAAACCCTCTAAAATATGCGCCCTCTTTAAAGCCCTATCTAACTCAAACTGCGTGCGCCTGCGGATAACGGTTTTACGGTGGTTAACATAGCAGTCGAGCATCTGGCGTAAATTCAAAACCCGGGGCCGGTTTTCTACCAGGGCAAGCATGATAATCCCGAAGGTAGTCTCAAGCTGCGTATGTTTAAAAAGCTGGTTTAAAATAATCTGCGGCTCGCTATCGCGTTTAAGCTCAACGACAATACGCATGCCGTCTTTATCGGACTCGTCGCGGATATCGGAAATCCCCTCTATCTTTTTCTCATCCACCAAATCCGCGATTGCCTCTATGAGGCCAGCCTTCTGCACCTGGTAGGGAATTTCAGTTACAACAATCAGGTCCTTGCCGTTTTTCTGGTGCTCAATCGTTGCCTTTCCCCGCACGGTAAGCTTACCCCTGCCGGTAGCATAAGCGTCTTTAATTCCTGCCTTGCCGCAGATAACTCCTCCGGTCGGGAAATCCGGGCCCTTTACATAACGCATCAGGTCTTTGGCTTCGGCCTCAGGATGGTCTAAAAGGTAAATTATAGCATCGGCTATCTCATTTAAATTGTGCGGCGGGATATTGGTAGCCATGCCTACGGCAATACCGCTTGAGCCGTTAACTAAGAGGTTGGGTAAAACCGCAGGCAATAAAAGCGGTTCTTTTAACGAGGCGTCAAAGTTCGGCCCAAAATCAACTGTTTCCTTTTCAATATCCTGGAGCATGGCTCCCGCGATTTCGGCTAGCCGGGCTTCAGTATAACGCATAGCTGCTGCGGCATCCCCGTCGACTGAACCAAAGTTGCCCTGTCCGTCTACAAGGGCATAGCGCAAAGAAAAATCCTGGGCCATCCTTACCAGGGTATCGTAAACCGCCATGTCTCCGTGCGGGTGGAATTTCCCAAGCGTCTCGCCTACGATACGCGCGCATTTTTTATAAGGCTTATTGTGCTCCAGGTTGAGTTCGTGCATGGCGTAAAGAATCCTGCGGTGCACCGGCTTTAATCCGTCGCGCACATCGGGAAGCGCGCGGCCGACAATTACGCTCATGGCGTAATTTAAATAGGCGTCCTTTACTTCCTCTTCAATATAAACCGGAATTATCTTTTCGTTTCTGGTGTACATTTTATATATCCAGGTTCTTTACCTGGTGCGCGTATTCTTCGATAAATTCCCGGCGCGGCTCAACTGCATCCCCCATCAGGACCGTAAACATCTTATCTGCCTCAACCGCGTCTTCCAGGGTAACTTTAAGCATTGTGCGCTTCTCCGGGTCCATGGTTGTTTCCCAGAGCTGCTGGGGGTTCATTTCACCCAAACCTTTGTACCGTTGTATATGCATGCCTTTTGTGGCCTGCTCTTTTATATAAGCCAAAACTTCTTCTAAGGCAGCAAAATCCTTTTTTTCCTTTTCCCCGGTAATGCGGTATAAAGGTTTTGCCCCGGTGTGACAGTAGGTTGCCATGTCTAAACCCATTTTCTCTAATTTGGCTATGGTTTGCTCAACTTCCGGGGCCTCGAAAAGTTCTAATACATCCTCGCTTATCTCTTTGTCTTCTTTTTCCGTAAGGCTAGCTAATTCCTTGTCGGAATAAACAAAATGGGTTTTTCCCTCCACTTTTACCTGATAAATAGGCATTTTTTTGGTCTTTGGATGCCTAAATGCCAAGTATTTTAGGAAATCTACTCCCTTTTTACTTAAAACCCTGCCTAATTTATCCAACTCTACCAATAAACTTAAAAGCTCTTTAAATTGGTTATCCGTAAATGTCTGCTTGTTTTTTAAAACTATAAATTGGTGGCCTTCTCTGCCTAAATCCAGAATTAAATCGTTCATCTCCTGTTCGCTTTCAATGTATTCCTCGCGGTTACCCCTTTTAATCTTATAAAGCGGGGGTTGGGCAATATAAACATGGCCCTCTTCAATGAGTTTAGGCAAATGCCGGTATAAAAGTGTTAATAAAAGCGTGCGGATATGGGATCCATCAATATCTGCGTCGGCCATGAGCACTAATTTATGATAGCGTAATTTCGCAACATCAAACTCTTCCCCTATGCCTGTGCCTAACGCGGTAATTATGGTGCGGATTTCTTCGTTGGATAAAATTTTATCCAGCCGCGCCTTTTCCACGTTTAATATTTTCCCCTTGATGGGGAGGATTGCCTGGAATCTGCGGTCGCGGCCCTGTTTGGCCGAACCGCCGGCCGAATCACCTTCCACAATATACAACTCGCATAAGGCCGCATCCCTCTCCGAGCAATCCGCTAATTTCCCGGGAAGGCCCCCGCCCTCAAGCGCGCCTTTTCTCCGCGTCAACTCCCGGGCTTTCCGCGCCGCCTCTCTTGCCCGCGAGGCAACAATAACTTTATCTATAATTTTATTGGCAACGGAAGGGTTCTCTTCAAAATAAGCCGAGAGCGCATCCAGGCTCGCCGAGGCAACTAAGCCCTCGACTTCGGAGTTTCCTAGTTTCGTTTTAGTCTGGCCTTCAAATTGTGGAGTGGGGACCTTAATGCTTACCACCGCGGTTAAGCCCTCGCGCGTATCCTCTCCTGTGATAGCCACTTCCTCGCCTTTAATAAGGTTCTTGGCCTTGGCATATTGGTTTATGGCGCGCGTCAGGGCAGACTTAAAGCCAGAAAGGTGCGTGCCCCCTTCGACAGTATTTATGTTGTTAGCGAAAGAAAAAAGTGTCTCCGCATAACCATCATTATACTGAAGGGCTACCTCCACAATAACATCATCCTGGGATTTCTGGAAATAAACTACCTTATTGTGCAGGGGGTTTTTATTCTTGTTTAAATATTCTACAAAAGACACAACCCCCCCGGAGAATTCAAAAACAGTCTCTTTGTCGCTGCGCTCATCGGCTAATTTTATTTTCAGGCCCTTATTCAAAAAGGCCAGTTCCCTTAAGCGCTGGGCTAATATATCGTAGGAAAATTCCGTCCTGGGGAAAATCGTATTGTCAGGCTTAAAGGTTACCTTTGTGCCGGTAGAGTTGCTTTTACCGATAACGGTTAGTTTTGATACGGTCTTGCCTCTTTCGTAACGTTGATGATAAACCTTGCCCTCCCTCTTAACCTCTACCTCCAGCCAGTTAGAAAGCGCATTTACTACGCTCACGCCTACGCCGTGTAACCCGCCGGAAACTTTATAAACCCGGTGGTCAAATTTTCCTCCGGCATGCAACGTGGTTAAGGCAACTTCTACCGCCGGTTTTTTCTCCGTCTTATGCATATCAACGGGAATGCCCCGGCCATTATCTATTACGCTTACGCTGTTGTCGGGGTGCACAATTACCTCAATAATATTACAATAGCCAGCCAGGCTCTCATCCACACTGTTGTCTACAACTTCGTAAACAAGGTGGTGCAAGCCGCGCGTTGAGGTATCCCCTATGTACATCGCGGGCCTGCGCCTTACCGCCTCTGTGCCCTCTAAAACCTGGATGGTCGTGGCATCATAAACTTTGCCTTTTGCCGGAGATGCGGCCGCCGCTTTAGGTTTTTCTATTTCTTTTTTCTTCATTTTACCTGCCCTATGGAAAACCGGATGTCTTTTATGCCGGTAAATTTGCCAGATAGTTTAACCAATAAATCCTCTTTTTGCAAGTTTAAAAAATAAAGCCAGGTTGAAGAATCAACGGTTATGCCCAAAGTACCCTTCCTGAAATATTTAAATTTTATATGCTGCGATTGTCTTTTTGTCAAAGCCTTTTTTAACAATTCGTCGGGATTGTCTTTGGACTGCTTTCCTTTTTTTGTTTTTAGGCCCTCCATCAAAGACTTTACGGTCTCCCTTATTGCTTCCATAACTTAACCCAGGCGCATGGGTAACACCATGTAGACATATCCATTCTGCCGGATGACCCCGGGCTTTTCGGTGCCGGTCACCTCGAACTCTACCTCTTCTCCGGGAAGGGTTTTTAGGGCGTCGGCCAGATAATTTGGATTGAAGCCTATAACCAGCTCCCTGCCGGCATAACTTATCCCAACCTCCTCGCGAGACTCCCCGACATCCGGCGTGGATTTGGAAACCACGAGTTTATTTTTAAAAACTTCCAGTTTTACCGCCTGATAGTCCGGGGTGGAAAGCAGCGCCGCCCTTTTTACGGCAAGCAGGAACTCTTCCCGCTTTATCTTTATTTTTTGTTCCGAGACCGGCGGTATTACCCGCTGGTAATCCGGGAATTCGCCTTCAATTAAGCGGGAAATAATAACCACGTCCCCGAAATCAAAGAGGGCCTGGTTCCCGCCGATTATCAAGGATAAATCCCCTTCGTTCCTTAAATTACGGGTTAATTCCTGGATTGTCTTAAGGGGTATAATGACATGTATATCTTTTATACTGCCTCCCTCAAGTTTTTTTTCTATGACTGCCAGCCTTTTGGCATCCGTGGCTACGAGGGTAAGGGTATTTTTATTTATTTTAAAAAGCATGCCGTTTAAAATATACTTTGTTTCGTCGAAAGAAACAGCAAAAGAGGTAAGGCCCAACATCTGTTTTAAAAGCCCCTGCTCCAGTCTTATCACTTCTTTATCTTTAAAATCGGGTAGTTTGGGAAATTCTTCCGAAGGCAAACCCATTATTTTAAATTGGCATAGTTTTGTTTCTATGGTTACTGTGTTATTTTTTTTACTCGCCACATCCACCTCTTTATTATCAGGTAATTCCTTTACAATATTGATAAATCTTTTTGCGGGAATGGTTATCGCCCCTTGTTCCTGGATATCCACAGGGATTACACAGCTTATACCTATATTTAAATCTGTCGCGGTTAATTTTAATTTGTCTTTATGGGTTTCGATTAAAAGATTGGATAATATTGGTAGCGTTGCTTTTGCGCTGATTATATTTTGTATAATATCTAAACCATTGGATAAAATTTCTTTATTCACTTTAAATTTCATATTACCTCCTCTTATTATTCGTTTTTGTTAACTTAATATGATTATACTGGCTAAAACCTCTTCTGGTAAAATAGCTTAGAGAAAATTAACCCGCCCTCCCCTAAAGAGGGCTACCAGAGAGGAGGCTTTAGCCATGTTAAAATGTCCCAGGTGCAACTCAAAAGAACTGTATAAATTCGGTAAAGATCCGGTAACCGGTAAACAAAAATATCAGTGCTTAAAATGCAAACGCCAATTCAGAATCGGTGATGGTTATGGCAAAGAGCAAATTAAACATCCCTGGCTGCCTAAGTGCCCTAAATGTGCTAAAGGGCTTGATATCTACAAATGGCGAAAGCACTTTAAAAGATTACGCTGTAAAAGCTGCAACTATAAATTTAATGTCTACACAATCCCGGAAGAAGTCCTGGATTATATCTCTAAGCTATCCTTTGGCAAGACCAATTTCCAAAGGATGCGTTATTCCAAAGAGATTATCCTTAAGGCAATCAGGCTCTGTTATGAATTTGGCTTATCTTCCAGGGATATATCAAAGAACTTCTATTTTGAATTCGGCATTAAGGTATCCAATGTTACCGTGTATCAGTGGTGCAAGAAATTCGCCGCTCTTTTTGGCCAACACGTCGAGGACGTTAAATTACAGCTGTCTAAGACCTGGCATATTGATGAAACGGTTATCAAAATATCCGGCAAGAAACACTGGATATTCGCGGTCCTAGACCGTAAGAGCCGTTTTGTTATTGCCTGGTATTTATCAAAGACGCGTTCCACTGATGCGGCAATAAAGGTTATCAACCTAGCAATTAAACGCGCAGGTTTTAAGCCTAACCGGCTTGTCTCTGACCGGCACGGCATTTATCAGGAACTAAAGAAAACAATCAAGCCAAAACTTGCAAAGAAATTCATTCTGGTTGACAAGTTCGCTGATAAATTATCCAATAACCGTATTGAACGCTTCTTTGGTACCTTAAAGGCACGTTATAAAAGAGCAAGAGGCTTTAAGTCCTTTTATTCTACTTGTTGCTTTTTGACAATTTATTTTATATACTACAACTACTTCAGGCCGCATTCATCGCTTGGGCTTCAGTCACCTGCTGAAGTAGTGGGATTCAAGGCTATATTACCAGATAGGTGGTTATCAATATTTTCATTTTAAGTTAACAGTGTCTATTATTCTTAATTGATATATTTATATAATATTTGTCGTAGTAAGTATCCACTCCTTTTATTAAAACCCAACAACCCTTATTATTTTAAATATGTTATGTAAATTTTATTTTGAAAATAACCCTTGATTTATTGTTGAATAACTTGTGTAATTCTGTTAATTCTTTCTTTTAACCCCCCATCCTTAACTACCCCCTCCTTAATTTTATTATATGAATGCAATACTGTTGTGTGATCCTTGCCCCCAAAGAAACCCCCTATTTCAGGTAGAGACAAATCAGTCAATTCCCGGCTTAAATACATAGCTATCTGACGGGGCAATACAATATTCTTATTCCTGCGCCGGGTTTTTAAGTCCTGCAATGACACCCCCATTTCTTCCGCAACGCAACGTTGGATGAAATCAACCGTGATTAATTTTTTAGGCTCTCTTAATAAATCTTTAAGGACTTCTTTGGCCACCTCTAAAGTTATGACCTTTTCTTCTAATAGCGAATGCGCAATAATCCGTATAAGCGCCCCCTCCAATTCCCGGATATTGGTCTTGATAAGTTGAGCGATAAAAAAGATTACTTCGTCGGGCACGGATACGGGCTCCCTCTCCAGTTTTTTCTTCAATATGGCTACGCGCGTCTCTAAATCCGGGGGCTGGATATCCGTGGTTAAACCCCAGCCAAAGCGCGAAACAAGCCTCTCCTGAAGGTTGGCTATTTCTTTCGGCGACCTATCCGAAGAGATTATAATCTGCTTGTGGGCGTCATAAAGGGTATTAAAGGTATGAAAAAACTCCTCCTGTGTGGATTCCTTACCGGCGATAAAATGTATGTCGTCAATAACCAAGACATCGGTGTTACGGTACTTCTGGCGGAATGCCTGGGTTGAATGGTGCTGTATAGCATCTATTAACTCATTGGTAAAGCGCTCCGAAGACATGTAGCAGATTTTCAGGTTGCCCCTACTGCTATTAATATAATGGCATATTGCCTGCATAAGATGGGTCTTCCCCAGGCCCACCCCGCCATAAATAAACAGAGGGTTATAGGCCCTGGCAGGAGACTCCGCTACTGCCAGAGAATAAGCATGGGCGTGGCGGTTGGAAGGGCCGACGACAAAATTCTCAAAAGTGTAGCGGGGATTTAAAAGGCCTGCGCCCGGCAGTTCTTTGAGCCTTGATTTTGCTGTTTCGGCAGTTACCCCTGTAGCCGGTTCTTTGCCGCTTTTTGCGCCGACGACAATCGTTACCAGGGTGTCCGACCGGGTTATTTGCCGGAGCGCTTCACGGATAATCAAAATGTAGTTTTTTTCTACCCAGTCCCGGAAAAAATTATCCGGGGCCTCGATAATAAAGCCCTGTTCATCGGCGCGCCTTACCTTTAAGGGCGAAATCCAGGTCTGGAATACGGTTTCTCCCAGCCTCTCTTTTAAATAATGGCCTGCGTCCTGCCAGGCTTTCTGGGTATTTGCCATAATTGAACTATCCACAGCTTATCCACAGATTGTATAAATCTGTGGAAATTGAAAGTATTATACAATAATTTTTTTGCCAGTCAATAAAAAATAAACTTATATGTCTTGACCCTTGTTTTCTTCTGTGGTAAAATTCTTCAACTTGCAAAAATTGCTATTCACCCATTGACTTGAATGGCTTTTGTGTTATAATTTAACTCTTAAAATTATCAAGCGGGGAGAATAAGCCCAAAATGAAAAAGAATCTCAAGACACCCACGAAGATTGTGGCGAAAAGGCAGCACGGTTTCCGCAGCAGGATGGCTACAAAAACAGGCAGGAAGGTCCTATCCCGTCGACGGCAAAAAGGAAGAAAGCGTATTTGCCTCTGATGTTGCAAAAAATATCCATTAGCCTCTTGAATTTTTATCAGGGCCATATAAGAATAATGCTGCCTGCGCTTTGCTGTTTTTGGCCCTCGTGCTCCGACTACGCAAAACAGGCGATTACAAAATACGGCTTTATAAGAGGAGGCTTCAAGGGCCTTAAGCGGTTGCTCAGGTGCCATCCATTTTCAGGTAAAAGCGGTTATGATCCGTTAATATAACGCCTCGCAAGCCGGTTACGTACATGTAACAAGGTGGCGAGGATTTTTTAATCGGGTAAAGAAAGGAAAATATGGAAAAGCGTTTGATTTTAGCTATTGCATTATCAATGCTTGTATTATTAATCTGGTCTAGGTTTGTTTCCAAAATGTATCATCTTGAAAATAAAGAAGTTACGTCAATATCTCCCCCTCTACCCGGCCCTGTAAAGGGTCCGGCATTGCCGCAAACTAGCCTGGAAGTAAGGTCCGAGGCAGCTCCTCCTGCATTGTTTAACTTTTCCCAGGAAAATTTTGAGGTGGTTTTTGATGAGGCGCGGGCAATCATAAAAGAAGTTGAATTTAAAAATTACCAATCCTATAAATTTTCTCTAGAATACGGCTTTTTATTGGAGGAGAATAAATTGCTTTTTAAGCGGGCTAACGTATCTGCGAACAGCATAAGCTTTAATTATGCAGACAAGGATAAGGAGATTATTAAGGAGTTTGATTTTTCTAACTCTAATTATACCATAGAGTTAAATATTATAATTAAAAATTTATCAGACTCTCCCTTGAAGCGATCGCCTTTAGTGTTAGGTGTTTTAGATTTTTCTGCGAATCCGGCTTGGTCCCGCTATCAGGATATGGTGGTTGCATCGGAAGATAAGGTAACCCACCCAGGCCCGCGGCCAGCCAAAGAAATTACCTTTCCTGATTTGCGTTTTCTTGGTTTACGCGACAGGTATTTTTGCGCCATTATCGAACCTGTATCC
The DNA here is from genome assembly GCA_005239725.1 of Planctomycetales bacterium. Classification (GTDB taxonomy): domain Bacteria; phylum Omnitrophota; class Gorgyraeia; order Gygaellales; family Profunditerraquicolaceae; genus SBBM01. The sequence continues at coordinate 34,714 of SBBM01000023.1, read as the reverse complement.
GGAAAGTATGTTGGTTTTGCAAAGAAAACCGATTCTCAGAAGACAGAAATTGGGTTATTGCCACAAGAAGAAGCTTTAGCCCCGGGAGAACAGATCGTGCAAAAATTCCGTATCTATTTGGGGCCGCAAGAGTTAAAGCGAATTAACGCCATAAAACCGGAATGGGCCGGGATAATATATTATGGTTTTTTTGATCTTGTTGCGCATATCCTTGTGCAAATTCTGGAGTTTTTCTATAATTTAATCCGTAGCTGGGGTTGGGCGATTATAATTTTGAGCTTTACGATTTATATTGCTCTCTACCCTTTGACATTAAAGCAGATGCAATCTATGCGCCATATGCAGCAATTACAGCCGCACATTGAAGAAATAAAAAGGATGTACAAAGACAATCCTCAAAAACAACAAAAGGCAATTATGGAATTGTACCAGAAGCATAAAGTGAACCCTTTTAGCGGTTGCCTGCCATTTATTTTGCAGATACCGATATTTGTTGCTTTATACCAGGTTTTATCACGCTCTATAAATTTAAAGGGAGCTCACTTTTTGTGGATAAAAGATTTGTCCGAACCCGACCGTTTCTTCACACTCTCTGCACAATTGCCGATTATCGGTAAAGATATTAATATTTTGCCTGTTTTGATGGCGCTTGGAATGTTCGTGCAGCAAAAACTTTCCCAGGTCGGGGTAACCACTCCTGAGGGGCTGCAGCAACAAAAGATGTTGTCAATAGTTATGCCGGTAATGATGGGTTTTATTTTCTACACTATGCCATCGGGTCTGGTTTTATACTGGCTTGTTAATAGCTCACTTATGCTGGCATATCAATTAAGAGTTAAGGTCGCCAAATAAATGACTAAAAAAATCAATCTTGAAATCAAAGGGAAAACAGTAGAAGAGGCGATTAAAGCCGCACTTAAGGAACTGAAATTGCCGCGGAGCAAACTAAAGATTGAGGTGCTTTGCGACGAAGAAAAGGGTCTCTTTGGTATGCCTGGCTCAAAACCCGCTAAAATTCGCGTGACTACAAAAGATAGCAAAAATGCAAAAGAAAACACTTGACAATGAATATCTTACTTTTATAATAAAAGTAAATTTATTTAGCAATGTTCCCCGTGAAAATGTGCAAATTAAAACATTTTCCTAACAAGGGTAAGTGATGCTAAATCCTTGGTATGTAACTGGTTTCTGTGACGGAGAAGCAGCTTTTACTTATAGTAGAAGTGGAGGAACATATGGATTATACTTTGCAATTCGTCAAAGGGTAGATAACGCTCAAGTAATCGAAGACATTCATAAATACTTTAATTATGTAGGATATATATATAATGCTAATGAAGCCAGGTCTACCCATAACAGTGGTTTTACGCAACCCACGGTATATTATAGAGTAACAAGAACTAGTGAGTTAATGCAAATAGTTGGACATTTTGATAAATTCCCCCTGCAAAGTAAAAAGAAACAAGAAGCATACCAAGTATGGAAAGAAATGGTGATGCATAAATTAGAAAACTTCAGAGATATAGATTATGACAAACTTCATGTGTTAGCACAGAAGTTATCAAGTTTAAATTCAAAGAGTCGAGCTTTTAAGCTGCGTAAGAAATAATGGGTAAAATTATTACAATTTGCAATCAAAAAGGCGGCACCGGTAAAACCACTTCCGCCATAAATATAGCCGCCTTTTTTGCTTTATTGGGCAAGAAAATCATGCTCGTAGATTTGGACCCCCAGGCAAACGCTACAAGCGGAATGGGCATAAATAAGCACAACATCCAAAAAAGCACCTATCATGTCCTTCTCGAAGAATTAGAAATAAAAGAAATATTACAGACAACAGCAATTGCGAATCTTTGGTTGGCCCCTTCGAATCTTGATTTAACCGGGGCCGAAGTAGAGTTAGTTGGCGCATTAGGTAGAGAGTACCGCTTAAAAAGGGCGTTGGCAAAAGAACGGGATAACTTTGATTTTATATTAGTTGACTCACCGCCTTCTCTGGGTTTATTAACCATAAATGGGCTTTGCGCTGCGGACTCTGTGCTTATTCCTGTCCAATGCGAGTATTATGCCCTGGAAGGATTAACACAACTTACTAATACAGTTAAACTTGTAAAAGATAACCTGAATCCCAGTATTTTTATTGAGGGGGTTCTTTTAACTATGGCGGATTTCCGCACTAACCTTACCAAAGAGGTTATCCAGGAGGCGAGGAATTATTTCAAGGATAAGGTATACAACACGGTAATCCCCAGGAATATAAGGCTTACTGAAGCTCCAAGTTTTGGCAAGCCTGTGGCTTTATATGATAAAGATTCTTTGGGAGCGCAAAAATACGAAGAATTGTGTAAAGAAATTCTCGGACTGGAAACCCAATCTATACTGGAAGGAGAAGCATAATGGAAAGAAAAGCCCTGGGCAAAGGCATCGGCGCCCTCATACCTGAAAGAGAAAGTGAGCATAAAGGCGAGATTATATATGTCCAAACTGACCAAATTAAAGCGAATCCTTTTCAGCCGCGCCAAGTTTTTGATAGCGAAAGCATTGAAGAATTAGCCCAATCCATTAAAGAAAAAGGGATTATCCAGCCGCTTTTGGTGAGGCGTAAAGGCGATTTTTATGAACTTATAACCGGCGAGAGAAGGTTGCGCGCTACTAACTTGTTGGGCATCAAAAAGATACCAATTATTGTCAAAGATGTAAACGACGAAGATTCTTTGGAATTAGCCTTGATAGAGAATATACAGCGACAAAGCTTGAATCCGATTGAAGAGGCACACGCCTATCAGTACCTTATGAGTAAGTTTCAACTCACCCAGGAAAAAATTAGCGAGGTACTGGGCAAAGCAAGGGTTTCTGTTACTAACACATTGCGATTATTGAAGTTACCTCAGGAAATCCAGGAAGAGATAAAAAATGGCCGCATTTCTTTCGGTCATGGCCGGGCCCTTTTAGAGGTAGAAGATGTAAATCAGCAACGTAGGTTAGCCCAGGATATTATTGCTAAGAGTTTGTCGGTGCGGGAGTTAGAGAATTTAATTAAAATGCGGCGCTATAGAGGGCCTAAGCGTAAAATCGGCCAATCTGACCGCGAGCCTTATTTAGTGGTTATGGAAGAAGAACTGCAGCAAATTTTAGCCACAAAGGTCCGGATTAGCAAAAGAAAAAAACGCGGCCATATTTCCATTGAATTTTATTCCCAGGAGGATTTAGAAAGGATTCATAAGGTATTAAAAGCCTGCCTGCCGGCAGGCAGGGAGGTGTGACGTTATGAGCCAGGCGGTTTTAATTCTTATAAAGCCCGACGGGCTTAAAAAATCTTTGACCGGCAACATCCTCACCCGCCTATCCGAGACAAAACTGGAGATTGTAGCGGCAAAGATGGTCAGGGTTTCCAAAGAATTAGCTGAGGAGCATTATCAACACCTGAAGGATAGGCCGTTTTTCCCCGAGATTATAAAATACCTGCGCGGCGAGCTCCACGACAGGCGTAAAGTTATGGCCATGATTTATTGGGGTAAAGATGCCATAAAAAAGTGCCGGGATTTAGCAGGGGCTACCAACCCCGAAGAGGCCGAGGCAACATCCATAAGAGGCTCGTACGGGAGGATAACAACATCGGGTATTTATGAAAATGTAATACACGTCTCCTCAAATGAGGCGGAGGCGGAACGAGAAATAAAACTCTGGTTTTCTCCAGATGAGATAATCGTTGATTTGTACCCTACAAAAGAAACTGTGGAAAAAGAGTGCAGACATAAGGCCTGGGCCTGATAAAAAAGGATAATTATGCAGAGCATGACCGGTTTTGGCAGCAAGGAAGGAAGGGTGGCTGTCGGGAAGATTTCCGTCGAGTTAAGAAGCACAAACCATAAGTCCCTTGAAATAGTTTTTCATTTGCCGGAAGGCTTTCTCTCCCTGGAGGAGAGGATGAAAAAGGAAATCGAGGCACGGGTAAAAAGAGGCAGGGTCATCTGCGCGGTAAATATTTCCGGCGGGCAGCCGGGCCGCGTTTCTATAAACGGCGAGCTCCTGAAGGGATACCTTTCGGCATTTAAAAAAACAAAAAGGCAATTTCAGCTTAAAGGGGAACCAAGTTTTGACACCTTGGTGCACCTTCCGGGAGTCCTGACCCTGGAAGATAAAAGGGCGATGGCAAAACAGTCCTGGCCGGCGTTAAAGATTTTTGTTGACGTCGCATTAGATGGTCTGGTAAAGACGCGGTCAAAAGAGGGGAAAGCGCTTTTTAGCTATTTAAAGTCGCGTGCGCAGGGCCTGGCAGACAGTCTCGACGATATCCGCTCGCGGTTTAAAAAGGTCGTTAAAGACAAGCTGGTTAAAATAAATACAGACGAGGAGCGCGCAAGTTTTTTAAAAAATACGGATATCAGCGAGGAGATAGAGAGGCTGGCATTCCACATCCGGAATTTTAGCGATGTTATTTCAAAGAGGGGCCCCATAGGCAAGGAATTGGACTTCATCGCTCAGGAGATGCAGCGCGAAGCAAATACCATGGGCGCTAAAAGCTGCGACGCGCTTATCTCCGCCAAGGTCATCCAGACTAAAAGCCAGATTGAAAAAATACGCGAACAGGCACAGAATATAGAGTGAAAACCAGAGGCAAAATTTTTGTGATTTCCGGGCCCTCAGGTTCGGGAAAAACCACGTTAATCAGAGGCGTGTTTAAAGATAGGCGCCTGAAAAAAAGGCTGGTAAGGTCTATATCGTTTACCACGCGGCCGGTGAGGGCAATAGAAACGCATAAAAGCGACTATTTTTTTATCAGCCAGGCACAGTTCAAGCGGGCCTTGAAAGCGAAAAAAATTCTTGAATGGACAAAATATTTGGGCTATTATTACGGGACGCCCAGGGATTTTGTAGACGGGCATTTGAATAAAGAGGACGGGATACTCCTTTGCCTTGATGTGGTGGGCGCGCGCAAGGTAAAGAAGATTTATCCTCGGAATACGGTTACCATCTTTATCCTGCCCCCTTCATTGGATACGCTACCTAAAAGGATAAAACAACGTTGCAGTGGAACTAAAAAGGAAGAGGTCGAAAAGCGCCTGCGGGTTGCCAAAAAAGAAATCCTGGCATCCCGCGGTTATGATTACCGCATAATCAATAAAGATTTAACGCGGGCATTAAGGGAATTAAAAGGCATAATTATAAAAGAGATAGGAAGTTAACCCGGAGGAAATATGGAGCAGATACCTTTAGAAAAACTTCTTGATAGGACCGGAGGGTCGGTTTACAAGCTGGTAGTTTTGGCATCCCAGAGGGCATTGGCTATTGCCGAGGGGCAGGCGAAATTGGTGGAGGCAGACTCGTCCCTCAAGCCCTCTGCCGTTGCGCTTAAAGAAATTCTCGAAAGCAAAGTGCGCTATAAGAATAAGGCCGCCTGATAGGAATGGCAAAAAAACACATTGTTTTAGGGGTAACGGCGAGCATCGCCATATATAAATCCTGCGAAATAATCCGCCGACTTAAAAAAGACGGTTTTTTAGTCAACGTCGTAATGACTAAGGAGGCTGAAGAACTGATTAAGCCGATTGTCTTTCAGGGTCTATCCGGCAACAGGGTTTATCGCGGGTTGTTTGATCAGCCGGACGAATGGGATATAGAGCATATTTCATTGGCGGATAAGGCGAGTTTGGTTTTAGTTGCTCCGGCAACCGCCAATATTATCGGAAAAATTGCCTCCGGCATATGCGATGATTTATTGACCTGCGTTATCGCGGCCACAAAGGCGCCTGTTTTAATCTGCCCGGCGATGAACGAGAATATGTATAAAAATAAAATTGTGCAGGAGAATATCAAGAAACTGAAATCCTGCAGCTATAAATTTGTTGAGCCGGTGAAAGGGGAACTCGCCTGCGGAAAGACCGGTGTGGGTTGCCTGGCGGAAGTTGAAACGATAGTAAAAGAGGTAAAAAAGATTCTTTGAAAAAATCCGGCGACGTAGCCAAGCGGTAAGGCAGTTGTCTGCAAAACAACTATTCAGCGGTTCGATTCCGCTCGTCGCCTTAACTTAAGATGCCACAAAAAGAAAAGAACGGTAAAATGGCAGCCAGGGAAATTGCTAGAGCCTGCTATTATGAAAACTGCTTGGGTTTAAATAGGAAGATAAAATTGACACAACATTGCGTTGAATCATGTAGAGGCCGGGGTAAAAGCAAAACGGTTAATTAAAGTTATTATAAAATATTTGGGCAGGTGTTGGAATGGCAGACAATGGAGACTTAAAATCTCCCGCTCGCAAGAGCGTGAGGGTTCAACTCCCTCCCTGCCCATTTAAATTATGGGCGGTTGGCGCAGTTGGTTAGCGTGTCACATTGACATTGTGAAGGTCACAGGTTCAAGTCCTGTACCGCCCATTTTTTGAACGGGGGTTTTAGTGAAGAAAATCTGGGAAAGAATGGTCCCGCTTTCCAAAGCGGACCGCAGTTTTGACATTGAATTCTGGCAGGCGCAGAGTGCAAGCAAGCGTTTTACCGCCGCCTTCGATATGTTGAGATATTCCTATCTGTTAAAAGGGAAAAGAATAAATGGTCATACCTTTAGACTACAAAGAACTGTTGAAAATATTAAATAAACACCGCGTTAAATACCTCATTATCGGCGCTTACGCCGTGATTTATTACACCGAACCGCGTTATACAAAAGACCTGGATATCTGGGTTGAGCCGGAAGAGAAGAACGCACAAAGGGTTTACGCGGCCCTAAAGGAATTTGGCGCGCCGCTGACAAATATCGGCGCCGATGATTTTATCAAGCCGGATGTGGTTTACCAAATCGGAGTTGCCCCTGTAAGGGTTGATATTATTACGGGTATTGCCGGTGTGGATTTCGGCGCGGCTTACAAGCATAGGCAAATCGCCGGTTTTAACGGGATCAAAGCCAGCGTCATGGGGATCGCTGAATTGATGGAAGCCAAAAAAAATATGAAACGCCCCGTGGATGCTATGGACATTTCGGCCCTGCGTTTAAGGGACAGATTAAAACGCAGTAAGAAAATATAATCAATAATATGGATTTATCTACTTTACGGCACTCCTGTTCGCACGTGATGGCCCAGGCGGTAAAAGAGCTGTGGCCTGAGGTAAAATTAGGCATCGGGCCTTCTATCGAAGACGGTTTTTATTACGACTTTGACACTTCGGCTGCGCTCAGCGCAGGCAAAAAAGAGCCGTTTACCGATGCCGACCTGGCTGTCATCGAGAAAAAGATGCAGGAGATTATTAAAAATAATGAACCCTTTATCAAAGAAGAGCTCTCAAAGGAAGCCGCGGCAATCCTATTTAAAAAACTGAATGAAGATTATAAAGTTGAACTGATTGATGAGATCCCTGGAGAAGTAGTCAGCATATATAAAACAGGCGCGAACTTTACGGATTTATGCCGCGGCCCGCACGTAGAATCAACCGGAAAAATCAGGGCCTTTAAATTATTATCCCTTGCCGGGGCATATTGGCATGGCATAGAAACAAACCCCATGCTGCAGAGAATCTATGGCACCTGTTTTGAGAGTAAAAAAGAATTAGATGAGTACTTAAAGGATTTAGAGCAAAGGAAACTGCGTGACCACAGGAAAATCGGCCCGCAATTAGAGCTCTTTGACATATACCAGGAAGAGGCAGGCCCTGGCCTTGTATTCTATCACCCCAAGGGCGCGCTTTTAAGAACGCTCATTGAAGATTACGAAAAGAAAGAGCACCTTAACAGGGGCTACCAGATAGTGCTTACCCCGCATATTATGCAGGCAGAACTTTGGAAGAAGTCCGGGCACTATGATTATTACAAAGAGAATATGTATACCTTTAAAATCGAAGACAGGGAATTTGTCCTAAAGCCGATGAATTGCCCGGGCCACATCCTTATTTACAAATCAAAAGGCCGCAGCTACAAGGAGTTACCCATCAGGCTTTTTGAATTGGGCACAGTGTACCGGCATGAAAAGGCAGGGGTCATGCACGGATTGTTGCGGGTGCGCGGGTTTACCCAGGATGACGCGCACATATTTTGCCTCCCCTCACAGCTAAAATCCGAAATAAAAGGAGTTGTCAATTTTGTCTTTGAGACGATGAAAGTCTTTGGTTTTTCCAGTGCGGCTATCGCATTAAGCACCCGGCCGGAAAAATATATCGGCTCCGACGAGGATTGGCAGCAGGCTACAAGGGGCTTAGGGGAATCTTTAAAGGACCTGGGTTTATCTTATGAAGTAAATGCCGGGGAAGGCGCATTTTACGGCCCCAAAATAGATATAAAATTAAAAGACGCCCTAAAGAGGACATGGCAATGCGCGACGGTGCAATGTGATTTTGCCCTGCCCAAGAGATTCGGCATTACTTACGTTGACGCCGAAGGAAAAGAGCAGCAGCCGATAATGCTGCACCGGGTGGTATTGGGGAGCCTGGAAAGGTTTATTGCCTGTCTGGTTGAGCATTATGCCGGGGCAATGCCTTTGTGGCTTAGCCCCACACAGGTATCGGTTATTCCTATAAATGATAATTTGCTGGGATACGCTTCAAAAGTCAAGCAGGCTTTAGATGATGCTGGAATAAGGGTGCAGATAGACAGCCGCAGCGAAACGTTACAGAAAAGAATCCGTCAGGCAGAGCTCTCAAAAGTACCATATATATTAGTTGTGGGCGAACGGGAGGCCGCGGGAAATACCGTTGCAGTGAGAAAGAGGCAGTCCGGTGATCAAGGGAGTACCTCAATAAATGATTTTATTGATAGGATAAAATCGCAAATAGAAAATCGCGAATAGCTAAGCCGTTAAATTTGGGGAGCGGTTAGTTAGGCGCGATAAATTGAAGGAGGTGGTCGGTATAAAAAAATTTATACGCACAAACGAAAGGATACGCGTACCGGAGGTACGCCTGGTCGGGCCGCAAGGGGAACAGTTAGGGGTTGTCTCGTCGGATAAGGCCCGGGAAATTGCCGCACAAAGCGGCCTGGATTTAGTGGAAGTGGCACCCCAGGCGAACCCGCCGGTCTGCAGGATTATAGACTTCAGCAAATTTAAATATGACCAGGAAAAGAAGGAACGTGAGGCGAAGAAGCACCAGAAACAGGGGCATTTAAAGGAGATCCGCCTTAAGCCCAATATTGACGAACATGATTTTCAGACTAAAGTCAAGCAGGCCATTGGTTTCTTAAACAAAAAAGACAGGGTAAAAGTTACCCTCTTCTTTAAGGGCAGGCAGATGGAGCACATAGATTTGGGCAGGAAGGTGTTAGATAAATTTATCACCGAAACCCAGAATGACGGGCAAATAGAAAAAGACCCTACCCTGGAAGGCAGGATGATATCTTTGATAATAGCGCCGCGTAAGGGTAATAGGCCCGAGGGAAGCAACCAAAAACAAGCACAGACACCTGCCTGACTTATCTGGCGATAGGCGGCAGGCAAAACGGAGCAGAAGTAAATGGGAAAACTAAAAACAAAAAAAGGCGTAGCAAAAAGGTTTAAGTTAACCGCGAAGGGAAAAATTAAATATGCCACCTGCGGCAAGAGCCATCTTTTAACGAGCAAAAAGCCGTCCCGCTTAAGAAAAATGAGAAAAAGCAAGACAATCGGCGGGGAGGGAAAATATTTAAAAAGGATGCTGCCGTACGGTTAGAGATTAATAAGTTGACGCTTAAGGATACAAGCGCTAAACTATAATCTAGAAAATGACGAAGGAGTGTAAGAGTTATGGCTAAAGTTAAACACAGTGTAGCTACTCGGAAGAGAAAAAAGAGGATTCTGAAGAAAGCCAAAGGTTTTTGGGGGGACAGGAGCAAGCAGTTCCAGCAGGCCCGGCGCGCCCTTATGCACGCCATGGTTTATGCTTACCGCGACCGCAAGGTAAAGAAGAGAGAGTTTAGGAACCTCTGGATCACCCGCATAAATGCCGCCTGCCGCGCCGAAGGCATTACTTACAGCAAATTCATGAATGGCCTTAAAAAAGCCAAAGTTGCACTGGATAGGAAAATGCTGGCGGATTTGGCAGTTAAAGATAACAAAGTATTTAAAAAATTAGTCGGGATGGCAAGGGGATAAAATGCATGTCATAATTGTGGGGTGCGGAAGGGTCGGTTCGCAACTTGCCAACCTTCTTTCTTCCGAAGGCCATGATGTTGTTATAATTGATAAGAATCCTGCTTCTTTTGAGCGTTTAGGAAGCGGCTTTAACGGCATAACCATAGTCGGCAATGGCTTTGACCTGGAGTCGTTAAAAAATGCCGGCATTGAAAGGGCGGATGCCTTTTGCGCTGTGACTAACGGGGATAATACAAATCTGGTTGCCGCCCAGATTGCCAAAAAAATATTCAAAGTCCCCAAAGTCCTTACCCGGGTATATGACCCGAAGCGGGCACACATTTACACGAGTTTAGGGTTAGACATTATCAGCGGGACTATACTTTTTGCCTCAATGCTTAGAGACAAAATTATTGAAAGCCGCTTTTCAAGCTATCTGATTGAAACCAAGGATTTGGGCGTCATCGAAATTGAGGTAAAAGAGGACCTGGCCGGCAAAAAAATCCAGGAAGTAAATATTCCCAAAGAATTTCTGGTAGTGGCAGTTAGGCGGTTGGAAGGGGTTACGATCCCTGAACCAGACACGGTTTTAAAGAAAAAAGAGATATTGATGGCGGTAGTTAAAGTTACCAGCCTGGGCAAGATAAGAGAAAAGTTCGGGATTTAAAAAAACGGAAAAATTATGTTTATCCTAATTGTAGGCGCAGGTAAAGTCGGCTATTTTCTGGCAAGGAGGCTTGTCCAGGGAAGACACATACTAAGCATCGTAGATAAAGACCGGGCTGTATGTGAGGATGCGGCGAAAAAATTAGAGGCGATGGTAATTTGCGGAGACGGTTGCGACCCGGATGTCCTGGAAGATGCAGGCGTAGGCAGAGCGGATGTGGTTGCCGCGGTTACCGGTAGTGACCAGGAAAACCTTATTATCTGCCAGTTGGCCAAAGAAAGGTTTAATGTCAAGCGCACCCTGGCCAAAGTAAATGACTCGGCCAACGAGCATACCTTTGCCGAGCTGGGCGTTGATGCGCCGATAGATTCTACCAGGATAATCGCAAAGATTATTGAGGAAGAAACTTCCTTCTCTGATTTTGTAAACCTGATGAGTTTTAAGCGCGGGAAGCTCGCCATTGTCCGGGTAGATTTGCCCAAGGACTCGCCGGTTATAGACAAAGAAGTAAAAGGTATCCGGCTTCCCGTTAATTCGGTGCTGGTATCTATATTAAGAAAAGACGAAGTAATTGTCCCTAAGGGCGATACGGTTCTTAAGCAGGGCGACGATATCATCGCCCTGACAATAACAGGCAATGAGCAAGAGTTATTAAAAGCGCTCCTGGGTAAATATGAATAAAAACAGGTTTTCCCTGAACATGGCCCTGGGTATCTCCGCCGAAGTTTTATATGCTTTAGCAATTATTCTTGCTGCGTTTGTAACCTGCCTAATTTTTTCATTTAAAAGATGATCCTGCGGCCGAGGCTTGAAGACATAAAGGTAATCGGGCATTACTTAAGCAAGATTATTATAGGCTTAGGGTTCACTATGTTTATACCGGCCATAATGGGATTAGCCTTCGGGGAATTTAATCCGGCATTGGATTTTTTAATTGCGCTGCAGATAACGCTCTTCTTCGGGGTAACATTAGGGAAGGTATGTTTTACGGAAAAAGACTCGAATTGGATGCACGGGATGGTTGTGGTTGCCCTTTCCTGGGTTGTGGCCATGTTATTAGGGGCAATACCTTTGTGGCTGAGCGGGCATTGGAAATCCTACCTGGATGCCTGTTTTGATTCCATGTCAGGGTTTGCCACCACGGGCCTTGTTTTAGTGCAGGACCTTGACCACTTATCTTACACGCATAATCTTTGGCGGCACCTGATAATGTTTATCGGAGGCCAGGGTATTATAATTGTTGCGCTTTCGTTTTTAGTCAAAGGTTCCGCCGGGGCATTCCGGATGTATGTGGGGGAGGCGCGGGACGAAAAAATACTCCCCAATATTATACACACCAGCCAGTTTATATGGCTGGTAAGCATAGTTTATCTTATTTTAGGCACATTGGCATTGGGGATAACGGCAATCTTAGACGGCGTGAAACCGCTAAACGCCTTTTTCCATGGCGCCTGTATTTTTATGGCCGCTTTTGACACCGGCGGTTTTGCCCCCCAGTCGCAAAACATGCTTTATTATCACAGCCTCCCTTTTGAATTCGTGACGATTATAATCATGCTTCTTGGCGCGATAAATTTTAAACTGCATTACCATATCTGGACCGGGAACCGTAAAGAAATATGGCGCAATATCGAAACCGTAACCCTTTTTATCACCATCATGGCCACTTTTTTTATCACCGCATTCGGATTAAAACAGGTAGGCGCTTACCCCGATGTTATCCCGTTATTCCGCAAAGGGTTTTATCAGCTTATCTCCGGCCACACTGGCACCGGGTATCAGACCGTGTATGCCCGGCAGTTTATTAATGAATGGGGAGACCTGGCCCTGGCCGGTATAATTTGCGCAATGGCGCTGGGAGGCAGCGTATGTTCTACGACCGGCGGTATAAAGATGTTGCGCCTGGGCATTATCTTTAAGGCGTTAAAACAGGATATAAAGACGATAATCCTGCCCAGCCGGGCAATAGTTGTCCAGAAATTCCACCACGTCAAAGAAATATTCGTGGAGGATAAACAGGTCAGGTCGGCATTTTTAATTACCCTGGCGTATCTGTTATTGTATGGGTTCGGCGCGATTGCCGGCATGCTTTTTGGCGGGCACCCGTTTTTAAATGCTTTATTCGAATCTACATCTGCGGCTGGCAATGTCGGATTATCCTGCGGCATTACGGACGTAGGAATGCCGGCGATACTGAAAATCACTTACATATTCCAGATGTGGGCGGGGAGGCTGGAATTTATTTCAATATTTACTTTATTGGGATTTTTATACGCGGCAATAAAGGGCAGATGAAAAAATTTTTGCTTTTAGGTTTTAGTTTTGCGTTTTTCGTTTTACACCTTAGCCTTGCTTTAGCTTGGCCTGTTTCCTCGGTTACGCTAATTGATAATGCCAAGGAATACGACGGAAAAACCGTAGTTTATGAAGGCGAGGCAATCGGTGATATAATGAAGCGCGGGGCATACTCCTGGGTAAACCTAAATGACAGTGTAAATGCCATAGGTATCTGGGCGGAAAATTCACTGCTTAAGGATATAGCTTACACCGGCGCATACAAATCTAAGGGCGACTGGCTGGAAATCACCGGCGTATTTCATCGGGCTTGCCCTGAACACGGAGGGGATTTGGACATCCATGCCCAGGCGATACGTAATATAAATAACGGTTGCGCCATTATGCATAAATTGAATATTGACAAGAGAAACCTGGCAGCTGCGTTATTGGGGATATTGGGGATAACATGGATATTGACGCGATTAATCAAACAATAGAAAACGAAATATCCGGCATAGATTCTTCGGATAAATTAGAGGAATTGCGGGTGCGCTATTTAGGCAGGAAGGGTGTCCTTGCCGAATTAACCGGCTCCATCCCTCAGCTCCCCAAAGAAGAGCGGGGCGCCTTTGGGCAAAAGGTCAATCTTCTTAAAAATAAAATCAACACCCTTCTTAACGAGAAACAAAAATCCTTTGCTTCCATTGACGTAGGCGCGCCCACAGCCGGACAGGTAGATATCACTATGCCCGGCATTGCCCAGGATTTAGGGCGGCTACACCCCTTAACTCAGCTCATTGATGAAATCTGCTCTATTTTTACCGGCATGGGATTTTCTGTTGTAGAGGGTCCGGAAATCGAAAGCGAAGAAAATAATTTTACCGGATTAAATATCCCGCTGGAGCATCCTTCGCGGGATGCCTTTGATACCTTTTATCTAAAAACAAAAAAGAAGCTACTTTTACGCAGTCACACCTCGCCGGTGCAAATCCGGGCAATGAAATCGCGCAAGCCGCCCCTGGCAATAGTTGTGCCTGGCAGGGTTTATCGCCCGGATGCCGTGGATGCCAGCCACTCCTTTATGTTTCATCAGATAGAAGGATTTATGGTGGATAAAAATATAAAATTTTCGGATTTAAAAGGTATCCTGGAAGTCTTTGCCAAATCTGTTTTCGGAGAAGATATCAAGATGCGTTTTCGGCCGCACTTCTTCCCTTTTACCGAGCCCTCGGCAGAGGTGGATATCTCCTGCATAATTTGTAAAGGTAAGGGTTGTTCGGTTTGCGGAAGAAAAGGCTGGCTTGAAATTTTAGGTTCCGGGATGATCCACCCCAATGTCTTTAAGCATGTCGGGTATGACCCGAAAATTTATACCGGATTTGCCTTTGGCATGGGCGTAGAAAGAATTGCCATGCTCAAATACGGGATTAATGATATCAGGCTTTTCGCGGAAAGCGATTTACGGTTTTTAAAACAATTTTGAGATGATAAAAAACAAAGTAATTTTAGAGAATTTTTATAATGAATATATACGGCATAGACATTATTCTTATGCGCGGCGGTTTGAAATATATGAGGGGCTGTTAAAAGAGGCAAGGCAATGGAAAAGGGTGCCTTCAAAAAATTTTCTGGAGGGCATTGAATCATGCCTGCGCATATCTGCCATTTTAAACTCTTTTAAATAATGATTCAAAAGTTAATTGCAAATATCGCCAAGCGTTTGGATAAAAATAAAATTCCTTATATGCTCATTGGAGGTCAGGCTGTTCTTTTATATGGCTTGGTTCGGCTGACAGAAGATATAGATATCACCCTGGGCGTAGATATTGATAAATTAGATAAGATGAAGAGCGTTCTGGAGGGAGCGGGCTTGGTAATCCCTAAAAATGCCAACGATAGCTTTGTAAGAAAGACCAATGTTTTGGTAGGGGTGGATAAAGAAACAGGCATACGGGTTGATTTTATCTTTTCGTTTACGCCTTACGAAAAACAAGCATTAAAAAGAGCCAGGAAAGTAAAATTAAATAATTATAATGTTAATTTTGCTTCTTGCGAGGATACGGTTATCCATAAAATGTTCGCTGGTCGCCCGCGCGATTTAGAGGATGTAAGGGTTTTGTGGGAAAAGAATAAAAAGGCATTGGATACGGCGTATATAAAAAAATGGCTTAAGGAATTTTCGGATATCGCGGCGAGTAATTTAGTCAAAGAGTTTAAGAAAGTAACCCAAGGATGAAAATTACATATAACTGGCTAAAAGACTTCGTAGATATTAGGATTCCGCCGGCACAACTTGCCGATAAGCTTACCATGGCTGGCCTGGAAGTTACATCTCTGGAAGGGCGCGGTGGAGACTTTATTTTTGAGATCGAAATTACATCTAACCGTCCGGACTGGCTGAGCGTGGCCGGGGTCGCCAGGGAAGTAGCGGCAATAACAAAGGCAAAAATTCGAGCGCATAGCGTAGAGCGTATAGCGGATAGTAGAAACAAAATCCTATACGCTTCCCGTAGAGCGGGATCCCGCAAGCTAAGAGATAGCATTGCGGGAAAACGCTACCCGCTAAACGCTAAAACATTAACAATAAATGTTCAAGATAAAAAAGACTGCCCCTTGTACACCGCTAAAATAATCAAAGGGGTAAAAGTCGGACCTTCGCCGGAGTGGCTTAAAAAAAGGCTGGAATTATTAGACTGCCGCAGTGTAAATAACATTGTCGATATTACCAATTACGTTTTGTTTGAGCTGGGGGAGCCTCTACACGCCTTTGATTTGGATAAATTAAACAGCGATAGAATAATTATCCGCCGGGCAAAGAAAGGCGAGAAGATAACGATTATTGACGGGCGGGAAAAAGCGCTTAACCCCGAAATTTTAGTTATTGCGAACAGAGAAAAACCTGTGGCTGTCGCAGGGGTTATGGGCGGAAAAGACAGCGAAGTTGCCGGAGGAACGGTAAATATGCTCCTTGAGGCGGCGGTATTTGACCCTGTGCTCATCCGCCGGGGGAGAAGAATGCTGGGGGTAGAGAGCGAATCTTCCTATAGATTTGAAAGGGGAGTGGATATTGAATTGGTTGAAAAGGCTTCCTCCCGCGCGGCAGAGCTAATCCGGGAATTAGCCGGAGGAGAATTAGTTTTAGTTAAAGATTCCGGAAGTCTCGCGAAAAAGAAAACAATAATCGCCCTGGATGCGGAATTCGTCCATAAAAATTTAGGCATAAATATCGCCGCGGCCAAAATAAAATCTATATTAAGCAACTTGGATTTTAAGGTTGAATCAAAAGGAAAAAATATTTTAAATGTTAAGGTGCCATCTTTCCGTCCGGACGTAAAAACCGGGGTTGACCTGGTTGAAGAAATAGCCCGCATATACGGCTATGAAAATATACCCAACACCCTGCCCGTGATTACCCCGGGGATAAACAGGCCGGGGTTAAGAGAGCAGGTTGGGCTCATCAAAAATATTCTTACAGGGTTGGGCCTAAACGAGGTAATTACTTACAGTCTTATTGACAGGGGCTTGTTAAAAGGTTTTGGCCAAGATTATGCCGAGAGCGCGGAAATTTTAAATCCTTTAAGCAGGGAACAAGAGATTTTACGGCCGACTCTTATCCCCAGCCTGGGTAAATGTCTGGCTGTTAATCTTAACCAAAAACAGGAATACATTAATATATTTGAAATCGCCAAAGGTTTTTCCAAAGAGAACGGCATGCCAAAAGAGGAGTTAATCCTGGGCATTGCTTTATGCGGCGTAAGAAGCCTCTGGTTTGAGCAAGGGCAGGTAAAGGATGGAGCAGGCTTTCTGCATCTAAAAGGAATTTTACAAGTTATTTTCGACAGGCTGGGCATCAGAGATTACAATTTTAATCTTACGCCCGATGCTTATAAGATAGAAGTGGCTTTAGGCAAAGAAAAGATAGGCGCGCTCCACAAGCTGAAAAGGGATGTTTTGGATAACCTTGAAATAAAAAACAGGGATGCCTTTGTTGCCGAGGTTTCCCTGGAAAAGTTGTCCGGCTCTATAAGCTTAAAGCGGGAATTTAAATCCCTGCCGTTATATCCCGGCATCTCCAGGGATTTAAGCCTTATACTTAAAGATGATGTTCCGGTGGGAAAAATACTGCAAGTAATAAAGGAAGGCGCGGGAGATTTACTTGCCGAGACTAAAATCATAGATTCTTATAAAGGTAAACAAATCCCTGCCGGATTTAAAGGCTTAACCATATCCTGCCTTTATCGTTCTTGCGAACGTACCTTAACCGAAGCAGAGGTAACCCCGCTTCATTCTTCCATATCCGGCGTGTTGGCGGATAAATTTCAAGCCAAATTCAGGTAGTCCTATGGAAAATGAAAGATTAAGGCTCCGGAACGAAAAATTTGAAGAAAGGATTAACGGGCTTTACGGACTTTCGCTGGAAGAGGCCAAGAAAAAAGACCCTTATCTGGCAGAGATCGCATTTGATACCACGGAAAAAGAACCGAACCGCCTGGGCTGGACAATGCCAAACCTGCAGTGGCTCTTTGACCAGCCTGAAACAGTCAATAATGTCATAAGGGACGCCGCACAAATAAGAGAAAAATACAGATATGTTATTTTCTGCGGCATGGGCGGCTCGGGGTTAAGCATTCAGGTTGTTAAAACTATCTTCGACGAAAGGGAAACCAGAATTTATAGCTTAAGGACTACTGACCCGGAAGTAATCGAGGATATTCTTGATGAAATAGCGGGCAAGGAAGGTGGCTCTATTGAAAAAGCGCTCGCCAACACCCTGATTATTCCCATTAGCAAATCCGGCACTACCCAGGAAACAGTTTCACATAAGGAATATTTCGAAAAGCTTCTTAAGCGCTACGGAATTGATAACAAGCAGCATACGTGGGTTGTCACCGACAAAGGTTCGCCGTTCGACAGCGGGGATTTTGTCCAGAGGGAAATCCAGTTAAACGGCAAGGGGGATATTGGGGGGAGGTTCGCTGCGCCCACGACAAATATTTTTCTGCTTCCTCTGGCAATTGTCGCCCCGGAACAGGTCTGGCCTGTTTTAGAAAAGGCAAAAGCCATGAATATGTCGTTGGAAGAAGCGGGAGAGGATGTATTCCTTGATTTTGGTTCCTTTATATTCCATAACGCGGCCAATTTAGGTAAGAATAAACTCACTATATTTACCCCCAATGCATTAAGGGGCCTGTCGCTCTGGTTTGAGCAGTTACTGGAAGAATCCTCCGGCAAGAAAGGCAAAGGCGTATCGCTTTTTTACGGAGAGAATCTGGAGGCGCAGGACCTGAAGCCGGTTAAAGATAATGACCGCATATTTTTGAGGGTTAACATAAAAGGCGAAAAGCCTAAACAGGGGTTTTGGGATTACCTGATTTCTAAGGGGTATCCGGTTTTTGAGATAACAGTTGAAGGTATAGTAGATATCGGCGGCATTATGCTGGGCTTGCAGCGCTCGGTTGCGGCATTAGCTTACCTGTGGAATATAAATTTTGTCAACCAGCCCTCTGTCAAAGGGTATAAGGAACAGCAAAGGATTGCCGAGGCAGAGATAAAGGCGGGAAAATTACAAATGCCGGATGCGGTTAACTCCGCCGCATTCAGTAATCTTACCCTTTATTATGACCCGCTTGTGAAAGCGGGAATTTTGACCAGGCAGGATATTGAAAAAGAAGTAAAGAATTTCGGAAGCGATATAAAGGACGCCGCAGCTGTATACGCGGCAGTTCTGAATATCCTGAAAAACAGGCCCGGGTTTACGGCGAAAGAGATTATATCTTACGGCAGGATGACCGAAGGCCTGAAATCCGCTTTTTCCAAAGCCAGGGAAACTATTTTTACCAAAATGCTTAAAATGCCCTCTAAACTCGGAGAGGGTCCGGATAAAAACCATTCTTACCATCAGCTTATCGAAGACGGGCCGGATATGTGGTTGTCCCTCTATTTTATGCCCCTGAGGACAAGGCCTTCGAAATATGGAGTTGACTACAGTGGAGATTTGCTTAAGGCCCAAACATTGGGAACCGTGCGCTCCCTGATTAAGAAGGGGCGCAAAGTTTTACTTTTGACTGCAAAAGGGACCAGGGAAGACGCAGAGCCGGATTTAAAAAGATTTTTTGAAAAGACAGTAACCTATCTTAGAACTTGACTATAATTCTAAGTTGTGTTATACTTTGGTTGCCTGGAGGAGAAAGAAAAGTTCTTTTTCCCGCCAAGCTATACAATAGCAGGCGGGATGCCGCGATATATGAAATAAGCGGACGGAAAGATATCCCTGCGGTGCACGTTGGGAAATTGATGATTGGTGGACCAACACCAAAATAATGGGTGCTTAGACTCCTTTATCGCTTAGGCGTTAAAGGGAGGCACCCACCTGTAACCTAAACGGTTCAGCCCCATCAAGCCAACGGCACAATGCGGGGATTTTTTTTGAGCACAATAAGTTTTATCTAGCGAAATCCTGCGAAGTGCTATAAATTCTCTCCCATAATTTTACGGCGGTTACGTAGCGGGATACCAACTGATGTTTTCTCTTGTGGATAGCCTCTAATTGTGATAAAATTCTAACCATGATTATTACCGAGCAAAAACAATTTAAGGAAATACTGGAGAGTCTGAAAGGCTACGACAGGGTATTTTTGGTCGGCTGCGGCGAATGTGCTACAACCTGTAAAACCGGTGGGGCCGATGACGTGCTTAAGATGCGAGAAGCGCTGGAAAGGCACGGCAAGAAAGTCACGGGTGCCTGTGTCCCTAACGCGCCTTGCCTGGCAGCCCAGGTAAAAACAGAACTGGCTAAGAATACCCAGGCCTTAAAAGAGGCGGATGCGATTTTAGTCTTGGCATGCGGTTTGGGGGCCCAGTCTGTAAAAGATAACGACAAAAGAGGGTTAGCAATCCTTCCCGCCTGTAACACTGTATTCAGCGCCGTCGTTGATGCGAAGGGCGCCTTTTATGAAAAGTGCTCTTTGTGCGGTGAGTGTGTTTTGGATATTACCGGCGGCATATGCCCTATCACCCTCTGTGCTAAGGGACTGCTGAACGGACCGTGCGGCGGAGTCAATAAAGGCAAATGCGAGGTGGATAAAGACAGGGATTGCGCCTGGGTTTTGATTTACCGGGAACTGGAAAAAACAAAGAAACTGGATACGTTAAGGAAGGCGCAAGAGCCCAAAGATTTCAGGAAAATGAATAAACCCCGCCACTTAACCTTAAAATAAGGCAAAGAATAAAATGGCAGAACAACCCTATTCAGAAAAAGTTATGGACCACTTCCTTAACCCCAGGAACGTGGGCGAAATACCCGACGCAAGCGGGGTAGGCAACATCGGAAATCCTGTCTGCGGGGACATTCTTCGACTTTATATTAAGGTTGAAAATAATATAATCACCGACGCAAAATTTAAAACCTTCGGATGCGGGGCCGCGATTGCCACAAGCTCTATGGTAACCGAGATGGTTAAGGGTAAAAGCATTGACGATGCTTTAAAAGTTTCAAATAAAGCGGTTGCCGAGGCCCTGGGGGGATTGCCGCCGGTAAAGATGCACTGCTCAGTATTGGCTGAAGAAGCATTAAAGTCGGCGCTGGCGGATTATTATAAAAAAATCGGCAAAGACGCATCTAGCTTTGAGCCAAAGGCCGAAGAACGCCATGAGCATTGAGTTGACAAAGGAACAAATACGCAGTAAAATTCTCTTAAGGTTAAAAACACAAAAGGAGGAAGACCGGGATAGAAAGAGCCGGAGGATAAAGGATAAACTTTTTAAGACGGCTGTTTTTAAAAAGGCAAAGGTAATTATGTTTTATGTGTCGTTTGACGGTGAGGTTCGCACCGGAGAGATGATTAAGAAAGCGCAACAATTGGGCAAGAAAGTGGTAGTCCCTATTTGCGGGAAAAATAGAATAATAAACGCCTGCTTATTAAAGGATAAAGCCAGGTTCATGCGGGGGCCTTACGGCACGCGGGAGCCCGTAGTTAAGGAATGCGTTGATTTAAGGTACTTAGACCTTGTTATCGTCCCGGGAGTAGCCTTCGGCAAAGAAGGCAAGCGCCTGGGTCGCGGCAAGGGTTTCTACGACCGTTTCTTAAAGAGGCTTCCCCCTCGGATAGTTTCCTTAGGCCTGGCATTTGACTTCCAGATTTTGCCTGATATCCCCGCCACACCAAACGACGCAAGCGTAAACAAAGTTATCTTCGCCTAAAAAACTAGCCTTTTAAAAACCACAAAAGCAGCTTAGGCAGTTTTATATTTCTCGTTCCTAATCTTTTCCGCCTACGAAGCGGAAGAGCTTAGGTTAAGATAGGAGGTAGGCAGACGATGTTTAACATAATCATCCCCGTTGTCACAGCATTAATATCGGTTTGTATCGGGTATGCGTTAAGAAAATATGCAGCGGAAAGAAAAATACAGGATGCTGAAACAAGGGTAAAACATATTCTTGAAGAAGCGTATAAACAGAAGGAGGAGAGGCATCGCAGCGCGGAATTAGAGGCAAAGGATTTGTTGTACAAGATGCGCCAGGACTTTGAACAGGAAACAAAAGACAGGCGGCATGAAATATCCAATTTAGAGAAAAGGTTAGCTCAAAAAGAGGAAAATATTGACCGCCGGCTTGACCTTTTGGAGAAGAAAGAGAAAGAGATTGAAGCGAAACAGGAGGGCGTTAAAAAGCAGGAGGAGTTGATAAAGACAAAGGACGCTCAACTGCACGCACTTATTAACGAAGAAAAGGAACGCTTGCAAAAAATATCATCCCTTTCAGTTGAAGAGGCAAGACAGATCCTGCTTAACCGCCTGAATGAAGAATTGAACGCCGAGAAAGCAGTCCTTATTAAACGGCAGGAAGAAGAGATGCGCGGCAGCGCAGATAAAAAGGCCCAGGAGATTATAAGCCTGGCTATCCAGAGGTGTGCCGCTGAGCAGGCCGTGGAATCTACGGTAAGCGTAGTGGCGCTCCCTAACGATGAGATGAAAGGCAGGGTTATCGGAAGGGAAGGCAGGAATATACGGGCGCTGGAGATGGCGACAGGGGTAGACGTAATCATTGATGATACGCCTGAAGCGGTAACGTTGTCCTGTTTCGACACTGTGCGTAGAGAAATAGCGCGCCTGAGCCTGGAGAAGCTTATTTCCGACGGGAGGATTCACCCCGGGAGGATTGAAGAGGTAGTGGAAAAGACCAAGAAAGATATGGAAGAAAAGGTACGCGAGGAAGGCGAACGCGCGGCATTTGAGGCAGGAGTTGAAGGCCTGCATCCGGAAATAATAAAGCTTCTGGGAAGGCTGAAATACCGCACCAGTTTCGGCCAGAATACCCTGCAGCATTCAAAGGAAGTCGCGTTTATTTTAGGGGTTATGGCTTCGGAGTTAAAACTGGATTTTAAATTGGCCCGGCGTATCGGGCTCCTGCATGATATCGGTAAAGCAGTTGACCATCAGATTGAAGGTACACACGCCAAAATCGGAGCAGACTTAGCCAGAAAATATAATGAGTCGCCTGAGGTGCAGGCGGCAATCGAGGCGCATCATGAAGAGACGGAACTAAAGAGTTTTTACGCAGTCTTGACTTTGGCGGCGGACGCGATAAGCGCTGCCCGCCCGGGCGCCCGCCGGGAAACCCTGGAGACATACGTTAAGAGGCTGGAGAAACTGGAATCCATAGCCAATCTTTTTAAAGGGGTAGAGAAGTCTTTCGCCATACAGGCCGGTCGCGAGATACGCGTAGTAGTGCAGCCGGAAAAGATTTCCGATAGCGATGCCCAGAATTTGGCACGCGATATCCGGAAGAAAATAGAAGAGGGCATGGAGTATCCGGGGCAGATTAAAGTGACTGTAATAAGGGAAACCAGAGCGATAGAATACGCCAAATAATATTGCCGCCAGGGACTCTCCCCGGCAAAGCTAATTCGCAGTATTTTAAAGGGGACTGTCCCGCAACAAGACAAGTGTTTTTGGGAGTTGTGCGGAATGAATATTTTATTTATCGGAGATATTGTAGGCAGGCCAGGGAGGGAGACGATAGAGAAGCTTTTGCCGGCCTTAAAAAAAGAATATTCCCTTGATTTTGTCGTGGCTAACGCGGAAAACGCAGCCGGAGGCTCAGGCATAACCGGAAAGGTAGCAGAGGAGTTGTTTAATTTCTCCGTTGACGTACTTACTTCCGGCGACCATATCTGGAAGAAGCGGGAGATTTTTGAAATTATTGACCGCGAGGAGCGGATTTTAAGGCCGCTAAACTTTCCTGTCGGAGCTCCGGGAAGGGGTTACGGCGTATTCGAAACAAAAAAAGGAATCAAAATCGGAGTTATCAGTGTTGTGGGCAGGGTTTTTATGGACCCCCTTGAATGCCCGTTCCACACAACTATGCAGGCAGCGGAGGAGTTATCTAAGGAGGCAAAGATAATCCTTGTGGATATCCACGCCGAAGCAACTTCGGAGAAAGTGGCTTTAGGCTGGTATTTAGACGGCAAGGTGTCCGCAGTTTTGGGCACGCATACGCATGTGCAGACTGCCGATGAAAAAATCCTTCCGCAGGGCACAGCTTATATTACGGACGTGGGGATGACCGGCCCTTGCGATTCAGTCATTGGCAGGAGAGTAGAGGATGTATTGGAAAAGTTTATTACCGGGGTACCGGTAAGGTTTGAGGTGGCTGGCGAGAATATACAATTGCAGGGCGTAGCGGTAGATATAGACGAAGAAACAGGCAAGGCAAAGTCAATCATACGGATACAAAAGAAACTATGATCAAGAAAAAAATTTATAGCATTTTGCTTTTTTTAGCCCTATCTACTAACTACTATTTACTATCTACTGTTTTTGCCCAGGAAGGAGATTTGGAGTTTACCGTTGACGCTGCGGCAAGCACCGTCCCCTTGCCAAAAATTTTCCAGCCGAATATTGATTTATCCGGCCGTGGATTCCATGCCGACCCCACCTGGCCGCAGGTATTGGCGGCAAAGGAGGCCCTGGATGCCTGGCGGAAAGATATCGGCTTTTCCGGGATATACCGGCTGCAGTTTACCCTTTGGGAGATTAGCCAGTTAGCCAAAGACAAGGATGCCCAGGATAAGTTATTGGCTAATTACGGGACGATAATCGGGAATATAAGCGATTCAGGCGGCACGGTTATCTTAGATATTTTCAGCATGCCTCCGGGGTTAGGCAAAGTTCTGGATAAAAAGAGCGCGCCCTGGGATTTAAAGGCATTTAAGGAATTAATAAAAGGGTATATCAGAGAATTCAGCTGTAATAAAAAATATAAGGTCTGGTATGAAGTATGGAGCGCGCCTGACCTGGATGAATTTTTTGTGGGCGGCAGGCAGGAGTATCTGGATTTGTACCGCGCAGTTGCCGAAAGCGCACGGGAATTGGAAACGGAGACTAAAATTGATATTCCCGTCGGCGGCCCCAGCGTAAGCTGGTGGTTTCAGGGCTTTGACGGCAATAATGTAGTTGAGCCAGAAAAAAGCCTCATCTACGAATTAATCAAATTCTGCTCGGAAAAAAACCTCCCCCTGGATTTTATTACCTGGCATGCCTATTCAACCGGCGCAAAACCGGAAAAAGAGGTTACCGCATATAATAAGACGGCAGTCGGGCTTATCAGGGAATGGCTTGCTTACTTTAACTTCGACAGTAATATCCCTCTGGTAATAGACGAATGGAATTATGATAGCGGCGCCAATCTTCTGCCGGAAAGGCAGGAGAAGTCTTTTATCTCGGCAAGTTACATCCCTGCCCGCCTTAAGAATATGCACGACGCAGACATTGATTATCAGCTCTTTTTTTCACTGGAGGATTTCAAAGAAAATAAAGAAGGGGTAGCAAGGAATACCGGCATATTCTGGTTTGACCAGGACCCCAAGGGGTATAAGGGGGGGGCGAAGGCAACGTACCATGTCCTCCGGATGTTAAAAAGGTTAGGAAATGATATGTATCAGGTTAAACTTAACGATGAATTCTGCGGGGGGATTGCCACGAAGACGGGCGACGGCCTTGCCGTATTGATTTATAATTACATTGACCCGGGAATTTTTATGAATTCCCTTTCTGCGGAAATCGCCCTATTGGCGGAAAAAGAAAGGAGGCCCTTGCTTGGCATTATCAAGTCTGAAAAACTGGATAAGATTATCCGCCGGGAAGTGGATATCGCAAGGCTGCCTTTAAGCAGAAAAGTAAAGGAGTTATTAAAGAAGGCGCTGGATTTAAATGACAAGGCCGCAAAATTCAGGGAATCCAGCCGGAATATAAAACTAAACTTTAAAAATTTAAAAGAAAATTATCTATATGAAAGGTATGTTGTAAGTTCGCTCTGCAGCGCCAATTGCGAATTTAACCCCCTGGAAGAAAAAGAGATAACTCCCGCCGGTATTTATCAGGAAGCCTTAACACTAGAGCCATATTCGGTGAGCTTGATTATTCTAAAGATTAAACCCGAGCCGTCGCCTGAAGTTGTTGCGCCTGCGGAACAGCCGAAACAAGCACAGGCAGAGCCGGCTGCGAAAAAGGAAGCACCGCAAGAGCCTGCCGGCTCAAGTGCAAATTAAAATGCTATGGTAGAAACCAGGCACATCTATACGGTATCCGAGATTACCCGCGATATAAAAGTAGTTTTAGAGAACACATTCAGAGAGGTCTGGGTTGAGGGGGAGGTCTCTAATTTTAAAGTAGCTACATCCGGCCACTTTTATTTTACCATAAAAGATGAAGCTTCGGTCCTGGCAGCGGCGATGTTTATCCGCGCCAATCGCGAAGTTAAATTTAAGATTGAAGACGGGCTTAAGGTAATATGCTTCGGCAGGATTGAAGTCTACTCTCCGCGCGGGCAATACCAGTTAATCGTAGAAAAGATTGAGCCTGAAGGGGTGGGCGCGCAGCAGTTGGCTTTTGAGCAGTTAAAGGCCAGGTTGCTTAAAGAGGGCCTGTTTGCCCCTGAACATAAAAAACCGCTTCCCCTTATGCCGTTTCGGCTTGGCATTGTTACCTCTAGCGCCGGCGCGGCAGTGAGGGATATATTGCAGATACTTAAGAAAGGCGCCCCTTGCGTAGATGTCCTGATACGCTCGGTAAGGGTGCAAGGCGAGGGCGCCTGGCGGGAGATAGCCGAGGCAATCGAAGACTTTAATAAATATTCCCGCCAAGCGAATGAAGGTGAGGGCGGGATCCCGCATTTTGCGGGAAAGGAAGTGGATGTAATCATAATCTGCCGCGGAGGGGGTAGCCTCGAAGACCTCTGGTCATTTAATGAAGAGGCCGTTGCCAGGGCAGTATATAATTCCAGAATACCTACGATTTCTGCCGTTGGCCATCAGATAAACGTTACGCTTTCCGACCTTGTGGCGGATGTATTTGTGGAAACACCGTCAGCCGCAGCCAAGGTTATCGTGGATAAGAAAAACGCGCTGCTTGCTCAGATAGACACTTATAAATACAGGTTAAACTCTTCACTTTCAACGTTTATTGCTGATCTGCGCCATGGCCTTGTGGCTTTAAGGCATATGCTCAAGAGCCCCTTAGACCGGCTATTGGAAAAGCAGCAGCTGCTTGATGAGCTGGTTAACGCATTAAATTCAAATGCAGCGCATTTCTTGAATATGTTAAAAGAAAAGTTCAAATCCTTAATTGAAAAATTAGAGACCCTAAGCCCCCTTTCCATATTATCGCGCGGCTACAGCCTGACTATGCTTATGCCCGACGGGGCAATTATCAGAGAGGCAGACAAATTAAAACCCGGCGATTCGGTAAAAACAATATTGGCCAAAGGTTCTTTTCTCAGTTCTGTCAGGGAGGTAAATGAAGACGCCAGTTAAGGAACAAGGTGAACGTAACTGGTTGTCTGAATTTACCCCCCTGGAGCACGAAGGGCGACATAAGTTATGCGCTCATTGAAGGAGGTAAACAATGGCTAAAGATAAACAACTATTCGAAGAGGATATGAGGAAGCTGCAGAAAATCGTGGAAGAATTAGCCAGCGGGAAACTTACTCTGGGGGAGTCTCTGAAGAAATACGAAGAGGGCATTAAATTAGCCCAGGGTTGTTCTGCGACATTAAACGAGGCTCAGCGTAAGGTGGAATTGTTAATGAAAAAAGACGGCAAATATTCCCTGGATAAGTTTAGCGAATCGCAAGAAAAAGAAGAGAAATGACGCTTTTAGAATCCGTAAATTCCCCGCAGGACCTGAAAAAACTGTCTCTCGAGCAATTGCATCAATTGTCCGGAGAAGTGAGGCAGCGGATTATCGAAGTAGTGTCGACTACCGGAGGTCACCTTGCCTCAAGCCTGGGGGCAGTGGAGATTATAATCGCCCTGCACTATTGCCTGGATGCGCCGCGCGACAAGATAATTTTTGACGTCGGACACCAGGCCTATGCCCATAAGATCTTAACCGAAAGGAATGTACGGTTTGACACCTTAAGGCAATACGGCGGATTAAGCGGATTCCCCTGCAGGGAGGAGTCAGCATACGATATATTCACTACCGGGCACAGCTCAACTGCCATATCACTGGCATTAGGGCTTGCCTGTGCCAGGGGCGATAAGCCGGCAGAAGAGCATTTTAAAGTTGTGGCAGTAATCGGAGATGGCTCTTTAAGCGGCGGAATATGTTTTGAAGGTTTAAATAACGCCGGCCACCTCAAAAAAGATATACTGGTTATTTTAAATACCAACGAATTAAGTATCGCCCCCAATGTCGGGGCGTTAAGCAATTATTTAAACAAGTTAATCTCCTTGCCTTTATATAACCGTTTCAGGGAGTCGTTGCAGGCGCGCCTGCCTAAAGGGAGCAGACTCTTAAAAATCGCCAATAAATTTGAAGAAGGTTTAAAGGGTTTATTTGTCCCGGGCCTATTCTTTGAGGAATTAGGATTCCGTTATTTCGGGCCACTCGACGGGCACAACCTGGATATTCTGGTGCCGACATTAAAGAATATACTTAATATCAAGGGCCCGCGCATACTGCATGTCATTACCAAAAAAGGAAAAGGTTATCAGCCGGCAGAAAACGACCCGGTAAAGTTCCATGGGGTAGGGCCTTTTGAGATTACAACCGGCGAAGGTTTATCTAAAGATTCCCTGACTTACACGGAGGTTTTTAGCAAAAAATTATTAGAATTAGTCGAAGAAAATGAAAAGATTGTTGCTATAACCGCGGCCATGCCGGAAGGCACGGGTCTGGATAAATTCCGGGATTTATACCCGGAGAGGTTCTTTGATGTCGGTATTGCCGAAGAGCATGCGGTTTCTTTTGCGGCAGGGCTGTCTGCCGCCGGCCTTAAGCCCGTTGTTGCGGTTTATTCTACCTTTTTACAAAGGGCCTACGACCAGATTATCCAGGATGTGGCATTGCAGAATTTAGGGGTAGTATTTGCTATTGACCGCGCAGGTGTCGTGGGAGAAGACGGGGTAACGCATCAGGGGATATTTGACCTGACATTTTTAAGGGGTATCCCTAATCTGATTGTAATGGCCCCTAAAGACGGGCCGGAGCTTGAGGACATGCTTGAATTCGCGTTAAATTTAAATAAGCCGGTTGCGATAAGGTATCCCAAGGATAAAATTCCAAACAAATCCCAATTTCCAAATTCCAAAATTGAACTGGGGAAATCAGAGTTATTAAAAGAAAGAAAGGATTTTGCGATAGTCGCTTTAGGCAGCATGGTTATCCCTGCGCTTGAGGCAATAAAATTGCTGGAAAAAGAAGGGTTTTCAGGGGGTTTAATCAACAGCCGGTTTTTAAAACCGTTGGACGTTGATTTATTAAAAGCTATTTCGGCAAAGTCAAAATTTATTTTTACGCTTGAAGAAGGGATTTTAGACGGCGGTTTTGGAGAGGCGGTTTGTGCGGCTATAGATAGGCAGGCAATCAAAATCGGCTTGCCCTGCGAATTTGTCACTCACGGTAAAAGAGGTTTATTGTTAGAAAAATACGGTCTGGACTCAAAAGGGATTTCCGCCAAGATTAAGCAATATTTATGCCAAGGATAACGATTGACAAAGAAAAATGCAAGGGATGTTTATTGTGTGTTAGTGTTTGCCCGAAGGGCGCGATAAAGGCAGGCACAAAGATGAATAAGCGGGGAATAACTTTTGTAGAGTTTAAAAAGGGCGGCAATTGTCTGGGGTGCGCCATGTGCGCGGTCATCTGCCCGGACTGCTGTATTGAGGTGTATAAATAATAGCGTGTAGCGTTTAGCGTAGAGCGTATAGAAGGTTCAAATTTTTTCTATCCGCTATCCGCTATCCGCTATCCGCTTCACGATAATGAACAGACGAATCTTGATGACCGGCAATGAGGCGGTTGCAGAAGGAGCAATACAGGCAGGATGCCAATTTTATGCCGCTTACCCCATTACCCCGCAGAATGAATTGATTGCCTATATGGCGAAACATATGCCTGCCCGAAGCGGGCAATTAAACCGGGTATTTATTCAGGCGGAGTCGGAATTAGCGGCAATTAATATGGTCTTTGGCGCCTCAGCCGCAGGGAAAAGGGCAATGACATCATCTTCCAGCCCGGGCATGAGCCTCAAACAGGAAGGGATTTCTTATATCGCCGGGGCAGAGCTGCCGGCAGTTATTGTAAATATGATGCGCGGCGGACCAGGTTTAGGCAACATTGCCCCTGCCCAGTCGGATTATTTCCAGGCTACCCGCGGAGGAGGGCACGGAGATTATCATTCTATTGTCCTTGCCCCCTCTTCTGTGGAAGAAGCATACAACCTTATGTTTTTGGCTTTTAACTTGGCGGACAAGTATCGTAATCCCGTGATTGTCCTGGGCGACGGAACTTTAGGCCAGATGATGGAGCCCCTCAAAAAAGTCCGTAACCCAGAATCTAAAATCCAAAATTACAAAAAACCATGGGCGCTGACAGGGTGTAAAGGCAGAAAGCCGAACGTAATAAAATCTTTTTACATGAAAGAGGGGGCATTGGAAGAGTTTAATCTCAAGTTGCAGAAAAAATATAAAGAAATTGAAGAAAACGAGCAACGTTGGGAGGAATCATTTTTAGATGATGCTGAAATTATTCTGGTTGCTTATGGGACAATGGCCCGGGTTTGCCGTGACGTAGTTGATAATTTAAGGGAAAAGGGCAAAAAAATAGGCCTGGTACGCCCCATAAGTTTATGGCCGTTTCCTAAAAAAGTTTTTCACCGGTTCACCGGAAAAGCCGACCAGCGCAAAAGATTTTTAGTTGTGGAAATGTCTTATGGGCAGATGGTGGACGATGTCCGCTTGAGCTGCTGCGGTAAGGCAAAGGTCGAATTTATCGGCCACAGCGGAGGCGGAATTCCGACGGGAGAAGAGATAATAAGGAAAATCAATGAAAAAAATATTTAGCCGTCCGGAATCTTTAAAGAATGTAACTACGCATTACTGCGCCGGATGCGGGCATGGCCTAGCCCATCGCTTAATCGCCGAAGTAATAGACGAATTAAATATCAGGGAAAAAGTCATCGCGGTTGCTCCGGTTGGCTGCGCGGTAGTCGCCTATGATTACTGGAATTTTGACTGCACTGAAGCAGCGCATGGCCGCGCCCTGGCTGTGGGAACGGCTATAAAAAGGGTAAGGCCGGATAATATCGTGTTTACATACCAGGGAGACGGGGATTTGGCGGCTATCGGCACAAATGAAACCATACATGCGGCTAATCGCGGGGAAAACATCACTGCGATATTTATTAACAATGCGATTTACGGGATGACCGGAGGGCAAATGGCGCCTACTACCCTTCTTGGGCAAAAGACAGCCACGACACCTAAAGGCAGAGATGTCCGCTTCCAGGGGTACCCTTTAAATATCTCCCTTTTATTAGGAACATTACCGGCTGTAAAATATGTTGAGCGGGTATCTTTGCATAACCCTCAAGAAATATTGAAATCAAAGAGGGCGATAAAACAGGCATTCCAGAACCAGATTGATAATATAGGCTTTTCTTTGGTTGAGATTCTATCTCCCTGCCCGACCTATTGGGAGATGTCCTCTGAAAAGGCGATGTCCTGGATAAGGGATACAATGACGAAAGAATTCCCGCTGAGGAGAATTAAATGAGAGAAAAGATTATAATTGCCGGCGCAGGCGGGCACGGTATAATGCTTCTCGGAAAAATCCTGGCTCAAGGCGCATTAAGAGAAGGCAGGGAAGTTACCTGGCTCCCTGCTTACGGGGCAGAAGTGCGCGGAGGTAGCGCCTATTGTATGGTAATAATATCCGACCGCAAAATCGGCTCGCCTTATGTGGAAAAGGCCGATACCTTGATTGCCATGAATGGCCTATCGTTATCGCGGTTTAAGCCAAGGCTTAAAGAAAACGGGTTATTGCTCTTTAACAGTTCTTTAGTTACCGGGAAGGTAAGCGCTAAGGCGCGTATTATGGGCCTGCCTTTTACAGGCACGGCTTTAAAATTAGGCAATGTCAAAGTTGCCAATGTAGTGGCTTTAGGCGCTTTTATCGCCGGAAAGAAGGTCCTGGATAAAAAAAATATTTTGCGGGTAATTAAGGATATGGCGCCGCAGGGGAAAAAGGATTTAATTGAGATTAACCGGAAGGCGCTATGCGCAGGAATAGGATTAATAAATGATAAGAGTTAGGTTTGTCTTTCGGCTGCGCTCAGGACTACGCTCACAAAGAGGTGGATGGTGATAAGGGTTCGCTTCGCTCCCAGCCCCACAGGGTATCTACATATAGGAGGTTCCCGCACCGCGCTTTTTAACTGGCTTTACGCCAGGGCCAAAGGCGGGAAATTTATTTTAAGGATAGAAGACACCGATAGCGCGCGTTCAAAGAAAGAATACCTGGATGAAATATTGGACAGTATGAAGTGGCTGGGGTTTGAGTGGGATGAGATTTATTATCAGAGCCAGAGATTTAATCTTTATCAGGAATATGCCCAGCGACTTTTAAAAGATGGCAAGGCATATACGCAAAAACTAGAAGGTAAGTCCGGCGAAGCCATTATTTATAAAGTTACACCGGGTAGTATAACTATAGATGATCTAATCCGGGGTAAGATCCAATTTGACACCTCGACAATTAAAGATCAGGTCTTGATAAAGTCTGATGGAACGCCTACATACAACTTCGCTTGCGTGGTAGATGATTATACTATGGATATTACCCACGTTATTAGGGGTGATGACCATATTTCTAATACTCCCAAGCAATTTCTTCTTTATCAGGCCCTCGGTTTACCCGTCCCTTATTTTGCGCACCTGCCTTTAATATTAGCCAAGGCAGGCGGCAGGCTCTCCAAAAGAAAGGGGGCAACCGCGATATCCGAATACCGCCAAATGGGATATCTTTCCGCGGCACTGGTTAATTTCCTCTTGCTTTTAGGGTGGGCCCCGGGCGAGAACCGGGAAGTAATTGATATTAATGAGGCTATCAAATTATTTGATGTGAAGAATATCAATAAGACTGCCGCAGTATTGGACCTGGATAAACTTGACTGGATGAATAATCAGTATCTTAAGAAAGAAGACCCGGAAAGATTGGCCGATGAACTGATTCCGGCCCTGGCAGAAAAAGACTATATCGATAAGGAGAATTTTGATAGAAATTATGTGGTCAGTCTGGTAAAATTATTCCAGGCTCGCCTGACCGTGCTGAATGATTTCCTGGATTGGGCGGATTTTTTCTTTTTAAAAGAAGTCCCCATAGACCCGGCAGCAGAAAAGAAGTTTTTAACCAGGGATTTGTCAAAAGAATTTAAGTTATTTATCGAAAGGCTAGACGACCTGGATACATTTGATATACTTACTATCGAAGAGGCCTTTCGGCAGATGGTTAAAGAGCTGAATATTGAGGCAAAAGTATTAATTCATCCGATAAGGGTGGCGCTTACCGGAAAGACTATCGGCCCGGGGCTATTCGAAGTAATTTATTATTTAGGCAAAGAGCGCACGAAAGAGCGATTGAGTAAATTTATTAAACGCCCGGTCTAATCGGATCGGCCGGTGTTCCGCCCATTGCGGAAGGAGGCAGGATGTTTGCAAAAAAGATAGTGCTGTTATCTGTTTTGCTTTCCTTTATTGTTTTAGTCGGAGGTTGCGAAACTACCAAGGGTATTGTAACCGGCGTGGCAGAAGGCATGCCCAAGGATGTAAAGAATACCTGGGAAGGGATTAAGAAAGCCGACACTTGGATGAGGAAGAATCTTTGGTAAGAAAGTAATAGATTTGCCCTGTCGTCTAATCGGTAGGACTTCAGATTCTGGATCTGACTATCATGGTTCGAGTCCATGCGGGGCAGCCAAGTTTAACGAATGGCTACTGCTAGGAGTAGCCATTTTTGTTTGGGAGCACGGAAATTTTTCGTGGTTTGCGGCCGCTGCCGCCCGGCCGCAAACCGCTCTATTTAAAAGGGGGTCGGGATTTTTAATGCTTTGTCCAACGCAACCTATTGAAGGACAAAGCATATTTATTTGGATGGTTTCTTTTGAGTAAATAATATTTTTAATGTATTTTTTAAGGGCTAAAGCCCGGTCAATTTTAGTTGCCTTTTCTAAGTATTCTACCAAGTTTTTAAGGCTCTGCTGGACTGTTTTTGGGTCAATGGGAGAGCATGATGCCGATGGTTCGAGTCCCTGGTGAGCACGCAAGCCATCAAAATTAAGCTTGAAAATCAAACTATCAATATAATTGTTATCTAAAGAAACTCTTTTGAGATTCTCTATTATCAGTTGTTCCAGCCTATCAGCGCTAACCTGTTGTGTAGCGCAAACATTCCAATCTTGCCTGTATGTTTTTGTGCATCTGTAGTAATGGTACTGCTGCCTAGGTTTTTTGTTTGTATGCGTCGGTGTCATTATTGAATCGCATTCAGCGCATCGGACTAATCCGGCAAGAAGGCGATTTTTGTATACTGATCGCTTTTGCTGTTTCTCATGGAATAACGTCTGGACATAATTAAACAGATCATCCAAGATAAGCGGTTGATGCAAGCCTTGATAAATTTTGCCGGCGTATCTAAGTTTTCCGGCGGCATAGGTAATATTTCTTAGTACATGTTGTAGATGAGTTTTGCTAAAAGGTTGCCCTTTATCATTAAAAACTTTCTTGGTTTTTAAGATGCGGTATGTTTTAGCTAATGAGCCGGTTTCGGAAAAAAGCGCAAAAATTTCAGTTAATTTTTGCGCTTTTTGCTCATCCGGCACTAATCGTTTATCAACAACCTTATAACCAAAAGGAATGCCGCCACCGTTCCACATACCTTTTTGCGCCCGCTCTAAAAGCTTGTCTTTAGTTCTTTCGTTGATAAGCTCCCGCTCAAACTGGGCAAAAGTAAGCATAATGTTACGAAGTAAGCGGCCAGATGGGGTAGAGGTATCAAATCTTTCCGTTATGGAAAGAAAATCTACCTTATATTGTTCAAAAATATCCATTAAAGCATAAAAATCTTTTGGCAAGCGCGTGAGCCGGTCTATCTTATAGACGATAATTGTATCGATCTTGTTTTCCTGCACATCTCTTGGCATTTCCTGGGGGGCAGGCCTTTCTAAGTTTGCGCCGCTAAACCCCGCGTCACTATATACCTTAAAGACCAAAAGGTTTTCTTGGCTATTTATAAATGATTTTATTTTTTCTTCTTGGGCCTGACAAGAGTTGAATTCTACTTCGGCTTGATTGTCGGTAGAGACTCTAGTGTAAATTGCGCAATTCATATAATCCTTATTATTTTGGCAGTTTTGTTTTGGTATATTCAAGGAATCTTTCGCAATCCTTTAAAGCTTTCTCAGC
>SBBM01000015.1 GCA_005239725.1 Planctomycetales bacterium | reverse complement strand
TCCTCCTGGTGTTTATGGAACTCCCACAATAAAAGCCTGGAATAAATATGGAGCGGGCTGTCTTTAGCCGTAGCGCTTACGGCTTTTTGCCCGGCGAGGGTTACTTCGTCTTTATAAAGGCTGCCCTGGTTAAAATACTCCTCCCAAAGCTGCTTATCTTCAAGATACTTGAGCTGGTTAAAACGCGCCAGCGCAATATAATAATCTGTAAACGGCGCAAGCGCCTCCTTTTTCTGGCCCAAGGATTTTAGAAAATCCACGAACTCCGGGTATTTATTATCGTTAAAATAATAGTCTTTTAACTCTGCAAAAGGCCCGGATAATTCAGCATTATTATCCGCTTCAATAATCTGCTTGCTTAAAGAAACTAACTTGTCGTCCTGAGCAAACAATCCGTAACTCCTAACTCCTGATTCGTAACTCGTAAAAAATGCAAAAAATATAAATATTACTATGGCTCTCTTCATAATTTATTTTACTTTCTGCCCGAAAATTTTTGGCGCTGCTTCCCTGCCTGACGGACGCGGCTCTTGAATTTTAGACTTTAAATCCGGCTTCTTCCAGAACTCCCTTAGCACATAATAGGCCTTGCGCGGGGTGCGCTTGTCAATGCCTGCCTCTTTTTCATCGGCGGACAACCCTGCTATACCGAACCACTCCTCATTCATGTTCATATTATTGGGCGCTTTTATATCAAAATAATAACTCCCGTTAGACCAGTTTGAACCTGCGTCATGCACATACCAGCTCTGGGGGTCAGCGTCATTGTGCTTCCACCATTCATCCGTCCATTCAAATATTATGCCCCCTAAACAATTACCTTCCCCCTCTTTATTGTTAGCCAGGTTCTCATAAATCTGGCGCCACTGCGATTCCAGGAAAAATGCCTGCATATTCTGGTCTTCTTTTTGTAAATATGCGTCGTAACTATCCGCGCCGATTTCCGAGAGGACAACCGGTTTATCAAAAATAGATTTCACTGACTTAAAAAGACTGCCGAAGGTTTTTCCCCGATAAATAATAGAAGCGACCAAATCCACCTCCGGGCAATATTCCTTTGCGGTATCCAAGCCTATCAATTCGCCGTTACCCAGGGCAACCGGGTGGTTGGGGTCAATTTTATGTATCTCTTTTGCCAGCTCATTGACAAACGAATAGTAGATTTTAAAGCGCATTAATTTCTGTTTCTGGGGGTCGGTTTCCTTATCTATTTCGTCCGTGGTCCAGTAATTTATCCGGCCGAGGCAGGAATAATTATTTTCATTGCCTAAAATCCAAAAAAGCACCCCCGGCTCATCCTTGTAAAGCCTAACCATATCCAGGACTTCTTGTTTAACCCTTTCGCGGAATTCTTTATCTCCGTAAAGAGGGCAGGGGTATTCCCAAAAACCAAGCCAGGAACCCAATGCCACCCGTATGCCGTAAAGTTCATATAAATCCTTCAACACCTGCTTTACATTCTCGGGGTTTTCCCCTACCTTATAAATCCTTACGGTATTTATACCCATCTCCTGCATCAATTTTCCGTCGCTAAGCCACGGCTTATACGGAGCAGACCACCAATCGTATTCGTGGTTTGCACCTATGGGTATGGGGTTATAACAAACGCCTTTCACAATATAAGGCTTATTGTCCACCATTAACTGGTAATGGCCGTTTTTCAATCTGTTAATATAAACTGCCGGTTTCGGCCGCGCAGCCATGCCGGTCAAGAAGGCAAGAAGGCAAAAAAAAGGTAGCGTATAGCGTATAGCGTATAGCGTATAGAAAAACCGTCTTTCATAAAGGTTATTTCCTAAACGCTCTACGCTAAACGCTAAACGCTTATCTTTATTCAAACTTAATTTCATCCAGATAGAAAACCGCCCCTTCGGGGTTTACGTCAACGTTTGTGGACCAGGCAAAACCGCCTATAATATAGGACATATCTTTGCCTTTTAAATCAATTGAATACTGCGTCCATTCCTTATTCAGGATAACCGGGCTGATGGAGGCGGTATCCGAATCGGAATACTCGCCCATAATACCGCCGACCTTAAACTCCTCTATCCTCTCTCCGCCTTTTTCACCGCGCGCCCAGAATGTAAGTTTCGCGGCTTTGGAAAGGTCAAACCCTGCGTCCTGCGTGCCCCAGTTATTTGCCGGGTTCTGCCAGAATATCCCTGCCCAGCGCGCTCCCTGAGTTACCTGGCCGGAATAGCTTATTTTAATGCAGGTATCGCCCAAATAGGGGTCGCTCTTCCAGTTACCGTCATATTTCAAATCGCCGTAGTCTCCCATCCATCCCGAAGGAATAAAATGGTTGGCAATTGAGCCCCTGTCGGCATAGATATAGAAAGGCATACCTTCCTGTTTCCTGCCTTCCGCTTTCATCGCGGTATCTGCCTCAAATTTTATATCATCAAGATAAAAAACACAGCCTTCGGGGTTTAAATCCGCTGTGATTGTCCAGCCAAAACCGCCGTTAATATAAGAAAGGTCTTTATCAACGAGGTTTAGTGTATATTGTTTCCAGGTATCGTTTAATTCAAGCGGCCCCATTTCCACTTTTGCCGAATCAGGATAGGTGCCCTCTATCCCTCCGACGACAAATTTCTGGATTTTTTCTCCGCCCTTTGCGCCCCGCGCCCAGAAGGTAAGTTTTGTCATGCCGGTTAAATCAAAACCCCCTTTTTTACTCCCCCAGTTATTCGCCGGGTTCTGCCAATAAATCCCTCCCCAGCCCTGCCCCTGGGATTTCTTGGCAGTATAGGTAAACTGCATGCAGGTTGTCCCAGAGTGAGGGTTATCAACCGCCTGATCATTAGATTTTAAATCACCGTAATCCCCCATCCACCCCGAAGGCACATAGTGGTTTTCTTTTGCGCCTTTGTCCTTATATACCACAAATTCCTTCGGCGCAGGCGCCTCCCCAGCCTTTTCCTCTGCTAAGCCTGCGGCCGTAAAACAAAACATTACCGCTGCAACAACTATTAATTTTTTCATCCCCAACACCTCCTTCGCTTAAAGTTAAAATTTACTTTCTCTACCCCCATAGATTCTTATAGGTATAATACGCCCTGCGTAATTCCCGCAGGAACGGGCTTAACCTACCGTCGCCTTGAGCCGTAAGCCCCAGCCACTCCTCATGCATTGTCCCGTCGGGAAACGGACCTATCCATGTCCCCTTCTTGTCATGGATGGTCGGCTCATACCCTTTCCACCACTCGTCAACCCATTCAAAGACCACCCCGCCTATAGCATTACCGCTGCCTTCTTTAAATGCCATATTGCTTTCTATATCCTCCCAGGAGCCACGATGGTAATCTGCCTGATACTCCTCCCCTGTGTCAAGGCTCTTACCCTCAAAATATGCGGAACAGCCGAACTCCGTAATAAATGCCGGCCTGTCCGCTTCCCTTTTTACCTGGCGCCAGAGAAAACCAAAGCCTGAATTCCCACGGTAAGCATTGGCGCCAAAGATATCTATATCCGGGGCGTATTTCCCGAATACATCAAGATAGACAATGTCTCCGCTAGCTATGGCAACGGGGTGCTCCGGGTCAAGGGACTTAATATGTTTAGCAACTTCATTGGCGAACTTAAAAAATGCTACCGGGTCCTTATCGGCATTGCAGGCATAGCCATAAACATTCTCATTACCCAGGACCCAAAACAATATATACGGCTCATCTTTAAACTCCAGGATCATATTTGTTACTGATTCCATCATGTTCTTTTTGTGCTCTGCGTTATTGTAATCCGTGCCCGGGCTCCAGGGAGCGCCTGAACCTATTGTATATTTACCCAGGAAGTCACCCATTATTACCCGTATGCCGTAATTGCTATACATATCGCGCAGGACTTCTTTCTTTACTTTCTGGGGATGGTGATATAACCTGATGGTATTTACGCCGATGTCTTTCATCAGTTGGAAATCCCCTACGCCGGGTTCATCCGCATCCTGGGCGCCGTTTTTGTTTTTATCCACAAACGCGTCATAAGGGCCGTCGGCCTTGCCGTTATTATTAAAATCCTCCTCCATCCAGTTTCCCAATGTGCCTTCATCCGGGGATTGGCCTACTTTTGTGGGCGCGTAAGTAACACCTTTAATAACATAAGGCTTCCCATCCACTATTAATTGCCATCCGGCGCCCTCGTATTTTACTAAATGGACCTTGCCTTTCCCTAAGCGTTTTTCAATATTTAATGATTCCGGGGAAGGCTTGGCTTTCAATTTTTCAAGCAGGTCTACCTTTACAAACTTACCCGGGTTAGTTACGACAATATCATTTGCCACATGAAAATCATAGCCATTAATTATATGTATGTCGGCGTCAACCAGCCTATACCCCAATTGGGGGTTGCGGCGTAAAAGAAAGTTTATCCGGGAAATTGCTGCCTGCCCCACATACCAGGGGGTCTTAAAATAAGTCCAGCCATAACTCCCCGGGAAATGCACAACGGCGGCATAATAACATTTAATAGCCTGCTTTATTAAACCGGCATTTTCAAGGATTAAGCCCGTATAATACAGTTTTACCCCCTGGGGTTCAGATGCCGTCGCCCACTTCAGGAATGCGGCTTCTAAATCCGGGGAATGCAGGAAGTCCCACTGGTTTCCTTCAAGCCTGTTTTCACCTTGCGCCTTTTTAAATTCAGGGTCCAACCTTACGGAACTTGTATTCGGATATACGCCTTCGCCCGCTGCTACGCTTAAGCCTTCCTGGTCTTTGATAATATATTTGTAATCCTTTGTCCCTATATCTTTAAATTCGCCGTACTTTTCATAATCAATAAAATCCTCTTTGCCCGGGTCATAAAGGGTTATCTTTGTGGCAAGCTGGCTTACCTTTTTTTTCTGCTCCAGCTCAATGGAGCCGCTTTCTATTTTCTTGATGCTCTGCTTGGATACCTCGGCGACCTGCCAGTACCAGCCGCGCATGTCCCAGGCCTGGGCGTAATAGTAGTTGTCAATAATTATTTTAAAAATCCTCTTCGCCTCTTCTAATTTTTGCTGGCGCATCTGGCTTTCAGCCTGGATAAAGTAAGCGGTAGCCACGTCGTTTAAGGACTGCACTGCCTCAATTTCATCTTTGGCTTTCGGAAGGGCTTTTAATGACGATTGCTCCTTATCCGCCCGGTCTTTATAAAGCTCAATGCACTCCTGAGTGTATTTGAAAGTTGTCTCTATGTCTTTTTTGCCGTGCGCTGCCCAGGCCCTGGCAATCAGCTCGCTGGAAGAAAGAGTCTCCTGAGCGAAAGTCTTGTGTAAGGTGTAATGTGCAAAGTGTAATGTAAAAAGCAATCCGGCTATCAGAATAACATTACACAATTTTTTCATCCCTACCCCGTCTTTCTTCTTTTCGCCTTTCTTCTTCTACCCGCCTTTCTTCTGCCCGTCTTTCTCCTCTGCGTCTTTCGACCTGGCTGCGGATGTCATACGCATTATCTTCCGAGATTTCAAAAGTCATAATGACTAAAATGGCAGCGGCAGAAGTTACAATGGGTATACCGATATCATATATCCTCATCCATAATAACGTGTCGGGTGCCTGGGCCAGGCCCAATTCCTGGTGAAAACCGGTGGCATTGATGAGGAATCCTGAGATGACTGATGCCAGCGCCAGCCCTAATTTTACCATCCACCAATAAACAGCTCCGAACATGCCTTCCCTGCGGGTGTCGGTTTTAAGTTCATCAAAGTCACAAACATCAGCAACCATGGAGCTCATAAGGGTAAATAGCGACCCTAAGCCGAATGTAATAAAAGGTGCGGCAATAAACAATAAATAGGGGCAGGCCGGGTTATATCCTATCCATTTCAGGGCGTAGCCGATTATTGAAAGGGGGATAGTGATAAAAAAAGTGTTTCTTTTCCCGATTTTAGTAGAGAGCCATGTGGTTAAAGAAATAACGCCCAGCGTACAGAGAGCGCTGAATGTCCCATACCAGCCGAGCAGCTGCCCCCCCCTGGCATAAGCTTGATCGAGTACGCCTGCCCCCTTAAAAACATAGAAGAAAACAACGTAGATAGTAAAAGCGGACGCAAGCATAAATCCGCCAAAGATTAATAACGTGGCTAAACAGAGCTTAACAAAAGGCTTGCATTGAAGAGTAATAGTAACCCCCTTAAAGAAGTCTTTCGTCACATTCCAGGGCCCTCTGACGTCTGGTTTTGGCAGTTTATGGAAATATTCTTTATTAAAAATTGCCGGCAGAATTCCAAAACCTATGATAATGCTCCCGATGATAAGTGAAAGAACCCGACCTCCATGGACAATATCCGTAAACCAGTTCTGGTTATGCATAATTGCCCAGCACCAGGGGGCAATAAGCCAGGGCAACTGGCCGACAAGGTTACTGGCCCCCTGCAGGCGCGTACGTTCATGGTAGTCCGGTGTCATCTCATAGCCTAAGGCAATCCACGGGATAGAGAAGCAGGTAAATCCGATGAAATAGAGGATTTGGAATACCATGAAATACCAGAAATAATACATTTCGCTATGACCCTTAAACAGCTGGAACATCAAAGCGAAGCAAACCCCCCCGGTAACAGCCCCGAAGAAAATAACCGGCCTGCGGCGGCCCCAGCGGGTGCGGATATTATCCGAAATATAACCGGTTATAGGGTCGGATATGGCATCAACAATGCGGGGGATGGCTCCTACTAAGCCGACCAGCGCAGGATTGACGCCTAACCCGAGGTTCAAAACAATGACCATCTGCCCGATAAAGGCGGCCTGAGCAGTATTAGCGAATGCGCCTATACTGTATATGAATTTTTGAAAAATAGAAATACGGTCTTCGCGGGCCGTAACATGATGCTTTAACTGGCCGGGTGTCTGTTCCATTAATTAACCTCCATTTTTTAAACCCGATTGGTAAAGACGGATTTGTATTATAACAAATACATTCAACGTAAGCAATATTAAAACCGCCTTTTCATCCGAATACCGCGCCGCTGGTTACTCCCTTGACAATATACTTCTGCATCAACAGGTACACTAATATTATTGGCAAAGCAGTTATGGTAAGGCCTGCCATCAATAACGGGTAATTGGTCACAAATTCTCCCCGGAATGTCTGTAACGCCACCTGCAGCGGCATAAACTTGCGGGAGTCAAAAATAATCAAAGCCAGGATATATTCATTCCAGACATTTAACGCATTAAATACTACCACAACCGCCAAAACTGGCCTGGCTAAAGGGAGCGCCACATGCCACCAGATTCCTAGTTTTGAACACCCGTCGATGCGCGCCGCATCTTCAAGTTCTCTCGGCATTTTGTCAAAAAATGTTTTTAATAAGAATATACTTGTGGAAAGGCCCACGCTAATCATACACAAAATGTAACCAAAGGGGGTATCCCTCAGGTGTAATTTGTTTAGAAGCACGTATAGCGCAACAAAGCTGCCGGGGACAGGAATCATCATCGCCGCCATAAATATTATGAACAAAATCTTCCTCCCGGGGAACCTGAAGCGCGAAAATGCATAGGCAGCCAGAGATGAGACGATAATTATGCCGATTACTACCGAGGCAGTATAAAGTATGCTGTTTAAAAAATATCTCCCGAAACCCCCCTGCTGCCAGGCAAGGCAATAATTCTCAAAATGAAATTCCCTGGGAATAAGCGATGCATCCCTGAATATCGTTTCCTGCGTTTTAAAACTGGAAAAAACCATCCACAAAAGCGGAAACACACAGACAACTACCATCGTAAGCAGGAATATGTGGATCAACGCGTTTATAGTGATTTTTTTTGTCTTATAATATACGGCTGTTTTCATCCAAATCCTTCCTAACTTCTAACTTACCTCACTTTCTAATTCGACGCCTGCCTTGCCTTATGCGAGAAACGGTATTGGATAAACGAGATTATGACCAGTATAAGACCGAAACTAATCCCCTGTGCGCAGGCATAACCGAACCTGGATGACACGCGCATCGATGCCAGAATCCTCAACGCCGGCACAGAGGTATGCCCGGCAAATTCTCCGCCTACAAGCCCGAGGATCAATTCGAATACCTGCATGGAGCCTAAAACTGTCAGTATCGCGACTAACACCATTACCGGAATCATTAAAGGAATAGTAATTTTCTTAAATGATTCCCTGGCATTTGCCCCATCAACGCGGCTAGCTTCGTAAAGTTCGTGCGGGATGGTTTGCAGGCCCGCTAAGAATATTAAAAATCCCCAGCCAAAACCCTTCCAGGAATGTACGAGCGCAACCATAGTAAGTGCGGTCTCTGGGTCAGAAAGCCAGTTATGCACTAAATCAGGAAATCCCATGCCAGCTAACATCCGGTTGATGATATTGGCGCCGTCAATATCGTTAATGATAAAACGCCAGACCATGCCCACGACGATTTCCGAGAGGACCGGCGGAATAAAAAATACCATCCGGTAAAAATTCTTCATGCGGATTTCGCGGTCGCATGCCCAGGCCAACAAAAATGCCAGTGCATTCTGGAAGGTAAGTGCGATTAAGGTAATGTACCCCGCATTCCACAAAGACCCCCACCAGGCAGGGTCCTCAAAGACTATCTCTTTAAAATTATTTATACCGACAAAGAGCTTGGTGGGGAGTATACCGTCCCACTCATAAAGCCCTAGCTGAAAAACCCAGACAAAAGGGATGATGTAAAATATGGAGAATATTATAACCGCTGGCAAGACAAAAACGTAATTTTCTAAGACGGCTTTCAGCTTCATGCGCGCTAATTCTTCTTCTTAGCCATTTCTCTCTCTTTAATCTTTGCTACTTCGGATGCAACCTGTTCCGGGGACTTTTCCCCGATGATAATTGACTGAATACCCTTGTCAAGCGCCTCGGTTACCACCGGAAACTCCCATATGCCCCAGATATTAGGATGCGTGGTAAGCTCCATATCATCGGCAAACTGGGCCAGGGTTCCGGGGATACTGCCCAAACAATCCTTATTCGCGGGGATATTCTGGGTAACCCCCGACAAATAAGCCTGCTGCTCTTTATCCGTAAACCATTTCAAAAATTTAACTGTTTCTTCTTTATTTTGCGAGCGGGCATTAACCATAAAAGATGAACCTGCCCCACCCCAGATGGCCATAGGATATTTGTCCGACGCCTTTGGCGGAAGCATTGCGGCATACTCCAAATCCGGGTTCATCCCCTTATAAACATTAACGCACCAGGAGCCGTTAAAGGCAAACACGGCTTTGCCGTTGGCGAAAAGCTGTTCGGCAGTTTTGTTTATCATGGTAACTATGCCGCTTGCCAGTACGCCCGAATCCCGCATCTCTTTAAAAACGCTAAAAACCTTAACCCA
Organism: Planctomycetales bacterium; assembly: GCA_005239725.1. Lineage (GTDB taxonomy): Bacteria > Omnitrophota > Gorgyraeia > Gygaellales > Profunditerraquicolaceae > SBBM01. The sequence continues at coordinate 9,765 of SBBM01000015.1, read as the reverse complement.
GTCAGGGTCATTATAAGAAACCTTGCCTCTGAGCGTATCCAAGACTTTTTCTTCACCCATAATGTTAAAGGCGTAATTATTGGCGAGGCAGTCAATCATCCAGACCTCTGCCCAGCCCGACACCAGGCCCTGCATATTATTTGCTTTTATTTTCCTGCCTATTTTTAATAATTCGTCAAAGATTGACGGGGGATTATCGGGATTAAGCCCTAACTCCTTAAATAAGCCTTTATTATAAACCATTTGAATGGTCGTAATATCTATCGGCGCGCCGTACACGCCGGGCTTTATGCCGTAGCTGTTACCTTCGGGAAATTCGTTTACTGCCAGGGCCTTAGCAAAGAAACTGCTGCGCCACTTTCCGTCAACTGCATCCATATAAGGAGTCAAATCCAGGATGTGCCCGGCTTTTATAAACGAAGCGAAATCTTTTTTTTCTGCGAGGACGCCGAATATATCAGGGAGGTTATTTCCTTGGGCTGCGGCGCGGACTTTCTGGGTATAAGCATCCGAAGGGGCGTAAAGCTCAAAATTTACCTTAACTCCTGTTTTGGCTTCATACCTGGCGGCTAATTCCTTAAATGCCGCCTGCCTGTCCGTCATCCAATGCCAGATATTTATGATTACGGTTTTATTCTCTTGCTTAGAGGCGCATCCGTAAAGAGCGCTAATTCCAAAAATCAACAAAGCTGCCAGGCAATAACGCAAGAAACTCTTCATAATCTCCCTCATTCAAATGCAGTAACACATAACGACAAAAAACGATACTAATTACTTTAAAAAAGTAATCATTAAAGTTAACACGAGGCTAGAGTCTGGTCAAGGCTTTATTACCGATGTCAAGACTTCCTGAGAACCCTTAAGACACGTGATAAGCCCATGAGGTCTGCCTTATCCAGGTTGATGCCGCTCCTGTATTTATTGGGCTCAACCATCTTTGACCAGACCACTTCTCCGCGGGCGTAAAGCGGCTCACCTTGATCAGGTATATGCAGCCACATCTCAAGTGAGCTGTTTGGCTGCAGATGTCCGTTGGTTACCAGACCCAACCCTTTAGCGCTGATATCGGATGTTTCAGCGCCGCCTTCCATATTGGTATCCACATCCAAAAACCTTAAGGGGAACCTGGCAGGGAAACGGGCAAAAATACGCTGATCATCGTAATTCATATTCTCCATGCTTTCACCTCCTTTCTATTTTATCATTTATTGCGTTAATTTCAACCTTTTTTTTCATAGGGCCGTTTCCTTCTTTCTCTTTGCGCCTCAATAAGTTCTGTAGGAAGTGTCCCTTTCCCACAAAGGCTTTTGCCTCTTGCTCCCAAATAATTGTGGCGTCAAAATTATCAATTCCTGCAGGATTATTTATATTAAGAATCAGTTTTGCCGGTTTCGGCAATTTTTCCCGCACGCAAATTCTTGCGCCCCTCAAACTTATGTCGCTTATTTTACAGTCAAACTGTGCGGAATTATTCCCACTAAAATTAACACTAGCCTCCTTATCCATCAGCCACCTGATATTCTGTCTTTTATCGCACATTCTTTGTACTTCTTCCACCAACAACGCATTCTTTCAAAAGTATCCCCTTTTGCGGTTACCGACTAAATACTGATATCAGATACCCTATCCCAGAGATTAGTATTAATATAACAGCTGCCAGCTTTTTATAAGGTAATTTTACATTTTCACCTGAAAATCCTTCTTTTATCATTGAATATTCTATAGATATTTCCCCGCTTTTGTTATGTATTCTTCCAGCCTTTTTTCAAGAATATAGACCCTGCTCTAGGCATGCTTAATACATAGATAATGTAAAGGCGCACAGCGGTCATTATAAAAATTAAAATGATTGAATATATCCATAATGCAAACCATGAATTAGTTATTGAAAATTTTTTAATCGATATCGCGTATATGGGCCACCATATTCCAATTATTGGAACAGTAAACAAATTCCACCAAGCTAAGATAATCGCCGCTAATCTAATTAATTTAGCTCTAAATAATAAACATATGCCGATTAAAATAGTAATTAACCCGAGATTTATTGCATAATTGCGATAAATATCCAAAAGAAAATAAACACCCGAAGATATTGATTCTTCTTGAGTAAGCCCAACTAAATATTCCCAAATTCCCGATACAATATAGAATATGCCTATCGCGATTACATTAATCTTTGCCCATTTATCTGATAATCGTTTATCCATTTTTTCCTTTTACCTCCATTTCGCTGGCGGCATATGAGGAGTGGATAAAAACATAGCTGTTTCACTAAAAAACATACTTACCACGCATGATACCATCATTAACGGTTCGGTGACCAAATTAAAGGGATAATCAACAAGCTAAGAATAATAAAAATGAGTTTTACAAATGGCAATTTTACATTTTCATCATTAAATTGTTTTTTGACTTGAGGATTCATAAGATATACTATTAATAAAATTGTATATAGCGAAAATGAAAAAATAATAATGTGCCCTAGTAAATCAATATTTAAGTCAGACCTATGATATATAATTGAAGTTATGATGGGAGATAATATCCAAATAAAAATACTTGAAATAATTCCACTGCTTGAAAGTATAGCAAGTTTTCTGGCGTAGTTCTTCATTTTTAACATCGAAATACCTGACCAAAATAAAAATAAAGAAGATATATAAATAACTATCCAAGAAAGCATACCTAGAATAACAGAAAAAAACCAATCTATAAATCCACAAAACTCACTAGATGCACCTTCTGCTCCGAAAAATACTAATAAAAATGGTATAAATAAAACGAATAAATTAACTAATCCGATTATTATATTGGTTATTCCAAAAATTGTTATTCCGAGCGGATTTTTCATTTTTTCTCTCTCCTATTTCCATTTCATCGGTGGCGTATATGGTTTGTAAACAGGCGGCGGATTATTGTATATCGGCAACTGATTTTGTTTTGGCGTATATTGTTCTATGGGCGATTTCATCTTGAAAAGTTCATTCGGCATAGGGATTTGTTGCTTTTTCCAATAATCCGGTGGCGCAATACTTTTAAAATCATTCTTTCCCGGTTGATATCCTCCTTGGGGTTTATACATAAATTGGTTCTGCATTTGGTCTATTCTTATCATTGGCGGAATTTTATACCCCCCTGCACCTATAATAGCAGAAACCGAATCCAGATGATCAAAATATCCTCCTTTCCCTGCATGTTTAACGTCAGGGAGCATTATGTATTCAACACCTGGGATTTTCCTAAAGGTTGTAGAACCCATAAAATATGAATCTCCGAAAGAACCGATGACAAGCGGAGTTTCAATAGACACCTCTTTTATGCGTTCAACATCCATAAATTTGGGTATCTCAACCAAACCAGTACTAATAAAACGAGTTGCTTTTATCATTGGGTTGTTATGCATTTTTTGCGCATATTCAAAAGCTACAGGCCCAACTCTGTTAAAATAACTATTGCCAACGACATAAAAACTTCGCCCAGATTCTTCTGCTTCTTTCCATGTATCGTAAATATCCTTTGCGATATTTTTTACGTCCTGGGCGTTAAAGATATAATTTCCTGACCAGTTTCCTTCTCTAAATTCAATTCTTCCACCTGATAATTTATTTATCCGGCTTATGTTATTGCTTAAACCAAGCCCTTCAGACCACCCGGGCTTACGAACTGAAGCAAAAGGATTCTTGTCATCCCATCCTTCATATACAAGAAAAATAGCTCCCTTTTGATTTTTATATTCATCAATAAACGGCTGCAATTCTTTCAACTGCGGATAGGTATTTAATAATGCCAAATTATCTACTATTTTTTGTGCCAAAGAAAATTTGGCTGCTTCGCGAACTGAATCAGAATCATCATTTAACTTTCTCACAAGCAAATTGACAATATCCGGTTGGTCAAATTTCCCTAAAAACGTTACCGTATTCTGACGCACCTGCCAGGCGGGATCGGTGGTCAAGGGAGCAACTGCTTTTAATATTTTAGACTCATCGTATGCAAGATTTTTAGATGAACCCGCCGTATACGTTGTTGATTGATGAAAGTGTGGAAATTCATTTTTTAATTTAGCACTAGTTAGTTCGGGAGGCTTGAGTTCGTTAAATGACTTGAGTACCTGCACTGTTGTATAACGCACTTGCCATGCTGGATCCTCCAATTTTGTCATAATCAGTTCGATGAATTTTGGATTATTTGATATACCTAATACTTCCACTGTTGTATGGCGCACTTGCCAGTCGGGGTCAGATAAATGCAGAGTTAAATCAGAAAATGGTGCATTGGGTATATTCGTAAATACACCGATAGCCATCTGACGTACAAGCGGCTCAGAGTCCTTTCTAAGTATATTAAGCGGACCCATTGCTTCGGGCTTGCCTGACATACCTAATGCCCATGCAGTTGTTTTCCTGACTAGCGTACTTTTATCATATACAAGAGGTTTAACAATATCTATTATATTCCCGTTCTTTAAATTAGTTAATCCGATTACTGCCGTCTGCCGGATCAGTTCATCATTATCATTTAAAGCGGCCTTAACCGTTTTTAAAGCCAGCGGATGGTCGTTAATTTTAACGCCCACCGCGTATATCGCCGCCTGCCGCGTCAAATTATCAGTATCATTTTGGTAAACCTGAACAGCCGAATGAATAAAGTTAGTTTGTTTAGCAAAATCACCAAAATTATTAGGAATAGTATCAACAAATTTCCTATTAGCTGATTCTATCATACCTATTCTACGGATAAAAGCATCGGTGTCATTGATTGCGCTAAGGAATAAATGAGTTAGCGATTCATTTTCTTCAAAATTGGATAGCGCTATAACAGCAACACGCCGGATATACATATCCTGCTCAACATTGTAAGCATTGATAATCGGCCCGATAGCATCTTTATTTTGTGTTTCCCCAAGGACTAAAAGGGCAATATACCTTATTCCCGGGTCTTCGGATTTCAACTGGCCAATTAATGACGAAACAAAAATATTGTCTAAATCTATTGCCTTAAGCAAATCTCCCTCTGCTTTATCAAATTTTCTTAAAGCAGCGTGAAGAAGCCCTCTTTGATAATAAGAATCTGCGGCATTCGGATTAAGTTTAATTTTTTTATCGCATTCTGCAATGGCATCGGCAATGATTTCTTCGGGGGTTTTTACTTTTTCAACTTTTTCCCTCTGTTCTTTTGAGGGATGATAATACGTCCCGGTCTCATTGTAATCACTGTCAAGAGTGGTAAAAGAATAATCAACATCATCTGAATACCAACCTTCGGCATATTTTGTATCTCCGCAACAAAGCATTCCCGAGATAACCATGGACAACATAAAGGAATGGAGGTATTCCCGTAAATATTTAACCGGCGAGGCGGCGGATTTTATCACCTTCACTCCGTAAGCAATATTTATATCGTCCGCTTTTGTGTAGATATGCTCTATCTGAATGTCAGAAAAACCCCCCTGCTCAAAGAGAGTTTTTATTTCATTCATATTTTCAAAAGGCTCAAAAAGAAGAGCTACCGCCGAAGCCCTTTCTTTAACGTCCTCTCTTAACCCGGAAGAATTCATAAACCTTCCCAGGTCATCTTTTATCTGCTTGAAACCTGTAGAATGATTCGACCAGGGATAATGGAATAAGAATATCCCCTTGCTGTCATCCTTGAGAATGCGATAAATTTCTTTGACTGCCTTGGTTTTATCTTTGATATAATCTAGCGCAAAGGTTGAGATTGCGATATCAAAGGCTTCATCTGGAAACCCTGTCGCTTCCATCGGCCTTTTTATATGCCGTCCAACATTATATATCTGCTCTTCATCCATATCTGCAATATCCAGGCTGAATGCCTCTATATTCCTCTTGAATCTCTGACTGGCTATATGATTAAATCTGGTGTTGATTAACCAGGCCAGATAACCATCGCCAGAGCCTAAGTCGATTGCCTTTAAGACGGCGCTATTATCTTTTCGCGCCAGAAGTTTTTCTTCCGCTTCCCTCAAGACAAAACCCTCTAACGGCTTATACCAATTATGAGAATACATCGCAGGCCTCCCTTTCCAGAAAATACCCCAGGCAGCCTCAATCTCTTTCACCTCCTCGGCCCCTTTTAGAGGACTAGACGAACCTAACTCATAAATATCCTCTACGGACTTAATTACTCTGGCTTGCATGCCAATTAACCGCGCCGGCAACACGTCTGTCTCTTCCTTATCTCCTATGGACATACAAAACCAGGGCTTTAGCGCCAGCCTTCCTGCCACTATTCTAAAAACTTCGGGGTCAGGTTTGCTTATTTGCGTATCCCAGCGACTGAAGAGGCGCGGGAAATAATCTTTAACTCCCAATGCCTCCAGCGTCCTCTCTGTCTGTATACGGTTGTTGTTGGTAACCAATGCCAGGATATATTTTTGAGATAACCTGCTTAAAGCATTCCCCAGTTTTATATCTTCTTTAAGATAGTCTTTGGGATTTATCTTCTCGATATTGTATCTTTCCCAGTCTCTCAATTCTAATCCCAGCTCAATCAGGGCTTCAGAGCAAGTTGCGGTTCGCAGTTTTTCCTGACTTAATCTCTCTTTAGTTCTAAAGAATAATTGCTGTGCTTCTTCTTCGCCTATATTAAAACGTCCGGCAATAAAGGCGGCCCTTAATTCATCGTAACCGGTATCTAAATCCTCATTCTCATACAATGTCCCGTCCATATCAAACAAAAGTGCTCTTATATAAGAAGGGATTCTATTATTTCCAATCGGCGAAGAAGAGAGAGAACTAATTTCGGATTTTATCATCTTTAGCTGCGCTTCTAATTTACTTCGGTATTCCATATAACGGGAATGCAGGTAAAGTTGCGGATGGGGCGTGTTTATAAATAACCTCTTGGCCTTTTCAATAAATTCTCTTGCCCATATCAACAATTCCAGCCTTTCTTCGGGAAAGTAAGAATCTTGCGCTGCCTTAAGACTATAAATAATCTCTTCTTTTAATTGCCGGGGCATTTGCGCGATTTTATACCAGAGGATACCTAAATAATAATAGGGCTCGGAGATATGCGACTCCTCTGTTTTGGCTTTTTCAAAATAAGAATATACCCGGTGAAACAGCTCGGCGTCATCTATTTTTAAATAGAATACCCCCATTGACAGGAGAGCCTTTATTCTTTCCTGGTGTAAAGAAAGAATACCCTTGGAAATTTCTATTATTTTTAAATTTGCTTCTGTAAAGATTTCTTCGTCCCGGCCATATTCCGAAATCGCTCTTTTAAACCATTGGACAGCGGTGTTGGAATATCCTAACCCCGTATTTACTAAACCCAAATGGAGGTAAGTATTCTTTTTTATCCAGTCAAAGCCCTCTCTATCCTTAACCTGATCCAGAGTTACTTCAAAATAATCTAAAGAGGTCATCAAATCCGCTGCGCTTTCGGTGGACGAGCCTAAATAATACCAGGCTAATCCGGAAAGGAAGAAGTTTTCTGTTCTAAGGTCATGGTCCTGGATTTTATTTCTCATTTCCTGCAGAACCATTATTGCGTGAGCAGGATTGCCTTTCTGAATTAGATTAAAGGCAAACTCGTGCCATGACTTTATCTTCTTGGCCTCCCTTTTGTCTCCAGAGTTATCAATGGGCGAAGCTCCCGAAAGGGACACCCTTTCGCTAATCGGCGAGGCGGCGGGATTTTGCCATAGTATAATGAATTGCTTGACTTGATTTGAGTTGCTTGACAATATATCATTGTGGATATTAAGAAACCAAGCAAATAATGCCGGGGTTATATCAGTGCCTATAAAAGGATAAATAACGCTGTAATCCCCCGCAAAAACTCCTTTTTCAGCTAACCACCTTAATGACTCGATAGCAAAATTAACCACTATCCTGTCCAATTCAATATGCCGGCGGCCTCCTTCTCTTTTTATCTGATAAAATTTTTCGGCTGACTCCCTGAAGAGGCTTAACAAATCATCGCGGGCAAGATATAAATCCTCTTTAATTCCTCTTGCTTCCAGTATCTTAAGTGACACCGGGCTGGAGGCTTGCTTTCTCCAGAGATAGATATTTCGGGAAAAATCTTTTTCGTCATCTTTTGGCTGGAAGCCAAAAAATATGCCTCTTTTTTCCAGGCCAGGACGAGGTAAAGAAGAAAACCCTCTGATATAGGGGCTCCCTCTTAAGAAATCAACATCGCTGATAATCAAACCTTCTTCTTTCAGGCCCTCTACTATTTTCTTCTGCAGCCCTTTTATATTCTCTAAAGAACCTGCATCCCAACCCCAGCCTGCCCGCTGGAAGTAGAAATCAATTTTTCTTCTCAGCAACTCTTCTAATTCTTCGGGCCAGGACATATCATCGCTTATAAGAAGCCGGGAGAAATATATTATTTTGCGCTTGCACATATCTTTATTCAGGTAGGCCCAAGAAAATTCAACCTCATCAAGACCTTCTCTGATATTCCTGAACCGGATATTCTCTGCCCCTATCCCCTCAAGTTCCCAGAAGAGAGGAACAACTGTCTTCCCGATAAGCTCAAGAAAAGGGGTGGGAATAAAAGTGGCCCCCTGGCCATCGTCTCTACTCCGGTAAAAATATTCCTCTTTAAATTCCTGGATATCGGCCTCCTTTAAATCCTCAATGCCGCCAAAAGGAAAGACATCCACAAAGATGCCCGCGGAGGCATCTGTAGCCAGAAAGAAGTCCGAGGCATTCCCTCCTGCGCCCGGATAAAGCCCCGTAGATTTCCCTTTTAAATCTAAAATCTGATGCAGTTCCATTAGATATTCAAGCCGGCGTTGGCTCTTCAGCCCGGCAATAAAAGGCCGCCTGTCCCAGGGAATCTCTAAATGCCTTCCGGGCTCGTTTTGCGTGCCAATTAAAATCGGCGAACTGGCTTGATTGATGGGGCGGGAAGAATTACGCAGGCTTCCGTCTCTGGCCATATCGTCTAAGAGGGAAACTGTATCCTCCCTGGATAACCTCATATGCTTGGCCAATTCTTCCAGAGCAGGATTCTTAACTGATTCGATATATTTCATAACTCTGGCTTTAAGGTTGTCGGCGTTTATAAGGTGGCTCAAAGATTGGATTTCCTCGCTATCAGTCTCGTCTCTGAGCCTGAACTGGATAACTAATGCCAGCTGAGAGCAGAGTATGGCGCTGTGATATAACCCCTTTTTTCTCATCTGCTCAGAGAGATTCTTGGTCTGAAGGTATAACCTTTCTATTTTTATTCTGCGGAATGCCTTATTCCAATCACTTGGCTGAGGATACATTTCGATTTCCAGAAGGAGATATTTTGAAACAAAGCTAAAATAACCTTTATCATAACTGTAATCTTTAAATCTTTTTAGATACTCCTTTAAATAATTCAAACTTTTCCTGTCTCTTAAGGATTTCTTTATCAATCTAAACAATTCCCCGCGGCTTTCTTCTATTAACCAATATTCCGCATTTCCTACCAGAAGCCCACTTATCCTGTCCGCCAAATCCAAAGCCTCAATATCCACTCCCCCTGCGCTCCACCACGGCCCGGATTGAGAATTATCATTATCAGCCTCCTCTGCTAACGGGGAAGAGCTGGCGTCTTTATCTCTTAGCATCTTCTGATACCTCTCGGTTAATAAATCACGGATTCTTACGAGCAACTTTCTTTGCACATAAGCCTCTGATAAACTATTTACCCAGCCTTCTCTTTCTTTTATGCTCTTGAATTTTCTCTTCTCAATAAACGCCACTACCTCTTTTATCTCAAAAGGCATCCTCTCTTTCTGGCGCGGCATGATTT
>SBBM01000009.1 GCA_005239725.1 Planctomycetales bacterium | reverse complement strand
ATAATCCTGGTTGATTTTTCCGGCTTTAACTTAAGGCTGGCAAAGGCAATCAATAAAGCCCTCCCTGTTATTTACTATGTCAGCCCCCAGGTATGGGCATCAAGGCCGGGCAGGATAAAAACCATAAAAAGGTATATCCATAAAATGATTGTCTTGTTTAAATTCGAAGAGGAATTCTACAAAAAATACGGCGTGGATAGCGAATTTGCAGGGCATCCCCTGCTTGACATCGCCCGTCCGGAAATGGGAAAAGAGGAATTTTTAAGGGGGTGCGGGCTTTCGGAGGCTAAAACGACGGTCGCGCTCCTGCCGGGTTCGCGTAAATCCGAAATAAAAAATATCCTGCCGGTAATGGTTCAAGCCGCCGCCTTGATTAATAAGGAAATGGGAAACGCCCAATTTGTTATTGCCAAATCGCCTTCTCTAGATTTAAAAACTTACAGCCGGATAATCAAAAATTCCGGGCTGGATATAAAGATTATCGAAGGAAAAACCTATGATTGCCTGAACATCGCCGATTTTTCTCTTGTCTGTTCGGGTACGGCAACGCTTGAGGCCGCGCTGATTCAAAACCCATTTTGTATAATCTATAAAATGAACCTTTTAAATTACCTCCTCTACCGTCCGCAGGTAAAAGTGCCTTATATCGGAATGGCCAATATTGTCGCGGGGGAAAAAATAATACCTGAATTTATACAATCCGATGCAAAACCCAAAGAAATAGCGGAGCAGGCTCTGGCAATAATCAAAAACCCTCCCGCGGCAAGACAAACAAAAGAAGAACTCGCTAAAATCAAACCCCTCCTCGGCGAAAAAGGGGCAAGCCTTCGCGCCGCAAAAATCATCCTTGATTATTTAGGGGCTTAAAATCTTTGGCCATCCTGATGCGTTCGCCGATTGGCGGATGGTCAAAGAAAAGGAACTTGATGACAGGATGAGGATTATTATCCGCAAGATTCTGAGCGCTTAACTTCTCCATCATAGAAATGAAGGCACTCTTAAGGCCGGTTATTTTAAGCGACGCCATATCCGCATTTCTCTCCATCCTCCTCGATATATGGGCCTCCAGCGGCCCAAGGAGTATACCGATTAACGAAAAGTAAATCAGGATAACCGGTAATGCCGCGATATCCGACAATGAAGACGGGCCGAAGATATTAAGTGCGTAGCCAGCCGTTTTAAAAACCGCGTAAAATGACAGTAAAGTAACAGAAGAATTCACCAGTATGAGTTTTAAAAGGTGCTTCATGCGGTAATGCGCAAACTCATGGGCAAGGATTGCCTCAATTTCATCGTGGGTATATTTATTATTCAGGGTATCGGCCAGAAGCACGCGCCTGGTCTTTCCCCACCCCACAAAGGCGGCGTTCGCCTTCAATGTCTTTTTGCTGAAATCTATCTCAAAGACATCCAGTATTTTTACCTTCATTTTATCCGCTAAATTTATAATCCTTTGCCTTAAAGATTCATCGGCAAGTTTTTTGTATTTAAAAAACAGGGGAATAATTATTACCGGCATAAGCCTGGCAAATATGAGGCTGAAAAAAATCCAGCCCAGCGAAACAACCAGCCACCAGGCATAAGGGTAATTTTTGAGAATAGCGTAAAAGGCCTCGAGAAGCAAGAGGCTGACAATGTAGGATATTCCCGCTACCTTTAACTGGTCCTTCACCCAGTCGGAGATTTTCTGGTTAGACAAGGAGAATTTATGCTCTATGACGAATGACCGGTAAAAGTTGAGAGGGAAATCCAGAAGAAGATAGCCGATATACGCTATTAAAAGATAGGCGGGAATAACCAGGCATTGGCCGGGTACGCGGACGGAAATACCTTGGGCTAAAGATTTTGAGGCGCCGGTCCCCTGGAATAAAAAGAGAAGCAGAAGTAAATAAACTGTATCTATGATAGATAAGGTATATTTAAGGGTAGAATATCTTTTCGCCTTATCTACATTCATGCCTTGGGCACAACATTGATAAATGTCATGGCCTTACCGAGCCGCGTTTTCTTGCGGGAAAAAAGAATCTTTCCATCGCAAAGCGCCTGAAGCGTGCCTATGCCTTTCACATTCCGGCCTGCCTTGTAATTAGTTACTCCCCTTGCCAGGATTTGGCCTGTCTTTACTGCCTGCCCGCCTGAAACCTTAACGCTTTTATCTTTCTTTGGTCTTGATTTACCGCCTGCCATCACAACCTCCTCTGAGGGACACCCATCCAGCCAAAGCAAAGGGTGTCCCCGATAGGGACACCCTTCCGATTGGATTATTGGGTGTCCCTATTGTAGTTTGCGTGATATTCTTGTAAAGACTTAACCTGTAATTCCCTTTTTATCAATGCCTCAATGCCGTTTACCGTTGCCTCTGCGCCGGAGATAGTCGTGACTAATGGGATATTATAAGCTAATGCGCTTGAGCGAATCTGCGCCTCATCCTGCTTGGTGGCCTTTCCTGCCGGAGTATTTATAACCAGGTTTACTTCTCCATTTTTAATCTTATCAATAACGTGCGGCCTTCCTTCGTATAATTTCGGCACAACGGTAACATCCAAATCACTCTGGGAAAGGGTATAAGCCGTGCCCCGGGTTGCCGATAGCCTAAACCCTAAATCCGCTAATTTCTTGGCAATGAATATGACCTTGCGCTTATCTTCATTCCTCACGCTGATAAAAACATTTCCCTT
>SBBM01000013.1 GCA_005239725.1 Planctomycetales bacterium | reverse complement strand
GCCGGAATCAGAAGATATTAATCGGATAATTGCTTTTATTAAAGAGCATATTGCCAGGAGGGTAATTATTATTATTGATGGGCCTTCAGGCTCAGGCAAGACGTCGTTTGCCGGAGAATTGTTGAGGGAGTTAGGGAAAATTAGCCAGATTAAAGATAATCTAGTCCTTTTGCAAGGAGATGCCATAGACCCTCAGAGGATACATATCTTAAAAAGAGGGACGTACTACCCGGAATTGAAAAGAGAGATTGAAAAAGCCTTTAAAAAGCGCAAGACAATTATAGTCTATGAGGGAACAGGAAGCACAAAGGTATTTTCAGGAATAAAAGACAGGTTTTCCGATTTAGCCGCACTTTTCTATGAGATGCCCGCCGTGCCTTATGAAATAGAAGGCCAGAATGCATCCAGTCCGATAAAGTTGCGCCCTGAAGAAAGAGTCGTGCCCAGAGGGATGACTCCCGATGCCTACGCAATGTATGTAAGAGCAGGATTGGAAGGCTGGATGGGGAAAGGGGTGGCCACCCACGCTTCGGTGAATCCCGCTTATCGAAGATGGATAGCGCGCAATATTGGAAGCGGCAAGAAAGTGTTATCAGCGGGTTGCGGCCGGGCGGAGCTGGAAATAGAAATAGAGAAAGCCGGTAATGAAGTAACCGGAATAGACATTGTTCCGGAGATGGTCGAGGTCGCCAGAAGAAAAGGCTTGAAAAATGTATTTGCCGCCGATATACATGAGCTTCCTGGATTCATTAAAAAACAGAAATTTGACCTGGTGATATTTCCTGAATCCATAGGCAATATGGATATGCCCAGGGCATTAAAAGAGGCAGGTCTTTCATTACGGCTAAATGGGAAAATTATGATTACCACATATCCGCCTATAAAAGATGCCGAAGAAAGCAAGCAGACCGCACATCTCTATAAGCGAATACCCCGGATAGAATTGGAGAAGCTCGTAAGAAATACAGGTTTCAAGATTATAAAAAGCGAGGAATCCTTCTGGGTTACCGAAGGGCCGGGGGTAACGCTGCGCGGCCATATTATATATATTGAGGGGCAGAAAACCGATGCCGAAGATTCTTCATCGCCGATATTGAATGGATTAAAGAAGATTCACCCGCTATGGTCTCTGGCAACGCTTGTTTATGACCCCAGGGTGCGCCCGGCAAAACGCGCGCTTCCTGAGCTGAAGAGAAGGCTTGGGGAAATCTTTGCCCGGAGGATTAAGGCCGAGCCGTTTTTATTAATTATTGATGGCAGTTCCGGCGCAGGCAAATCCACCCTGGCAGAGGCGATGAAAGACGGCATAGGGGGTGCGCTTAAAAGAGGGGAAATATTTATTATCAGCAACGCCCAGATTGAAAGCGATTTAACTTTGCTCATAGACAGAGCGGATAGAAATATTTACAAAGTCAGGAATCATAAAGTAAAACTGATTGTGGTTGAGGATTATGAGATTACGCGGCATTTGGACGCATTGGGTTATTTAAGGATGCCCCATATGCGGTTATTCCTGCAGGCTAACCGCGCTACGCGTAGAGAAAATACCTTATCCAAAGGATACAGTTTGTATGTGGAGCAGCTGGATAGATTCCTCTCGCTTACCGCAACCCAGATAAAGATGATTTATTTCAACAAGGCAGATTCTTTGATAATTGATAACAGCAAGAAGAGCCGTTTGAGCTACTCCGAAATGAAGGAGCTATTCTCCTGTGCCTCGCCGCTGCGTTATTTAACTGCTTTATCCTTTATGTGCAAGAGGATGACGGGGTTCTTGGGAAAGGCGTTCGCTAATCCAATAGCGGATAAGAGACAGATACCCCAACCCTTTTTGGCGAGCAATCTCTTTAAGGGATTTGATCTGCGGGACATCAAGGCGCAGGGAGATGAGCTTCTTTTTAGGCCTGGTAAATTGTATTCTGGCGGGTTTAAGATCATCCATAAAATCAGTAATGCTGTGCGTATCCCAGAATTTTCGTTCTTCTTCCAAGGATTTAAACTTAGGTATGTGCTTTTTCATAAGATATTACCTCCTTTTAAAAATCCGGCGTTCAGATTCGGACATCGCGCGCGCAGTAATTATTTTAACTTTATCTTCTCCTATATATTCAAATACTATCGTAAGATGGCGGCCGCTATTAGTTTGCCCCAAGGCAAAGTATCTATTTTGTCTGCCTCTCAAAATAAAGGGGTTATTTTCAAAACAAACTTCTTCTACTTCTTCAGGTTCAACACTATGCCTGGCAATATGCAAAATAGTATAGTTATCCCATTCAATATGGCGTATCTTCACTTACTCACCTCGGAGATAAGTATAATCCGAAATACAAAAGATGTCAAGAAAAATATAAAGCATTCCGCCTCGCCGATTGGAGCAGAAGAATATCTGATAAAGCTTGAACCGGTATTTAAGCAGGTTATCCAGATATTAGAGCAGTATAAACAAGAGAGGATTATTACCGCTTATTATTTTACAGGGAGTATTGCCAGAGGAGATTTTAAAACACCTCCCAATGATGTGGATTTGGCGGTATCCTTGCGGGCAAGTTACTGGCTTAGGTTATCTCCGGAGGTCGGAAGGATGGTGGTGGAAATAAGAAAAATATCTCAGCAAAGCGGATTTAAATTTCAACTAACTCTGGAGGCCTTTGGGCCGGTTTATGAGATAAAGGAAAATAGGATTGAGTTTACGGGTGAAAAACGTGGGGAAGATGTTTTAAAGTACGGCGAGGTAGAGATAAAAAAACGCATTTTAATCCCCCTGGATACTCATTATGAAGAAATTATTTCCTGCTCTAATTTCTTGGTAGACCTGTATCGTAAGATAAAAAAATCTTCCTCTTCGCCAATAGAAATAAAAAGACAAGAGGAATTCTTGAGAAAATTAACCCCGGCAATGCAGGATATGGTAAAGATATTCAGGGTTTACAGAGATAAGGGGATTATTGCCACCCCGGAGAAATATTATCTTTTTCTGACGGGAAGCATCGCCCGGGGAGATTTCAGGATCCCTGCTAAAGATATAGACTTGGCTGTGCCTGGAGATAGCGGGATAGTGAAGAATCTTAACTGGGAAGGCCACGAATTGGGGATAAATACCCTGGAGATAAAAGATCCTTCAGGATTAATTTTTCATATCACCCTGGATGCCTTCGGGCCTGTATATATACTGGAAAAGGATAAATTAGAGTTTACCGGAAGAATGATGAAGGAGCTGAAATTCTGGGCAGCGGGGATGCGCTCGCATAGCAATAATAGATTGATTGATTTATCCAGCGCCTATGATGAGATTATTAGCGAGCCTGAGTTTTTTGTAAAATTGTATCGCAAGATAATCAGGCTGAATAAAGAAGAAGGCCGGGGCAGTTCTCCGTTAATCAGCAAAATAGATACGTTGGTAGAAACAACTTCTTCCCATCCTTTGAGTTTAGTGATGTTTGACGTGGATAGATTGACAGAGTTCAATAGAAGGAATGGCCGGGAAGAAGGAGGCAGGGTATTGAGCGGGTTGGATGGCATAGCAAAGAATTCTCTCTGGGATAGAGGGGCGGTTATATACCGTTCCTCCAAAGACGAATTTTATATTTTACTCCCCGATACCGAGAAAAATGTTGCTATAGCCATCGCTGATATTGTCAGAAATAGAGCCAAAAATGAATTAGGAATAACCATCAGCGCGGCAGTGGCTACTTATCCCGATGATGTAAATGAAAAAGAATTCCGCGGATTTTTAATAGAGGCATCCTTTAAAGAAAAAGGCGCCTCTTTCTTAAGATTTATCAGATTTCTTATGGATGAGAGTAAAGAGACGGGTGAGGACAGGATAGAATATCGCTCCAAAAATTCCGCCGCCTCGCCGGTGGCTTTTAGGACCTTATTTGCAGAGTTTAAGGAATTCTTCTATGGAGATTTCCGCGTCTTTGAGGATGCCTTTGAGGGTCCAACGGTCAACTTCTCTGTGGTTGGGGATAATCAGGGTAATTTGTTTGGCGGGGTTAAAAAGTTTGACATGACTGCCGCGCTGACCAACTTTGATATAACCGGCTCGCAGGAAAACATGAATAATTTCATTGCCGGAAAGCAATGGCGGCTTCATACAGCCAGGCTGAGGACTTTATGGGATGAATCTGTGCGAATATCCTTTGGATTTGGTGTTAAATATAATTGGATAGCCTCTTTTATATTCTTAATAGCTTGTTTCTGGGTTTTGCCCTGGCTGTGGCACCCCGGCAGCGTGGGAACGCTTGCTACAATATATCCGTCTTCCCCTTTTTCAAGCACGATTTTAAGTCTCATTTTTATCACCTCTATAAATAAATATACAACAACTAATCATCGGCGTCAATATAAATTTGGCTTGGGCTCGAAGTTAAGAATCAGGCTTCATTCCACATTACACAGAAAACCCACCGCCGCCTCGCCGGACAAAAGCGCCTCGCCGGTGTCAGAAGACTCATTCCAATGCGGGTTTGGAATGGGTCTCGCCGAATTAAGAAGCGCTGGCGTAAAAGTAATAAATCCCGTATTGCCTGTTGTAGATAAGCCTGTTCTTACTGTCTTTGATGCGCACGGAACGTTATTTATGCCTTCATGGAAAGAAGAATACCTCCGGACAATTATTTATTTAACAGGAAAAGAACCGGATGAAATATGGTTCAAAAATAATATCGTGCATAGGCCGGAAAAAGAGATTATCCGGGCCATAAGTTTGTTTTCAGGAAGGGCGGAGGAAGAAGTCAGACATGAGTATAGTAGGATACGCCGCGGCATACGAAATAATGAAACTCCACAATTGATGCCTAACGCAGTTAAATATCTAAAATCCTTAGTAGTAAAAGGCATTCCCGTGATTATTATCAGCGGTTCAAACAGGCAGGTTGTATTACGCCAGCTCAAAGGCGCCGGGCTTCTTGAGCTTATTCCTCAGGAACATGTTTTAGGCAAGTATTCCAGCGATAGAAACAACTATAGTCGCGCAAAGGTATTATGCGATATCTTAAGCCAGTTCCCCGGGCACACAATTGCCTATTTTGACGATTGGCCGGATAAAGAAACCGTGGAATTGATAAGGTTTTACGGCGGTATAAGCCTGGGTATCCCGCAGGGAGAAGGCGAAGAGTTTGCTTATAATTATCAACGGTTAATTGATGTGGGAGTTGATTATATTATCCGCGGGTGGGGTGCCTGGCGGAAATTGGAGAAATTACTTGCGGTTGCGGATACCATTCAGAGAAGCGAATATAAAATTCCGGTTGCAGAAGGCAGGGCTGTTGAGTTATTTAATGTTCTTCCGGCCTTAAGGCCGAATCCCATAAAATTACACATTGAAGTAAGCCGTGATTTGCGCTGGGTTACTTATTCCCGCGTAGAGGATGATGCGGGAGTCCATAGAAAGGATGGGACAGTTGATTACAGCGCGTTGAAGATGGCAAAGTTAATTGCCGTCCCCAGTTCTTATCTTGTTACCCCTGCACGGTATCTGGAGCAGAGATTAAGCGGAGATATGAAAACTACATTGCTTGAGTTGTTAGAAGAAGAAAGAAGGTATACCGCATACGAAGAGATTACGGTCTCCTGGGATAAGAGCGTGGATAAGGATGTCTGGACTACCAATATAGATACCCTGTTTTTTATATTAAGGATGCTTGCGCCCGGCGTCTTAGGCGAACCCGGTAATATAAAGACCATCTTTGATATAGGCGTCGGCGGAGCGCAGATATCGGCGACACTGGCCGCGCGCCTGCCTAATTTGCGCCGGGTAAGCGTTTCTGATATCAGCCTTTATGCTTTAAGGGTAGCAAAGAGATGCATAGAGCCTTATTTAAAAAGTGGCGTTGATTTAAAGTTTTATTACGGGAAGGGCTTATTGACTCTGGACGGATACGCGGATTTAATCAATGTCAATCCACCATATATCCCGGTTCCTCCTTTTATGCCTTCTGACGCAACTGACCCCTACAGAGGCACAGGTCTTATCCGTGAAATCTTTGAACATGGCGGGGAAAAACTCAACCCCGGTAATCCCGATGCCTCTATTCTGATAAATATCAGCAGCTTAGCCGACAGAGATCTGGAAAAATACCTCGGAGAATTTAAGGGTAGATTTAATATAAACTGGGTTGGCCCGCCTTTAGAAGTACCGCTCAAGATAAGGTCTATCACTCAAGAGTGGAAGGAGTGGTTGGTTAAGGAAGGCGGCTTATGGCTCAAGAAAGATGCGCAACCGGAAGAAGAACAGTATTGGCACAGATTGCAGATGTATAAGATAACAAGGGTCTCCTCGCCGCTCAGCGAAAGGGTGTCCTCTTCGGGAACGTCCCCGAAATTATTAGAGGGCTTAAGACAATTGCATTGCTATCTGCTGGAGCATCCGGAAACAAAACTCATTGCGGTGTATGGTCCTATCGCCACAGGGAAATCCACGATAACCGCATTGATTAGAAATGGCTGCATAGGCGGTATCTCTCAGAGATGCAGAAGCATAGGGGTAGTATCGATAGACGAAATAGAGCATAAATTTCTAAAGGACTTGCCTAAGTCTAGGTCTGAAAACCAGGATGAATTAAAGGAAGAGTTTTTAAGACAGATATGCTTGGCTTTAAAGAGTGATTTTGTAGTGGTGGAAGGTTTCGGCGCCACCCAATATTTTAATGAAGCTGGTTTTGGCCCTGATATTGCTGTCAAGATGGTCCTGGAAGATAAGACAAGGATAAGGAGACATTTGAAGCGAAGGGGAAGCATCATTGATTTTATTATTTTTGGGAATGCAGAAGAATCTCCGCTTGTAAATGAACCGCAATTTTTTCTGGCAATAGATAACCAATTAACTTTCAGGAAAATCCGCAAGGACCTGAAAAAGAAATACGGCTTCGGCAGATTTTCAAGGTTAACTGGTCAGGATATCCGCTATATTGCCGCAAAAGAACAACTGACTTTTGAGCTCATTAAAGCCATTTTCTCTTCCAGAAAGCAAATCGCCGCCGCCTCGCCGGTTGATGAAAAAAATAGTTCTGACCCCATTTCTACTGACCCCATTTCTACTCACGGCGCTGCTTCACCGATCAGCGAAAGGGTGTCCCTTTGGGGAACGTCCCCGGCTTCGTTCTTTTTCCGTAAGGCTGAGGAATATTCCCAGAGCCGTAACTATATAAGGGCATTGATATTCTACCGCGCCGCAATTTACCTATGTCCTAAGATAACCAGGGCTTATTTTGGCTTGGCTTCTGCCTATGACAACCTGCATATGTATAAGAGGGCGCACCAGACATATAAATTATATATTTCTTCAGCCAGGCCTTCCACTTGCCAGGAATATTTAGAATACGGCCGGGCACTTTTCGAATTAGGCAGATATCCGGATTTAGAGCCGGCTTTCCAGAGAGAAGGGTATAACCAGGAGGCCTTGCGGAGTTTCATATTTGCATTTATTTTAAAATTTTCTGAACTTGCCGATAACGGAAAATGCCTGTCCCGGGAAGGCATTAGGCAACTAATAGATGCCGACTTTGAAGATATAGGCAAAAGGCCTAAAGGGTATTTAGAGAGGATTATCGTCCTCTGCAATTGCGTTAAGAACGAGGCTAATGCCAGAGAGTTGTCCGAATTCTTGAGGCTTATGGGCGAGGTAGTGAGAAGGCTGGAGAAGTTAAGGAAAGACAGGAGGTTAGAAAAGAAATTGTTCGATTTAGCCGCGGATTTGGACCCGGGTTCATCCGACTCTGTCTATTATTCAGCAAATGCAGATTTCGCGGAAGGCCAATATGGTTTAGCCATAGAGAGATTCACCCAATATCTTGATATTATCAGAGAAGGCTACCTGAGGGTGACTAAAAGAAGGCTTTCTGACGTTCATTTCTATTTAGGCCGGAGTAAATATTATTTCTGGCAGAAGTCCGGGAAGCCTCCCGCATATGTTATTGCCGGCAGAGAAAAGATTAGCATCCTTGATATCGGCCTTAGTTTTGCCAATGCCATAAAAATCATGCCGCGCCAGAAAGAGAGGATGCCTTTTGAGATAAAAGAGGTAGTGGCGTTTATTGAGAAGAGAAAATTCAAGAGCATAAAAGAAAGAGAAG
>SBBM01000050.1 GCA_005239725.1 Planctomycetales bacterium | reverse complement strand
GTGCTCTTTGTGGATAATAACAACAGGGTAACAAAAATAATATCCTGCCTTAAGCCGTTTAGGCTCTCCGCAATATCTTTTCTCGCCGCATTTGCCATTGAATTGCCCGCTAATACAATTCAATGCACCCATACACAAGAAGGCGATATTATCAGCATCGAATAATCTGCAATAAATTGTCCAATCTATTTTATTGACACTGTGTAATAATTGTGTTATTTTAAAACCAGTTTTAATAACCCTCCTATAAAATGGGCGTAATCTATAAATTAAAACCACAGGTAAAAGAACAGATAGTAACGCTTAAAAAATCCAATCCCAATATAAGTTGCCGAGGGCTCTCTGTTGCTATCTTTGAAAAATTCCACATCAAGGTATCCAAATCAAGCATTAATTCGTTATTTAAAGAAGCCGGTTTAAGCTTGCCTGTAGGCAGGAGGAGTATAAAGAAGAAACTAGAGTTTAAGGTTGAGGATAAGGTTCAGGTTGAGGCTAAGGTTAAGGATGAGGGTGAGGTTGAGGGTTTAGGTTTGGTTTTGCTTAAAGCCATGGATTATTTGCTGGCCGGTTCCTATCATTTGGCTGAGAGGTTTAAAAAGAGTTTGCCTCCGGAAACTACTAACATTCTAGCAAAGACAGAGGCCCTACTTTACCTTTACGCAGCCAAGCTTTATCAGAAGTCCCAGTTAACTTGCGATATCAGTTTATTAACCGGCTCAGAACAGGGTTTGTCAGAAGAAGAGAGCCAGGTTTTTCTTAATAACCTTAAGCAGGACAAAGGGTTATACTCCGATATGCTGGAGATTATAACGGATTCCTGCTGGCAGGTGCGCTGTATGAAGGTTAACCTGGCAGACGGGTCGGTATTTTATTTAGATGGTCAAATGCATACGGTTTGGTCCTCTCAATACCTCCCGCATGATTTTTCCGCAACCTTAAACAATGTAAAGGGTTATATAAATAAATATTTCATAGAAAATAAACCTGTTATCCTTTTTTCAAACCCCGGCAGCGATACGCCCACAAGGGAATTCTTTGACTTTATATTAAGCGCGGATTCCGGAGAGAAGAGTGTTTCTAGCTTGATTCTATATGGAAATAAACTGGAAGAAATAGGGGCAATCAGGGCTGTTCAGCCCCAGAGGCGTTTTTTCATTCTTGGGCTTTGGCCCGGGCAGTTCAGTCGTTTCTGCAAAATAAGTATCCCGGACGAGTTTAAACCGGTATACCTTGAGGGATTAAGGAAAAACTTTTACGTATCTTCCGGCGAGGTTACGCTGTCACAGCCGGAGACGAAACAAAAAATTACTCGGAGGGGTTGCGCTATCAAAGAAGGGCTCGGCGGCCAGGTAAAAATTATTGTTCTGACTAATATGCCACAGGAAGAGATCTCGGATGAAGAATTAATGCGCGTCTATCTTAGCCGTTGGCCTAATCTGGAAGAGGGATTCCAAGATTTTAACCGCAAAGTCGAGCTTTTTACCTATACTGCTGCTGTATCTCAGGCATCTTTTGACATGCCGGATTTGGTTAAAGAGGCGCCAGAAAATATTGATACACTCTTTAAATATTACTCGGGTTCTCTTGATTTGTATCTTAAACAGTCATTTTTTCCTCCAGGTTATGCAGAGAATGACCTTTTTGCCGTGGCAGAGCGTTTTTATGGCTTAAAAGCCAAGATTATTGCCGAAAAAAAGCTTATCCGAATCGTTTTTTGCCTGCCAGACAGATATGCCTTTTTAGAAGATTTGAATTATATGTGTCGCAGGATGAATGAGCGAGAAATCTTAACCTCTACCGGCAAAAAATTATGGTTTTCAGTTCAAATCGTAGAATAAAATCTCCTTAAAATGTCCAATCAAGAAATAGATTCATTATAAATGTCCAATCATAATTTTTTATTTTGGAGACAGATCCCTTCAGCTATTTTGGAATAGCCAAGACGGGAACTGTCCCCAACCGCCGGATTGAGGACAAACCTTACTCTGATTATTTCGGAGAATTCTAAGAGGCCTGTCCCCGATTATTACCTAAATAATAGGGATAAAAAACAAGACGGGAAGTATTTTTAGAAAACGCTTTCATTAGACGGCTAATTCGTCTTGACATTCTATATTATAGGTGTTATATTTTGAATGCACAAGACGGCAACGAAAAAGCAATTCCTGATGGAGGTCAGGATGCGTAAAGCCACGGGACGATGCTCGTCAAAAATAAGTTTTTATTTAAGTTATCTTATTCAGGGTCATGACGACTAAGTTACCCGGCTTACCGAAAGCCTCTTGGGCTTTCGGTATTTTATTTTGGGGAGTTTATAATGAGTTTAAAAAAGTATTTAAGAAACGGTCAGGCAGCTTTTGAATACTTGGTTCTCCTTGCCCTTATTGCCGGGTTAATCCTTCTTTCCGGGGGATTTTTGTCAGGCATATCCAGCACAGGAGACAGTGTATTTAGAAGCGCGGCAGGAAGGATATTAAATTGAACGCAAAGCGCGGTAAAAAAACATTTGTTAAAGGCCAGGCAGCTTTAGAGTATGCCTTAATTATCGGGGTGATAGCCGCAGCTTTTATCGCGATGCAGGTTTATGTGGAACGCAGCATGCGCGGAGGCCTGAAGACAATACAGAACCAACTAAATGCCGCTGCGACTGAATAGCGAAGGGGGTGAGAAAATGAGAAAAAGAAGGGGCCAGAGTATCTTAGAATACGTTATTATTTTAGTAGCGATTGTTGCGGCGATAGCTGCGGGCGTAAGCATATTTGCCAAGCAGGATGAATCCGGGACAACTGGATTGTCAAAGCTGTATAAACAGGCTCAAACAACCATTGAAACAGAAACAGGAAAGTTGCCGAAATAAAGGAGATAGAAAATGATAAATATTAAGAATAAAAAGGAGCAGAGCATCCTGGAATACATTATAGGGCTGTCAGCGATTGTAGCTTTGGTTATCTGGGCTGCGACCAAATTTGTTAGCCCGGCGGTTAATACCATGGGGACGAATGCGGCAGGGTCTATTACAGCAGCATCAGGAAAGTTATAACTAAAAGGAGATAGAAAATGATAAACATTAAGAATAAAAAGGCGCAGAGCATCCTGGAATACATTATAGTGCTGACAGCGATTGTATGGGCAATCCTTGTTTTTGCTGCCGGCCCTATTAAGAGTGCGGTTACGAAGGCTATAGATACGGATGCGACAAGGGCTGTTGAGACCGCAGCAAGCAAGATGGGGTTATTATCGCCCTAATTTAAGGAGGGTAAAACATGTTGAAATTATTAAGAAACAAAAAGGGCCAGAACACCGCCGAATACGCCATCCTTATCGGCCTGATAGTGGCTGTGGCAATCGGCATGCAGACCTATATAAAAAGGGGGGTCCAGGGGAGGTTTAAAAGCGAGGTTGATGATATGGCTGCCAATACATCAGGCTTGGGGGCTACCAAACAATACGAGCCTTATTATTTATCATCCAGTTATACCACGCAAACAACTAAAGATGAACGCACATTAACAGGGACAGCGAAGAGCCCAACCAGGGGGCATGAGACAAACATAACCCAGAGTGGGAAACAAGAGTTAGCAGCTCCGGGAGCCTCAACTAATTACTAAGGAGGGTAAAACATGTTGAAATCATTAAGAAACAAAAAGGGCCAGAACACCGCCGAATACGCCATCCTTATCGGCCTGATAGTGTCGGCAGCCATTGCTATGCAGGTTTATGTAAAAAGGGGGGTCCAGGGAAGGATGCACGATGCTTCGAATAAATTTTACGCTGATGTTACCGCAAATACGAATTGGGCCAGTATTACCTCTACCGCGGCTACTACTTTAGGCACGGGAGGGCAATTCGAGCCCACGGGCTTATCCAGCAAATCAACACAGGAAACATTGGCAGGCACGGAAGAGAAATCAACCTATGCTACCGGCGGCACGGTAACACGGGAATCTACCCGGATTACCAAACAGGCAGTGGATGATTACCAGAAATATGATTATTAAAAGCAGTAGGAGGTGAAGAAAATGAAGAGAAAAGGCCAATCAACCCTGGAATACGCGGTAATCATCGCCGTGGTAGTGGGTGCGCTTGTAGCCATGCAGCATTATATGAAGCGCGGCGTAGAGGGGAAACTGCGTGAATCCACGGATAATATCGGCGAGCAGTATTCCGCAGGGAACATGACGTCTAAATATACAACCACGCAAATAGGCTCGACGAAAGCCAAAGAGACATTCGGGCTGGATAGTAGTGGTAACTTTGACCAAGGTCTGTCTTATTACAAAGTTACGCAGGCGGCAACACAGACAAAACGTTCTGCCACAGGAACGGATGCGGAGAAAGTTACTAAAAAGTTAAGCGAGGAAACAGTGTGGGGCGGGAAAACACTGGACCCATATTAAGGAGGTGAAGTCTGATGAGTATAATGAGTATTCTCAGGGGAAAGAAAGGGCAAAATACAGCCGAATATGCTATATTGCTTGCTTTGGTAGTGGCAGCGGCAGTGGCAATGCAGACTTATGTAAAGAGGAGCTTGCAGGGCGGCATAAAGTATGCCGTAGATAAGGTTAAGAAGAACGATACGGCTCAAGGCCAATACGAGCCTTACTATATGGCATCTTCATATGAAACTGAGAGCAAGGCATACACGGATACAGAGGAGACCAAAGAAGGCGGAGAAGTTATCCGCGTTCTCGGTTCTCATGAAAAGGTGCGTAGCGGTTATCAGGAGACAAGGGCTACTTCAGGAGCGGATTAAATAAAATTTGTGCTTAAGGAGGAAAAAATGAATAAGAGAAAAGGCCAATCAACCCTGGAATACGCGGTAATCATCGCCGTGGTAGTGGGTGCGCTTGTAGCCATGCAGATTTATATGAAGCGCGGCGTAGAGGGGAAACTGCGCGAATCCACGGATAATATCGGCGAGCAGTTTGACGCAGAGAAGACTACGGTCAGCCGGACAACAAACCGCACAGGGACTACGGTGCAAACAGTCAGCGGCGGGGTAACTACTTCTGCTACCGGCGTTGGCGGAGGAGTTGCGGAAACACACACGGACACCGGAAGCGAAACCGTAGGAGCCTGGTAATGAAAAGGCAAAATTCCAGAGCCCAGAATATGAGCGAATACGTTATTGTTATCGGCATCGTAAGCCTTGCCTTTATCGGCATGCAGACCTATATGAAGCGCGGGATACAGGGTGTAGTGAAAAGTTCTGCGGATGAGCTCTTCAGCCAGAGCGCCTATGAGCAAAAAGTGCCAGATAAGTCCGGGACAACAGATGCCGACGAAACATCGACTTCGAGCTCGAACACCACACAAACTAAGACTACCACGCGGCTTGTGTCCGGCGGCGCAACAACGGTTACCACTAATAAGACAGTTAGCAACACTGAAAATAGCACAAGCACTGCTACCGTAACGGAGTAGGGGCGATGAGAGAAAAAATTAAAAACAGAAAGGGGCAGTCAGTTTTAGAGGCTGCGATTGTGATTTCCTGCATAGCCGCGGCATTAATCGCCATGCAGATTTACCTTAAGCGCGGAGCAGAGGGGAGGCTGCGCGCCCTCGCTGATGATTTAGGCAGCCAATATGACCCAAAGGGGACAGTAAATATTACAGAAACTTTAAGCAATTATAGTTCTACTACAACAACAACTGTGGATGATGCTACTGCGGACGCGACAACCCAGACAAGTACTTCGAGCAGTAGTTCTACAGAAGGATATACCGGCACAGAGACCCTGACGGCCTATTAGAAGAGGTTTTTTGGAGGGATAAATGCGCAAGGGACTTTCAACAATAGAATATGCGGTGATGGTCGCGGTTATAGTGGCGGCGCTTGCGGCAATGACAGCATATCTTAAGAGGGCAGTCTGCGGGAAGTGGCGCGAGAACGTTGATACTATAAGCCTGGGCAGGCAGGCTGGTTAGGAGGAATAATGGCTTCTACCTTAATAATTTCCATAGCGATATTCGGCTTGCTGGGGTTGGTTTTTTACCTGGTAGGCCCTGTATTTTTGGAATGGTTCCATAAGCGCCAGTCCAAGAAAGCAGAAGAGGCGGCGGGCCAGTTAGAGGACATTTTCATGTCCGTGAACAGAAAAAAGATGCTTTTAATTTATATTGCCATACCGCTTATAGGCGCGGTGGCAGGGTGGGTTATCTTTGAAAATATTGCTTTTAGTTTTCTGGGGGCGGTGGCAGGGTTTATTATTCCGAGCATTGTCATAAAACAACTGCGCAGCGCGCATAACCACCGCTTTTGCGAGCAGATGGTAGATACCCTGATGGTCCTCTCCAGTTCTTTAAAAGCAGGCTTATCTTTATTGCAGGCAATAGAGGTTTTAGTGGAAGAGATGCCTGCGCCGAGTTCCCAGGAATTCAGCCTGCTTTTGAAAGAGGTCAAAATGGGGATTTCTTTAGAGAAGGCATTAGAACGGCTTAAACAGCGTATCCCCTCGGAAGATTTACAGCTCTTGATTACCGCTATCGTGGTATCAAAGGAAACAGGAGGGAATTTAACGGAGCTGCTTGACCGTTTAGCCGGCACGATAAGACAAAAGAAAAAGATTACCAGCCAAATCTCAAACCTCACCGCAACAGGCAGGTGGCAGGGCATAATCATGTCCATATTGCCGGTAGGTTTTTCCGCGGTTGTTTTTAAGACTAACCCCCAAATGATGGAAACTATGCTTTCTTCTTCATTGGGCAGGTGCCTTTTAATTTACGCGGTTGTCTCGGAATTAATCGGCATAGTCTTGATTAGAGCGGTAAGCAGAGTGGAGGTATAAATGATGCTATATTTAATTTACGCGGTCTTTTTCGGCAGCATTTTATTCTTTATTATGTTTTTTGTCCCGGAAGATAAAAAGAGGCCTAACCTTGCCGCAGTTATGAACATAGAGGATGAAAGAGATAGAAAGATAGGGAATATTTCCCTGGCACACCTTAAGCCCCTTACTTCGGGGAAAATAAGCAGTTTTTTAAACCGGTTAAACAAAGGAAGCGGCAGGGAGAAATTAGCCTACCGCTTGAGCTTTAGCGGCATCGTGCTTAACCCTGAAGAATTTTTCCTGGCCAAGGTATTGTTAGTGCCGGTGATACTTGTTGCGGCGCATGTTTTGGCCGGAGGGATAGATATGCCTAAAATTTTCATAGGGATAGCGGTTGCCTGGTTTCTGCCGGAAATATGGTTGAACCGGCAGTACCAGCGCAGGCAGAGGGAAATCTTAAAAAAGATACCGGAGACGATTGATTTGCTTTATCTTTGCGTAAGCGGGGGGTTAGACTTTATCGCGGGCCTGCACTTTGTGATTCAGACGCTTACGATTTCAAACCCCTTTGTGAAAGAACTGGCCAGGGTCCTGCAGGAGATAAACGTGGGTAAGCCCAGGCGCGAGGCGCTGAAGGATATGAGTAAAAGGCTGAATATATCGGAAATCTCTTCTTTTGTGCGCGTGCTCATCCAGGCGGAAAGCATGGGTACGTCGGTGGCAGAGGCATTGCGTCAGATAGCGGAAGAGGCAAGTTTCCGCAGATTCCAGCGGGCAGAGAAGATCGCCTTATTGGCCCCGGTAAAGATGCTTTTCCCCCTGGTTTTCTTTATTATGCCTGTTGTAGGCATTATTGTTGCCGGCCCGATATTCCTGCAGTTTATGCAGGGCGGGTTTAAATTTTAAGAGGACGGTGTAGAGATGAAAAATAATGCTAATAATAAAGGGCAGGCGCTCCTGGAGTTGGCTATACTGGGCGCGGTCTTGATTCTCCTTACCGCTACCTTTATCCAGTGGGGCATGGCGCAGAACAATAACCAGCGCCTGCAGATGGATGCCTTCAGGTTCGCTTATTATGCGAATGATGCCTACGGCGTAGGAGCCTCCGGCAACTCTACAAGCGTAGTCGTGATTAAGGACCTGCCCCGGCCGGATATCCAGAATAAATTCGGTTTTATGGAGCGCTCTCCGCAAATGGCTGCTGCCTCGCTTACGCGCAGTATAAATTTAATGGGAACTCCTATTTATGGAAGCACGGATGCTTTACCCTCGGTGATCTTAAAGGTCGGCAACAAGGAAGAAGAATTTACCACTGCCGGATACAAGGAAGACCAGAGTAAGAATTGGCGGAAACAAATCAGTATTAAAGGCTATTCGCACGGTTCCCCCTG
>SBBM01000043.1 GCA_005239725.1 Planctomycetales bacterium | reverse complement strand
TTTTCCGTCTGAATAAGCCCCAGGTCCTGGATTAGTTTACTGAACCGCTTCCTATCTTCAGCGATATCTATGGAATCAGCGGGAGTGCCCAGGATATTCACCCCTGCCTTTTCAAGAGGGATGGAAATATTTAACGGGGTCTGCCCCCCAAACTGGACTATTACCCCTAAAGGTTTTTCCAGCACCGCTATATTCAAAACATCTTCTACGGTCAGAGGCTCAAAATATAATTTATCCGAGGTATCATAATCCGTGGAAACTGTCTCGGGGTTGCAATTAACCATGATGCTGGTAAAAGATTCTTCGCGCAGGGCAAATGCAGCCTGGCAGCAGCAGTAATCAAATTCAATCCCCTGGCCTATCCTGTTCGGCCCGCTCCCCAAAATCATTACTTTTTCTTTTTTCGTGTGCCCCATATCTACTTTACTTTTCTCTCCAGCACATTCTTGGAGAGCCTTTTCTCCGGCTTAACCGGATAATTCCCATCAAAACAGGCGGTGCAAAAATCTCCCCTAGAAATCGGCATGGCATTAAGCATACCTTCCTTGCTTAAATAATACAGGCTATCCACGCCAATAAAATCCCTTATCCATTCAACTGTGTGGCTTGAAGCAATGAGTTCTTTTTTTGTGGGGAAATCTATTCCGTAAAAACAGGGCGATTTTAACGGCGGGCAGCTTACCAGCATGTGAATCTTCTTTACCCCTGCATCCCTCAAGGTCCGCACCCTCCCTCTTGATGTCGTGCCCCGAACTATGGAGTCTTCTACCACTATAATCTCTTTATCCTTTAAGACACTTTTTATGGGATTAAGTTTAACCCTTACCCTGAAATCGCGGATAGACTGCAAGGGCTGGATAAATGTCCTGCCTACATAGTGATTGCGGATCATCCCCATCTCAAAAGGGATATTTTTCTTCTGGGCAAAACCTATTGCCGCGTACACCCCTGAATCCGGCACAGGGGTAACCAAATCCGCTTTCAGGGAGCACTCTCTTGCCAACTGATGCCCTAATTCCTTTCTCGCCAGATATACGTTCCTGCCGAATATATCGCTGTCGGGCCTGGCAAAATAAATGTATTCAAAAATACAACAGGCGCGCTTATGCTCAATGAAGGGCCTCACCGATTCTATGCCGTTTTTATTTATAAAGACGATTTCACCCGGCTCAATATCGCGCACATATTCGGCGCTGATTAAATCCAGGGCGCAGGTCTCCGAGGCCAAAACATATGCCCCCTCTAACTTACCCAGACATAAAGGCCGCCAGCCGTAAGGGTCGCGCGCGCCGATAACCATATCCCCCATCATTAAAACCAGCGAATACGCCCCCTCTATTTCTTTTAATGCCCCTACAACCGCTTCCTTATAATCCCTGGTGTTATATTTTGCAACTAAATGAACGGCTATCTCGGAATCCATGGTGCTCTGAAAAATAGAGCCGCTCTCTTCAAGCTTGCGGTATAAAGTTTCGGTATTTGTAAAGTTCCCGTTATGGGCGACTGCCAAAGGTTTCCCCCGATAATTTACAAAGAAAGGCTGGATATTTTTGGTGCTGCTTGAACCGGTAGTGGAATAACGGTTATGCCCCACGGCTAAATTTCCGCGCAGGGATTTTATTTTTTCTTCGGTGAATACCTCTCTCACCAGACCTTGAGCCTTATGGCTGTAAATCTTCCTGCCGTCATAAGAAATAATGCCTGCGCATTCTTCTCCCCGGTGCTGCAAAGCATAAAGTCCCAGATAGGTAAGCCGGCTTGAATCTTTATGCCCGTAAATTCCGAATACTCCGCACATCTTATTCTCCCCCAAGATGATACCCTGTTTCGTAAGCCGAGTAATAATATGGTGTATAGGCCTCAAACTCCGCGCCGCAGGTATCCACCAATTTAAATGAAGGCATGATGTTTTTCTCTTTGCGAAGAGCAAATATCTGCATGGGGTCGGTTTTCAGCATTACGCTCAACTGTTTATCGGAAAAACCGAACTCCTTTGCTTTTTTGAATAAATCCAGAGGCAGGCTATCTGCCTTATATTTTAAAAGTTCAGATTCCAATTCAACAATCTCTTTTATATTATATAAAAACCAACGGTCAATCTTTGTAAGGTTATAAATCTCATCCAGGGAAGTGCCTTGCTGTAAGGCATATTTTATATAAAATATTCTTCTATCATTGGGGATCCTTAAGCCCTCTTTCAATTCTTCCGGCGTAGGCGCAGATTTTAAATCCTCTAACCCGGAAATGCCCATTTCAAGCGACCTCAGGCCCTTTTGAAGGGCCTCTTTGAACGTCCTTCCGATGCTCATCACTTCCCCCACGGATTTCATTGATATTGTTAACATCTTATCCGCTCCCGGGAATTTCTCGAAAGTAAAACGGGGAATTTTAACCACGCAATAATCTATTGTCGGCTCAAAACAGGCCGGCGTCTCCCTGGTAATATCATTGGGGATTTCATCTAAAGTATAACCTACGGCTAATTTTGCCGCGATTTTGGCAATTGGAAAACCGGTTGCCTTGGAGGCCAGGGCTGAACTCCGGGAGACCCTGGGGTTCATTTCAATAACCACCATGCGCCCGGTTTCCGGATGAATGGCAAACTGGATATTCGAGCCGCCTGTCTCAACGCCTATCTCCCGGATACAGGCGATTGCCGCATCGCGCATTTTCTGGTATTCCCTGTCCGTAAGCGTCTGGGCAGGGGCAACGGTTATACTGTCCCCGGTGTGAATCCCCATAGGGTCAAAATTTTCAATAGAACAGATTATGACCACGTTATCCTTTAAATCCCGCATGACCTCTAACTCAAATTCTTTCCAGCCCACTACCGACTCTTCAATCAATACCTCGCTAATCATGCTTGATTCCAGGCCGCGCTTGGCTAATTCTCTAAACTCTTCGATATTATAAGCGATGCTTCCGCCTGTGCCGCCTAAAGTAAAACTCGGGCGGATAATAACCGGGAAACCTATCTTTTCGGCAATGCCACAGGCTTGCTTCAAATTATACGCCTGGTCGCTTTTAGGCAGGTCCAGGCCGATTTTGTGCATTGCCTTTTTAAATAACCCTCTGTCTTCGGCTTTCTTTATTGCTTTTATGTTTGCGCCGATAGTTTCTACTCTATATTTTTTTAGCACGTCTTTTTCCGCCAATTCTACCGTAGTATTTAAAGCAGTCTGGCCTCCCAATGTGGGCAGGAGCGCATCCGGCCTTTCTTTGGCGATAACCTTGGCAACAATGTCAACGGTTATCGGCTCAATATAAGTGCGGTCGGCGATTTGCGGGTCAGTCATAATTGTGGCTGGATTGGAATTGACCAGAACTACTTCAAACCCTTCCTGCTTCAAAACTTTGCAGGCCTGGGTGCCGGAATAATCAAACTCGCAGGCCTGGCCGATAACAATAGGGCCGGAACCGATAATAAGGATTTTTTTAATGTCTTTTCTTCTTGGCACGTGGCTTCTCCATTAAACTTATAAATTCCTTAAACAAATACTCCGCGTCGTGCGGCCCGGGAGCGCTCTCAGGATGGAACTGCACGGAAAAAACAGGGAATCTTTTGTGGCGTATCCCCTCCAGGGTCTTATCATTTAAATTCATATGGGTTATTTCAATATCTTTTTTATTCATAGAATCTATATCTACGCAGAAGCCGTGATTCTGCACCGTAATCGCAACCTTGCCGGTCGCCAAATCCTTTACCGGCTGGTTTCCTCCGTGATGACCGAATTTAAGTTTATAGGTTTTACCGCCAAAGGCCTGCCCTAACATCTGCTGCCCCAGGCAAATCCCGAATATAGGAAGCTTTCCAATCAACTCCTTAACCGTTTCAACCACATAAGGCACTGCTGCCGGGTCCCCCGGGCCGTTAGAAAGCAATACTCCGTCCGGTTTAAGGGCGAGGATTTCTGCGCTTTCAGTTTTAGCCGGAACAACTATAACCTTGCAATTATTTTTGGCTAAAATGCGGAGGGTGTTGAATTTTATTCCGCAGTCCAGGACTACTACTTTATATTTGCCCTCTTTTGCCCATACATAAGGCGCAGCACACGCAACTTCCTTAACCAGGTCAATGCCTACAAGCCCGGGGGAATTCCTGGCCTTCTTAACCAGGCTCTTTTCGTCCAAATCCCTGGTTGACAAAACCGCCTTCATAGCCCCGGCCTCGCGTATATGCAGGGTTAATTCCCGCGTGTCTATGCCTTCAATGCCTAAAATATTATTTTCTTTTAGATAATCTCCGAGGCATTGTTTCGAACGCCAGTTACTTGCGATTTTACTGTATTCCCGGACCACAAAACCTTCAACAAAAGGTTTGCAGGACTCCGCGTCCTCTTTATTCACCCCGTAATTGCCGATTAAAGGATAGGTCATGGCCACAATCTGACCCTTATAGGAGGGGTCGGTAAGTATTTCCTGGTATCCGGTAATGCTGGTGTTAAAAACC
The DNA here is from genome assembly GCA_005239725.1 of Planctomycetales bacterium. Taxonomy (GTDB): domain Bacteria; phylum Omnitrophota; class Gorgyraeia; order Gygaellales; family Profunditerraquicolaceae; genus SBBM01. The sequence goes on along the minus strand of SBBM01000043.1, from coordinate 13,177 downwards.
GCCTCGCCGTATTTTTCCCCGCAAGCGCCAAACGAGCGGCCCCTGAATATCTTTCCGTCTTCCAGAGCAAGTATGGCTTCCATTTTTTTAACGTTTAGCGGATGGCGTTTTCCCGCTTAGAGTTTTCGTTTCGGCGGGATCCCGCATAGCGGGAAGCGTACAAGTTTTGCTAAACGCTATACGCTCTACGCTATACGCTAATCTTGGCATTTACTTTTTTCTAATGCGGCTTTGATAAAGCCCCTGAACAGGGGGTGCGCTTTATCAGGTTTGGATTTAAACTCAGGATGAAATTGCGCGGCAATAAAATAAGGATGGCCTTTAAGTTCCACTATCTCAACCAGGTTATTTTTCGGGTATATTCCTGAGAAAATCATGCCCTTCTTTTCCAGCGCGCTTCTGTATTTGTTATTAAGCTCATACCTGTGCCTATGGCGTTCATAAATCAAGCCCTGGCCGTATAATTTATACGCCAGTGCGCCTTTTTTAATTTTGCAGGGGTAAATTCCCAGGCGCATTGTCCCGCCTAGATTCTTAACCCTTTTTTGTTCCTCCAGCAAACTGATAACCGGATATTTTGTTTTAAGTTTGAACTCGGTTGAATTCGCGCTCTTCATCCCGCAGGCATTCCTGGCAAATTCAATTACCGCGCACTGCATCCCCAGGCATAAGCCTAAATACGGGATATTGTTTTCCCGGGCAAATTTAATCGCCTTGATTTTCCCTTCAATCCCCCGGTAGCCAAAACCTCCGGGGACTAAGATTCCGGAAACTTCGCTTAATAATTTCTCCGGGCCATCTTTCTCAATCTCTTCCGAATCTATCTTCTTAATTTCTACCTTGGCATTATTATGAATTCCTCCGTGGGCTAATGATTCATATATGGATTTGTAGGCATCCTGCAAGCCCACATATTTACCTACTACCGCTATCGCTACCCTGTCTTCGGGGTTTATTATCCTTTCTACGACATTCTTTTCCCATTCTTTAAGGTTGGAAAGCCTTGATATCAGTTTAAAATGGCTTAAGATTATCTCATCAAGAATCTGGTTCTTAAACTCTGAAGGCACCTGGTAAATTGAAGCCACGTCCTTAGCCTCAATAACCGCCTCTTTCCTGACATTGCAAAAGAGGGAAATCTTCTCCTTTACTTCGTCGGATAACGCCTTTTCCGTGCGGCAGATCAAGATGTCCGGCTCAATACCGATTTCGCGTAATGTCCCTACGCTGTGCTGGGTGGGCTTTGTCTTTATTTCGTCGGCACACTTGATATAGGGGATAAGCGTAAGGTGTATATAAAGTACATTTTCGCAACCGGCATCAAGCCTGAATTGCCGGGCTGCCTCAAGGAAGGGCAGGCTTTCAATATCGCCGACTGTCCCGCCAATCTCTATAATAACAATATCGGCCCTGGAAACTGCCGCGACTTTCTTAATTCTTTCTTTTATTTCGTGAGTGATATGCGGGATAACCTGGATGGTCTTGCCTAAATAATCCCCGCGCCTTTCCTTGGAGATTACGGCGTTATAAATCTGGCCCGTGGTAACGTTATTAAAGCGGGTCATCTGGGCAGAGGTAAACCTCTCATAATGGCCTAAATCCAGGTCGGTCTCTGCGCCGTCCTCGGTGACATAAACCTCCCCGTGTTGATAAGGGTTCATTGTCCCGGGGTCAACATTTATATAAGGGTCAAACTTCATCAGGGTAACTTTTAACCCTCTTGATTCCAGGATTTTTCCTATGGAGGCAGAGGCTATCCCTTTGCCGAGGCTGGAAATTACCCCACCGGTTATGAAAATATATTTTGTCATTTAGTTATATTTGCTGCTGAAGGGTTGATTTACTGTGATAGGATAACACAAAATAAAAGTGTTGTCAATTAGCCTAGAAACTTTTTTGTCTTGAGAAAATAACTAAGGACGACTCTCAAATCAAAGGTAAAGTGTCCCGCCGGGAAGACACTTTAAGATCAAGTTGAGAACCGTCCCTGTTTTTTGGAAAGATATTTATTTATCGCGGAGGCAACACACCTGCCCTCCTGGATTGCCCAAACGATCAATGACTGCCCGCGGCGCATATCGCCGGCGGCGAAAACGCCTTTAACCGAACTCATATAATTCTCATCGGTCTTGACATTGCCCTTTGCGTCAAATGCCACCCCTAATTCTTTAAGCAGGCCGTTATGCTCGGGACGTAAGAATCCCAATGCCAATATTATTAAATCTCCTTCAATTTCAAATTCTGTTTCCGGGGCTTCTTTCATCAAGGGGCAGCCTTTTTCATCTTTGACAAAATCAACCCGCACGCAGGAGAGTTTTTTGACCTTACCTTCTTCACCGCTAAATTTCTTGGTCAATACCGACCAGTAACGCTCACCCCCTTCTTCGTGGCTGGTTGAAGTCTTAAGAAGCATAGGGTACTTTGGCCAGGGATAATCTTTTGTCCGGCACTCCGGAGGCTTGGGCAAAAGTTCTATCTGCAAGATACAATTTGCGCCCTGCCTGTGCGCGATGCCCATGCAATCCGCTCCGGTATCCCCGCCGCCGATAACAATCACGCGTTTTCCTTTAGCGTCTATCAGGCTTTCAGGAGATATCCTTTCTCCATTGACGCGTTTATTCGCCTGGATTAAATAATCCATAGCAAAATGTATCCCTTTTAGCTGCCTCCCCTCGATATTTAAATCTCTCGGAGTTCGCGAGCCCCCGGCAACGCAAACAGCATCAAATTCCTTTTTCAATTTTGAAACTTTATAATCTATCCCTGCATTTACGCCGGTAAGAAAATTTATCCCTTCCTTCTTCAATATCCTTATCCGCCTGTCAATGATGCTTTTCTCAAGTTTAAAATCCGGTATGCCGTATCTTAATATCCCGCCTACTTTATCAGCGCGTTCAAAAACCGTTACCTTATGACCCATTTTATTTAACTGGTCGGCGCAAGAAATGCCTGCCGGGCCCGAACCTATAACCGCGACTTTTTTACCGGTACGTTTCTTGGGCGGGTTAGGCTTTACATAACCTTTCTTAAAGGCATACTCGGTAATCGCCAGCTCATTTTCTCTTACTGTAACCGGATCATCATTAATTCCTAATACGCAGGAATACTCGCATAGGGCAGGGCAAATCCTTCCGGTAACCTCGGGTAAATTATTCGTGCAACTCAACAATTCCCAGGCCTTCTTCCAGTGGCCGCGGTAAACAAAATCATTCCATTCGGGAATAAGATTACTGACCGGGCAGCCCCAGTGGCAGAACGGCGTGCCGCAATCCATGCAGCGCGATGCCTGCTCCTGGGAGTGCGCCTCTTTAGGCAAAACCAGGATTTCGCCGTAATCTTTAACCCGCTCGCAAACCGGCCGGTATTTTGTCGTTTCCCGTTTTACTTTTAAAAAACCTTTAATATCGCCCATATTAGCATTTAGCGTTTTCCCGCAATGCCATCTCTTAGCTTGCGGGATCCCGCCCTGCGGGAAGCGTATGGGGATTTCCTATCCGCTACACGCTATTTATTATCCGTCCGATACTTCTGTTAATTGTAATTTTTCTTCTATTTTTCTCTCTTCCAGAACCCGCCTGTATTCCACAGGCATAACTTTGATAAATTTCTTCGATTCGTTTTTAAAATTATTCATTATCTTTCTGGCAATGGAACTCTGCGTATATTTATAGTGGTTAGAAACCAATTCCTCAATGGTATTCTCATCCTCTTCTGCCAGAGATTCCTGTAATTCCACCATGCTCATGTTGCATTTTGGTTTAAAGCTTTTATCCTCGTCATAAATATAAGCGATGCCTCCGGACATGCCAGCGCCAAAGTTTCTTCCGGTCTTACCCAGGATAATTACCCTTCCCCCGGTCATATATTCGCATCCGTGGTCGCCTGCGCCTTCCACAACCGCGTATAAACCGGAGTTACGTATACAAAACCTCTCTCCGGCCACACCGCGGATATAGGCCTCGCCGTTTATCGCCCCGTAAAAAGTAGTATTACCAATGATTATATTTTTTTCCGCCTTGTAATCAGATTTCTTATCCGGGTAAATAATAATCTTGCCTCCGGATATGCCCTTACCCACATAATCATTGGCCATGCCTTCCAGTTCAAAGGTAACACCCCTGGCTAAGAATGCCCCGAAACTCTGTCCGGCAATACCTTTAAACTTGGCGTAAATTGTATCCTCCAATAACCCTTCCTCGCCGTAAATCCGGCAGACCTCGCCGCTTAGCATAGCCCCGGTTGTGCGGTTAGTGTTATTTATTTCCAGGTCTATTTTTACGCTCTCCGCCTTTTCCAGTGCGGGTTTGGAAAACTCAATCAACTTGCGGTCAAGAATCTTGTCAATGCCATGATCCTGGGAAATCGTGCAATGCGTGCCGACGGCCTTAGGCACTTCGGGTTTATAAAGAATCCGGGAAAAATCTATTTGCTTGGCTTTCCAGGGAAGGATATCGCTGTTTACTTCCAATAAATCCGTGCGGCCGATCATATCTTCAACTTTAGCTATGCCCAAAGTAGCCATAATCTGACGTAACTCCTCAACTACAAAAGTAAAATAATTTGCAATATATTCCGGCCTGCCGCGGAACCTTTTCTCTAAGATTCCATCCTGCGTGGCTATGCCGACAGAACAGTTATTCAAGTTACAGTGTCTGAGCATTACGCAGCCCAAAACAATTAAAACCGAGGTGCAGAAGCCGTACTCTTCCGCCCCCAGAAGCGCGGCTATCGCCACGTCGCGGCCAGTGCGCATCTGCCCGTCAGTCTGCAGGCGCACCCTGCTCCGCAAATCATTTAAAACGAGTGTCTGATGAGTTTCCGAAATCCCCAGTTCCCAGGGAAGCCCGGCATGTTTTATAGAACTTATGGGTGAAGCGCCTGTCCCGCCGTCTCCTCCGGAAATAAGAATCATATCCGCATGCCCTTTTGCCACACCGGCGGCAATCGTGCCTACGCCAATCTCCGAAACCAGTTTTACGCTGATACGCGCCCGGGGGTTAACATTCTTTAAATCAAAAATAAGCTGGGCCAAATCCTCAATAGAATAAATATCGTGGTGCGGCGGAGGAGAAATTAAAGTTACGCCCGGGATCGTGTAGCGCGTGCGGGCGATAGTTACGCTTACCTTATGCCCGGGCAACTGTCCTCCCTCTCCAGGCTTAGCCCCCTGGGCAATTTTTATCTGCAATTCATCGGCATTAGTTAAATAATTGGTAGTAACGCCAAACCTTCCGGAAGCCACCTGTTTTATGGCGCTCCTTGGGGAATCGCCGGTAGGAAGCGGGTGGAACCTTGCCGGGTCCTCTCCGCCTTCTCCGGTATTGGATTTGGCCTTAAGGCGATTCATGGCAATGGCTAATGTTTCATGCGCCCCCCGGGAAATAGAGCCGAAACTCATGGCGCCGGTGGCAAAGCGTTTTACAATCTCCGAGAGAGGCTCAACCTTTTCAATGGAAATGGACTTTGCATTCTTAAATTTAAGCAGGCTGCGCAGAGTAACCGGGCTCTTCGACTGGTCATTTATCAATTGGGCGAATTCTTTGTATTTTTTCTCGTCATTATCCCGGGCAGCGTATTGCAGGCTGGCAATACTATCGGGATTCCACAAATGCGTTTCGCCGTCCTTTTTCCATTGATACGCCCCTCCCGTAGCAAGGTAAGGAAAATCAACAATCCTCTCCGGATATGCCTCTTTATGCCGCAGAAGGGTTTCCTTGGCGATTATATCTAAAGTTATTCCTCCGATCCTCGACGGAGTTCCGGTAAAACATTTGTTGATTACCTCTTCGCTTAAACCCAGGGCCTCGAATATCTGCGCGCCGCGATAGCCCTGCAAAGTGGAAATTCCCATTTTAGAAAGAATCTTAAGTATTCCCTTATTCGCGGCTTTTATATAATTGTGCAAAGCGGTTTTTAAATCCAGGTTCAACTGGCTGTCTTTATAAAGGTATTTGATGGCCTCATAAGCAAGGTAAGGATTGACACAATCTGCACCGTAACCAAAAAGAAGCCCAAAATGATGCACTTCCCTGGCATCGGCGGTCTCCACGATAATCCCTATCTGCGTGCGTAATGTCTTTCTTATAAGGTGATGGTGCACGGCTGCTACTGCAAGGAGCATAGGCAGGCTAGCATTTTCCTTATTTATGCCGCGGTCAGTGAGTAATATAAAGGTATACCCTTTCTTTATCGCCGAAACCGACTCTGCACATATCTTATCCAATGCCTTAACAAAATTCTTTTCGCTATCCGCTTTAAAAAGTACAGATATCTTTTTTGTCTTAAACCCGTTTTCATCTATATCTCGGATTTTGGCTAATTCTTCGTTGGTAAGGATAGGGTGGGCCACTTTAAGCTTGCGGCAATGCCGGGGAGTCTCTTCAAAAATATTTTTTTCCGGGCCGATATAACTGTCAAGGCTCATGACCAGCTCTTCCCGGATAGGGTCAATTGCAGGGTTAGTAACCTGGGCAAAAAGCTGCTTAAAATAAGTATAAAGCAACTGGGGATTTTTGGATAATACCGCATGAGGCATATCATTACCCATCGCGCCCACGGGTTCCTGCCCTGTCTCGGCCATAGGCTTAATGATTACCTTTAAATCCTCCCGGGTATAACCGCAGGCCCTTAAAGCCGTTAATGTATCCTGTAACGGTTCTTCTTTTTTTACCTTAAGTTTTACATCGTCAAGTTCCAGAATATTCTCTTTTACCCATAATCCGTAGGGCTTGCTTCCTGATACATTATTTTTTACCTGCTCATCATTAACTATGCATCCGGCATTCGTGTCAATGAAAAACACCTTTCCCGGTTCAAGCCTGCCGGAAACAAGTATATCTTCCGAAGGAATATCCAAGACCCCTACTTCGGAAGCCATAACGCATAAATCATTTTTGGTAACGATATACCGCGCAGGTCTAAGCCCGTTTCTATCCAGGAGCGCACCTATCTGCGTTCCGTCGGTAAATGCGATAGCAGCCGGGCCGTCCCAGGGCTCCATTAAACAGGCGTGATATTTATAAAAATCCCTTACCTTTTGCGGAAGGAATTTATTTTGCTCCCAGGCTCCGGGGATAAGCATCATTACCACATGAGGAAGAGACCTGCCTGCCAGGACCAGCAGCTCAAAGACATTATCCAGCATTGCTGAATCACTTCCGCCGGGTACGATAACCGGGAAGATGTCTTTTATATCCTTGGCGAATAAATCGCTTTTTAAGAGTCCTTCCCTTGCCCGCATCCAGTTAATATTACCGCGCAGGGTATTTATTTCACCGTTGTGCGCTAAAAATCTGAAGGGCTGCGCCAGATCCCAGGTCGGGAATGTATTGGTGGAATAACGCGAATGCACAAGGCAAAGGGAACTTTTTATGCTTTCATCTCTAAGGTCGAGAAAGAAATTGTCCACCTGATAAGGCATTAAAAGGCCCTTATAGGAAAGCGTGCGGCTGGAAAGGTTGGTTATATAGAAAAATGACTTTTGTTTCAGGCTTGATGAACGTATCTCATTTTCTACTTTTTTCCTGATTATATAAAGACTGCGCTCAAAATCCAAGTTACCGTTGCCCGAAGCCCTTCGCTCGTTGCCCGTTGTTTCTCTACCTATGAATATTTGTTCAATTAGCGGTTCGGTTTCTTTGGCAGCCCTGCCTATATCAGAATCGTCGACCGGGACGCGACGCCACCCTAAAAGATTTTTGCCTTCTTTCTTAATTATTTTTGCGAAAATGTCTTTGCAGAATTTTTGTGCTTCTTTTTCAGGAGGCAAAAATACTAACCCTGTGCCGTATTTTCCGGGAGAAGGCAAATCAATCTTTTCTTTCTCGCAGACTTTTGCAAGAAATTCATGCGGCATCTGAAAAAGTATACCTGCGCCGTCTCCGGTCCTGGGGTCTGACCCCGTTGCTCCTCGATGCGAGAGGCGCTTAAGTATCTGGAGCCCTTGCCTGACGATTTCGTTAGATTTATTACCCTTGATATTACAGACAAAACCTACGCCGCAGGAGTCGTGCTCAAAAGCCGGGTCATACAAACCGCGCTTCGCAGGAAAACCATGATTTTCCGTCAACCTATCTTCCATTTATCTACGTTAATACCTAATTTTTTAATCTTGGCACGCATGGTATTGCGGTTAATACCCAGGATCCTTGCTGCCTTAAGCTGGTTGCCTTTTGTCCGCTCCAGAACAGCCTCGAACAAAAGCCTGTCGACCACCTCTAAAATAGATTTATATAATACACCATTTTTCTCTTTTTGCAAGAAATCTTCTAATTGAATAAGGTTACTCTTCAAGGTTATGGTATCCATTGCCTAAATATTAAGCAGCGTTCAAGAAAAAATTTTATCCTTTTATCATATTTATGAAATTGTCCGCCAATAAACGCGCCTGGTGCCCTAAAATTTTGTTTTTTCCAACTGCTTTCGTAATCATTTTCTTATTCTCCGGGCTCTTTGATTGTCCTTTTGTGTATTCATTTATCCAGGATTCTACCATATCAGGTGTAACTTCTATATGGAATTGAAGGCCATAGGCATTTTCCCCCATGCGAAATGCCTGGTTCACACAGGTTTCTGATTCTGCCAAAAGCGCTCCCCCCCTGGGTATCTCAAACATATCCTCATGCCACTGGAATACTTGGAAATCTTTTGAAAAGCCTTTAAATAAGGGATCGCGCCTGCCTTTTTCTGTCAAATTTATTTTATACCAACCCACTTCTTTTTGAGGGGATTTCTTAACTTTTGCTCCGCAGGCCTTGGCTAAAAGCTGGGCGCCTAAACATAAGCCTAGGAACGGAATATTTGCTTTAAGCATCCTTTTTAAAAAGGCGTCTTCTGCCTTTAAAAAGGGATATTTATCATCTTCATAAACATTCATCGGCCCGCCCAGAGAGACAACCGCCTCTATGCCGCTGAGGCTAACCGGCAACTTTGCACCTTTAGGCAGATTGATTGCCCACAGGTCAAATCCCGTATTTAAAAGGAATTCGCCGATAACCCCCGGGCCTTCAATAGCGATATGCTTAATGATTAAAATCATAGCAATAAGGGACGGTTCTCAAATACGGTTAAAACTGTCCCTTGAAGGGACACTTCCAGGTTAGATTGAGAACCGTCCCTGGTTTTTAGATATCGAAATAAAGATAGAACTCGTAAGGATGCGGACGCATTCTTACCGGGTCTATCTCCCTCTTGCGCTTGTATTCAAGCCAGATATCAATGACATCCTTAGTGAATACGCCTCCCTTTAAAAGATAATCGTGGTCGGCTTCCAGCGCATCTACTGCCCTGCGTAAAGACGAGGGAACTGTAGCAATCTTGCTCAACTCCTCTTCGTTCAATTCAAAGAGGTCAACATCAAGGGGCTTACCCGGGTCAATCTTATTCTGAATACCGTCAAGCCCGGCCATGAGCATGGCGCTAAAGGCAAGGTAGCCGTTACACGCCGGGTCAGGTGGACGAAATTCAATCCTCTTTGACTTGGGGCTGTCCGAATACATCGGGATTCTTACTGCCGCCGAACGGTTACGCGCCGAATAAACCAGGTTGACCGGCGCCTCGTATCCCGGGACCAATCTCTTATAAGAGTTGGTGGTCGGTGCGCAGAATGCCATAAGACTATTGGCATGCTTAAGCAGGCCTCCGATGTAATACTTTGCCGTCTGCGAAAGCATGGCATAACCATTCTTATCATAGAAAAGGTTTACCCCGTTCTTCCAAAGACTTTGATGACAATGCATGCCCGAGCCGTTGTCCGCAAACAGGGGCTTGGGCATGAAAGTTGCGACCATGCAATTCTTCTTTGCCATATTCTTGATGATATATTTGTAAAGAAGGAGGTTATCCCCCATCTTGGTCAGTTTATCGAATTTCATGTCGATTTCGCACTGGCCGGCAGTAGCGACTTCATGGTGATGCACCTCAACATTAATCCCCGACTCTTTCATTTTCAGGATTATTTTACTCCTCAAATCCTGGATGGAATCATGCGGAGGCACGGGAAAATAACCTTCCTTAAAACGTATTTTGTAACCTAAATTCGGGTCTTCTTTCCTGCCGGTATTCCAGTCAGCCTCATCAGAATCAATGAAGTAGTAGCCGGAGTTTTCGGTCTGGTCAAAGCGCACGTCGTTAAAAATGAAAAACTCCGCCTCAGGCCCGAAATATACCGCATCGGCAATCCCGGTATCTTTGAGGTACTTCTCTGCCTTCTTGGCAATATATCTTGGGTCGCGGGTATAAGCCTTACGGGTCAACGGGTCGTATATATCGCATACCAGGCTTAATGTGGGCACTTCACAAACCGGGTCAACTATCGCCGTGGATGGGTCAGGAATCAAAATCATGTCGGATTCCTGAATCTTCTGGAAACCCCTGATTGAAGAACCGTCAAAGCCTATGCCGTCCACCCAGATGGAACGGGTGATGTCATCCATTTCCAGCAATTCCGATGCAGGAATGGAAAAATGCTGCCACAGGCCAGGCAGGTCGTTAAATTTCAAATCAATGATTTTAATATCACAGTCTTTCACCATCTTCAGGACATCGCGGGCTGCCTGTTCATCGCAAGAGCCGTCCTTAAGCGGATTTTTTGTCCTCACTTCTTTTATTTCTTTTTTCTTAGCCATTTCCAATCCTCCTTAAATAAAAAAGCGCCCCTCCGGCTTAGCATCAGCTAACCGTCCTGAACGCCTCTGTTCATTTTTGCCTAACCTGCACTACACTGTGCCTATATTTTAGGCTTTGGCCTTTATATATTTACAAGTAAACTATCGGTAATTTTGGTAACTTAATTTTTATTTAATAAAGAGCATCTCCCTGTATTTAGGCAAGTCCCAGCTGTCATCGGAGACAACTAGCTCCAAATCATCCACATGCTTGCGGATATGTTCCATTAAAGGCTTGAGCTCTTCAAAATAGAGCTTGGCGCGCTTTTCATCGCTTACCTTGGTTGCCTTCTCAAGAAGACCAAGCATCTCTCTGGCATTGCGCCTGACATAATATATCTTTGCCGAAACATCCGCCAGGTGGCTTTTAAGGTCATTGACTGCAGCTACCTCAAGTTTAATCCCTGCTCCTTTTTTAAGGGTAGTAATTACCTGGAGGTTGTCGGAAAGTAATTTCTGGTATTTGAGGCCCGCCGGGACAACGCAGGAGTTTACCATTTCATTTAAGGTATGCGCCTCGATTTCAAGAGTGAGATTATAAAGGTGTATCCAGATGTGATAACGCGCGACGATCTCTTCCTTTGAAAAAACTTTGTACTTTTCAAAAAGCGCGATGTTGTCTTTCTCGATTAAGGCCTCGAGGGCCTCATATGTGGCGGCAACATTAGGCAGGCCTCGCCTCTTTGCCTCTTTTAACCATTCCTCAGCATAGTTGTTGCCTTCAAAACGCACATCCCTGGTTTCTTTAATCACTCTGGCAATAACCTGCATCACTGCCGAATTAAAGTCCTTATTCTTGCTTAAGGCCTTCCCTATCTCCTGCGCAACATAATCCAGGCTCTCCGCAATAATAGTGTTAATCATGGTGATGGGCGTAGAGATATTCTGGGAAGAGCCCACGGCGCGGAATTCAAATTTTGCGCCTGTGAAGGCGAAGGGCGAGGTACGGTTCCTGTCTGTCATATCCTTATTGAATTTCGGCAGCCGGGCTATGCCCAAGTCAATAACGGCCCGCTTAGAAACTTTATTTTTTACGCCCTTTTCAATCATATCCAGGATCTTGCTCAATTGTTCTCCTAAGAATACGCTGATAATTGCCGGAGGGGCCTCGTTTGCGCCCAGGCGGTGCTCGTTTCCTGCCATGGCCACGCTTGCGCGCAAGAGGTCAGAATGGTTATATACCGCCCTTAATACCGCGGCTAAAACCGCCAGAAACTGCAGGTTATCTTCAGGAGTCTCTCCGGGGTTAAGAAGGTTATTGCCCTTATCGTCAGCCAAGGACCAGTTAAGGTGTTTTCCGCTGCCGTTGATACCGGCAAAAGGTTTTTCATGTAAAAGGCAGACTAAGTTATGGCGAAGGGCTACCTTTTTCATCAGCTCCATCAAAAGCTGGTTATGGTCTGCGGCAATGTTCGACTCCTCGAAAATAGGGGCAAATTCATATTGATGCGGAGCAACTTCATTGTGCCGGGTCATAAGCGGTATGCCTAATTTATACGCCTCTTCCGCCACCTCAAACATAAAGTTGACCACCCTCTCTTTAATGGTTCCGAAATACTGGTCTTCCAGTTGCTGCCCTTTAGGAGAAGGAGCGCCTACTAACGTACGCCCGGCAAGCAATAAATCCTGTCGTAAATTGTAATAATTTTTATCGATAAGGAAATACTCCTGTTCCGGTCCGCAGGTAGAGAAAACCTTCTTTACATCCTTGCGCCCGAAGAGTTTCAAAAGGTTTATCGCTGCCTTGCTTAATGCCTCATCGGAACGCAAGAGCGGCAGCTTCTTATCCAGGGCTTCGCCGTGGTAAGAAATGAATATCGTAGGGATGCACAGGGTTTTCCCGAATTTGCTTTCAATGATGAACGCGGGGCTTGAAGGGTCCCAGGCGGTATAGCCTCTGGCTTCGAATGTGGCGCGGATCCCTCCAGAAGGAAAACTTGACGCGTCAGGCTCGCCCTGGATTAATTTATTCCCGGAAAATTTTTCAATAACTTTACCGGGCCCGGTTATGGAAATAAAACTATCGTGTTTCTCGGCGGTAAGCCCGGTCATGGGCTGAAACCAATGAGTATAATAAGTCACCCCCCTGGAGATTGCCCAATCTTTCATGGCATTGGCAATTTCGTCGGCCTGTTCCAGGCTTATAGTTTTGCCTTCATTTAGCCAGCGTTTAAAAGCTTCAAATGTCTCTTTGGATATATGCTTCCGCATATTCTCCATACTGAAGGTATTCTCGCCGAAATAACTGGATACCTTTTTAGGCAAAACATTTTTTTCCAAATCAATACCTTTAATGTTAAGTAAGGCGTCCTGCCGTAACCCCATTTCCTTCTCCTTTAATTAATCAATTGATTAATTACACAAGGAAATATTTTACCACAAATATTACCTTGGAAAAGAGAAATCTTTACCCGATTGCGGGAATGGGAAGAGAGATCGTACCCCCACCCCCTCAAGGCTGCGAAAGATTAAAAGAATTAGTTTTAAGGCTTTTTTGTCTTTAAAGGGGCTTT
>SBBM01000005.1 GCA_005239725.1 Planctomycetales bacterium | reverse complement strand
TCCAGCTCGCCGGCGGGGGAGAGGCAGCGTTACGCTAACATCTCAGCGCAAGGGGCAAGAAAACATGCCCGGATATGGGGGGTCATTAGCCTGGCGGTAGCAGGATTATGGCTGGGCCATATTTTGGGCCCTCTGGCAAGCGGGATAATCCTTGCCCAGACCTTACTTATCGCTAATCTGCTTTATCTTCAGGCAAGTATATTAAGGAAGTGGGAGGAGATTATCCGTAGCCATCCTGTACGCGCCGGCCCTTCGCAGAAATTCGCCTACTTTGACCGCGTCTTAAACCGTATTGAAGTCCACCCGGTTATCTTAGAGCAACAGCAAGGCTTAAAACTCTATTTTTTCCTTTTAGCGCACGAGGTTATCCATAAGGCTCTCTGGAGCATCTGCAATTTTATCTCAAAACCTATCCCGGCTGAATTAAGGCAGCGTACTATTTTACCCAGACCCCTGATGGACGCATTAGACGACTTTACGGCTTATCTGTTAGGGGTATTTCCGCCCACGATGTTCTTTGTGGCTATATTCGCCACTTATTTTACCCAAGAGCCATACCTGAAGAAATTAGGGCTGATTAACCAGTTACACTCTGCCTTGAAAGAATTAGATAGAGGATATGAGTTATTTGTGGAAGGGGGTTTAGAGGAGGAAAATATTAGCGAAGTGGAAATCTACGCCCTTTTCCAGGCCTTAGACGCAGATGTTTATAAATATGCCCGGAATATACAAACCGGGAGCTGGGTTTATATTACCTCCAGCGGGGGTATGCTGAGTTCTTCTTATGCCCCGGGCGCTGAGCCAGGACCCAGAGTGCCGCAGGAGAAGGATGAGAAAGACTGGTTTAATTCCGTCTTAAATGAATATTTCAGGACCAAAGGCGTTGGCGCCAGACAAGAGTTGCTGCGCGCTCTCATCAGGGAACAGAATTGGCATAAGCAGAATGATAGTTTGGGATGGCAGTGGCTTTTTGAGTATGACAGTATGGGCGCCCCCTTAAAACTAATGGGATTGCATATATTTGACAGGAGAAGACTCCCCGCTGGTTTTGTGGCTAAGGGGTTAAGCAGAGACGAAGAGTTTTATGGGCAAGGCAGTGCCGAGGAAATGCTCTTCTGGGTAAACCTTGCAGAAAATGACAGCGATACTGCAGACATCTTTTTAATTACTAACTGGGTGAAGAATAAAGAGCGGGGATACAACCGTTATATTATGGAGGGAAATATTATCTATGCTACCTGGGCCCTGAGTGAAATTACCCATCGCGCCGCCGATAAGAGAAGGATTATCAAGCAAAATAAAGAGTTGAAAGAAAAGGCCATCCGCGATGCCCTGACCCAGACCTATAATCGCGGCTATCTAATGGAGGAATTGCCCAGATGGATAGAAAGGGCGAAAAGGGGCAAAGAAGATATCAGCGCAGGAATGTTAGATATAGATTTCTTTAAAAAAATCAACGATACTTATGGTCATCCTGTGGGCGATGCTATTTTGAAGGGGATTGCCAATATCCTGAAAGATAATCTGCGCAAGATAGACCTGCTCTGCCGATACGGCGGGGAAGAATTCTGCATGATTTTTTCTGCCAATCTAAAGGAAGCCAAAAAGATGGCGGGAAGAATCAGGGAATTGATAGAAAATCACACCTTTGTCATTAAAGAAGAGCCAATCAGGGTAACCGTAAGCATAGGTTTAAGTTATTTCAATCCCAGAGATGTCGGCAATAATGCCGAAGACCTTATCCAGCGCGCAGACACTGCTCTTTATAAAGCCAAAGAGAGAGGAAGGAATAAGGTGGTGGTTTTTGAAGAGATGACGCAGGACCGCTCCAGCTCGCCGGTAACCGGCCTGCCGAAGATTAATCCGGCCGGAACCTCGGCCTGGAAAGAACTGAGGAAGCTTTCCAATCTCATGAAAAAGCTCTACATGAAAGATATGTTTGAAGCCGACCCGCAGCGTTTTAACAGGTATTCCATCCGTTTTGGCGGTTTACTCGTAGATTTTTCAAAGAATTTGATTGACGGAAATGTAATGGCTGCGCTCCTTGATTTAACCAATCAGGTAGGACTTAAGGAAGCGATTGAGGCGATGTTTACCGGCGTAAAAATCAATGAGACTGAAAATCGCGCTGTCCTTCATATTGCGCTGAGAAATCAGGAAAATACCCCTGTTTATGTGGATGGCAAAGATGTGATGCCGGAGGTAAGGCGCGTCTTGGCGCAAATGGAAAGTTTTTCAAACCAGGTTATTTCCGGGGAATGGACGGGCTACACCCGAAAGCCGATTACCGACATCGTTAATATCGGCATCGGTGGCTCAGACTTAGGCCCGGTGATGGCAACAGAGGCACTTAAGCCTTATATCGCACGCAAGGACTTAAGAGCCCACTTTGTCTCAAATGTGGACGGAACGCACATAGCCGAAATACTCAAAGGCTTGAACCCCGAAACTAGCCTTTTCATCATCGCTTCCAAGACCTTTACTACTCAGGAAACTATGACTAATGCCGGAACGGCTAAGGCCTGGTTTTTACAAGCAGCAAAAAATGAAGAGTATATCAAAAAACATTTTGTGGCAGTTTCCACAGCAAAAGAAAAAGTCAAGGAGTTTGGGATTGATACAGACAACATGTTTGTGTTCTGGGATTGGGTGGGAGGCCGCTATTCCCTCTGGTCGGCAATCGGGCTTTCCATTGCCTGCAATATCGGTTTCGATAACTTTAAAGAACTGCTTAGGGGCGCCTATGAAATGGATCAACATTTCAGGAATAC
The DNA here is from genome assembly GCA_005239725.1 of Planctomycetales bacterium. Taxonomy (GTDB): domain Bacteria; phylum Omnitrophota; class Gorgyraeia; order Gygaellales; family Profunditerraquicolaceae; genus SBBM01. Next base: position 18,598 of record SBBM01000005.1, on the reverse strand, counting down.
GCCATTTGAAAAGAATATTCCCGTAATCTTAGCGCTTTTGGGAGTCTGGTACAACAATTTCTTCGGAGCGCAAACCCATGCCATCTTGGCTTATGACCAGCATCTGCACCGTTTTGCCGCGTATTTCCAGCAGGGGGATATGGAATCTAACGGCAAATCCACAGGTCGTGACGGTAAGCCTGTCAGATATCAGACCGGGCCGATTATCTGGGGTGAACCGGGCACAAACGGTCAGCATGCCTTTTATCAATTGATTCATCAGGGCGCAAAGTTAATACCCGCGGATTTTATCGCCTTTGCCCAGAGGAGCGATCAGGATTTTGATAAAAACCCAGAGTTAAAAGCCCGCTTAGACGAGCACCACCGGATATTCCTCTCCAACTTCTTTGCCCAGACCGAAGCCTTAATGCGCGGTAAGACCGCCGAAGAAGTCATGGCAGATTTTAAGAAAGAAAACGAGAAGCTAAGAAAACCAGGCGAGCAGGAATTGACCGAAGAAGAGATTGTTAAACTCGCACCCTTTAAGGTTTTTGAAGGCAACCGGCCGACCAATTCTATTTTGGGCAAAAAACTTACCCCGCGGACACTTGGCACGCTTATTGCGATGTATGAGCATAAGATTTTCACGCAGGGCGTAATCTGGAATATTTACAGCTTTGACCAGTGGGGGGTTGAACTTGGCAAAAAACTCGCTAAAGCTATCTTGGATCCCGAACATAATGTGGATCAGCTTAAACCCGGGGCTGCTGTTACCGGGCATGATTCTTCCACAACCGGCCTTATTCAGGCTTATAAAGAAATGCTGAAGGATGGCTCTGGAAATTCCAGCTCTCCGATAGAGAAGAAAAACAGGCCCAGTACCTTTTCGCTGATAAAGGAGAATTTCCGCTCCGGAAAGTTGTTAGAGGTGGATGGAGCGATATCCCTTATCGGATTACTATCCCTGAAATTGCTATATCCTGGATTTTCGTTGTACTGGATTCCGGCGATACTTGTGTTTGGCCTGGTGGCGATGGTAAAGCTCCTACGGGAAATTACTAAACTCACTTTTTCAATAGTATTGCTAATAAACGACAAGAAAATATTTCTTGGGAATTACATAGTACCCTTACCTTATACCTCTTCAGTCACTCTAATTACAGGCGGGGTTTTATTATTAGCTTACAAGGAAACTGCCTTAGGCATCTGGCTTGCCTTTGGAGGCATAATAGGCTTAATTACGAGCACAATGAGTATTATGGATAAACAAATAAAGGAAAGATTATTATCACCCCATAACCCAAAAGATGATAAAGATGTTTCTTCGCCGATTACGCTTGCAATATTTGAAGTTTATAAGTCGGATGAGAAATATAGGACAATTGTGCCGCCTGCGTTAGCCGAAGAATTAAAGAATAAAGATTTAATCTTGGCCTGGGAAGGCAGGGATTATTTTGTCATTATAACAAAGGAAGATACCAAGGCTTATCGGAACAGAAGAAGAATCAGCGCCTTTGCAGGCGAAGAGCGGCGTATTGAAGAACAGAAGAAATATTGGCGGTTGTCCTTAGGCAAATCTGCGGCAGGGCTTATTAGCCTGGGGAAGCAAGGAGAAGTAGCCTTTGTTAAAGCATTAAGAGGCGAGGGGAAACGCATTGAGCTCTGGAATTTGCGGGCGCTGAGGGAATATATTAGTTCCAGCTCGCCGGTAGAAGAGGGGATAATCAGGGTTTTGTCTAAGCAAGGGCCGCTGACAGGAAGAGAACTTGCTTTGGCTACAGGGATAGATGTGTTTAATCTTTGGCGGGTTTGCAATCTATCAGAGAAAATCAGAGTAGCATTTGTGGGTCAGAAATATCTGCGCATCGGCCAGGGAACAGAATATACGCTTTCGCCGGCGATACAGAGGAGTTTCTGGACATATTCAGTGGTGGGTTTAAAAGGTGACCTCCGCATTGAGGAAGCGGCAAAACAACTCAGAGAAGAGACCATTCGCATCAGCCGCCAGAAAGAAGAAGTTGCCAGAGAGGTAATCAGGAGTTCTTTAGAGACGATAGAAGATAACCAGAGAAAAGAGCAGATAATAAATAATACCTGTTTTCTGATTTCCGGGGATGTAGCCTGGCAGATGTCTCATAATGACCGGCTTATTTACCGTTCTCCAGTGGGAGATTTATTTGACGGCCAGGAGTTTGCGGGGTCAGATTTGGACATCGTAGGAATTATAAGCAAAAACTTAAAAGAGGTACTTATAAATGAATTAGACAATGCTATCTTGAAGGTCAAATGGAGAGTTATAAAATTAAACAGGCGGATGGTTGATTATGCCCTTAAGAGAGAGACTACGATTATGCAGCAGACAGCCTTCTTGAGTAGTAAAGACAAAAGGAGTTGCAAGGTAATATCCGAGGGCAGATTCCTGTCAGGGAATGAACTCTTCTATATGGATATTCTTGAAGTACTAAAGCGAAAAGGAGTCCTCAGGAAATTAGCAGAAGCCCGGCTGGAAGCCGAAGAATTTGACCTGAGGGCAAGAAACTATCTATTAAGAAAGTTATCGCTGGATAACCGGGAGGATTTAATCAAGTTTGTGGGTGAGGACCAAAATCTCTTATTTGACGGAGAAGAAATAATTCCCGGTATAGAGGGGGTAGTTTCCAGCTCGCCGGTGGAGAATAAAACCGTCTTTTCTATTCCAGACAAAGCAGTGGGTTCGGATTTTACCAACGAATTGGAATTGCTGAATTTCCAGGCAGAGGAAAAAGGGATTCCGGAAGTTATCAAGGAGATATTAAATAACCCCGCCTTGAAAAACAAGATTTCTCTGCTCATCAGGGCGCAGGATAGGCAAGAGGATACCGGCGGACTTTCCGTAGACAGAAAATTTGCCGAGGAATTTAAGGAGGAGGTATTAAAGAGAGTAGTGGAAAGGATAAAAGGCAGAGATGTGTTTATACTTCAGATGGAATACGAATTCTCGATGAGGTTCCTGCGCGAGTTTAAAGAACACCTCATAAAGACATTCGGATATTCAGAGAGTAAGGCCACTTATGACACCGGAGAATTAGCCAAATTATTAATGGCTGGCGGATTAGGTAGTTTCAAGCCGGATTTGGTGCGGGGTTGGTACAGAGTGCTGGAGAGATTTTACGGAAGCATTGAGGCCAGGAACCGCCTGCATGTGCTGGGCGTATTCTATTCCAGCGCCATCAAGGGGCAGGGCGCAATAGACCCTAAGATTGTGGATATAGCCCGCCAGGCTATGGATTATGTGGTTACCATTAGAAATATAGAGGTAAACATGAAAGGCGCGGGCAAGGTCGATGTGGTTATCTACAAGAATCCTTATTCGGAACTGCACGAATACTGGATGTATTGCCCGCAGATATTCCACGAGGCTTATCCCGGCGGCACCAATGACGAATTCAGGCCGGTGCAGACTCTGGTTTACCGCAAGGTCCTTCTAAAATTCATTAAAATGCTGGCAGAGAGAAGAGAAATCGGCAGGAAATTTATATTCTCCGCAAGCGAGGTGAACACCACCCTGGCAATACCGCGGGTAATAGACGATGAATATAAGAATGACCTCTTCTTCAGCGATATCCTGGTGCACCACTACAACCACACCATTGTTCCGGCAGGACTGCCCGCATATCCTTATTATATGTTTGAGCCGTTAAGAATAGCCGATGAGTTCAGGTTTGTGGTTCACCATGGCCTTGTGGATTTGGTTAAATTAACCGGCTCGGTCAGCGATATTATCAGCGGCTGCTCCACCCGGCATACGCGGATATTTAGCGACTTAATTTATAAGGAATTCGCTCACAAGATAGTTGAGGATGATTTATTCGGCAATAGCGAGGGCTCGGACATTGAAAGGTGGCAGGGAAAAGAAATCAAAGGCCTGCTCAGGAAATACATGCGCAAACTCAAGTTATATACTTATAACGACCTTTTTGCGGCGTTAGAAGAAAATAATATCCTGAAGGGCATGTTTATAAAAGAGATATTGTCAGCAAAGAAAATACAGAAGCAGGCATTTATTGCCGAGTTATTTAAAGGCACATTCGGAGACATCGCTATTAGGAAAGAGGAATTAGAGGGGCAGGGCGTGAACTGGACGGAGATGCCTTTCTTTACCTTTGTGAGGAGATTCGTGGATTATAAATGCCCGGATTTGATAGTGGATATTTTATATGACCATAATTTCAGGGAAAGGATTGTCAGGGCAGGCGCAGTAATCTTTATCGGGGGAAGGAAATTCGATATGTTCTTCGATATCCAGCAAACCCGGGTTAAGGAATTATATCGCATTGACCCCAGGATGAAGTATCACCTCGTTTTTATTTCCAATCACAATGTGGCTACCTCTGACCGCATCCAGCAGGCAACAGATTTTTCCGGGATGCTTGATTGGAAAGATAAAGAGGCAGGCCCGACCAGCCCCACTAATGGCGGGCAGAATTTTGCTCCCCTTTTTGGTTCTTTAGACGGCGTTCTCGCCGAGAGATTAAAGCCTATCCAAAGGGATACAGAGGGCAGAATAATCAAAGGCACAGGCTACATCGTTAAGTATGGTGATGAGAAGTCCTGGACCGGCGACATTAAGCCGGAGCGGAATTCTTTTGTTGAGGAGTTAGAAGTTGCCTGCCGGGATTATTTTCATAAAGATAATTATAATAGAGTAGCATTTGATAATTTCAAGATGAGCCTGACCCAGGGCGATATTGACAATCAGGCAAAAGGATTAATCAAGTTGTGGGCAGAAGAACTAGAGAGAAAAGAAAGTAGAGAGAAGCAAATCTCGGATAGTATTGACAATTTTGTCAGCCCGCTTAATGAAGAAGACAAAAAAAAGATACTCACTGAAGGCGATAACGGGGTTAGGCCCTTCAAGTTTATCGCCGCTTCTTTTAATATAGCCGACCAGCCGGGATTAAAGGCGTTTCTGGCAGGGTTAAGGGTAGTGGTCAGCCACGGCGAAGTCCGGCGCAATTTCGGGGATTACGTTAATTACATTGAAGGCCTGCTCAAGAACAAAGAAAATTACCAGCCCATTATGGATTTACTAAACGATATCAACCACTCTGCGCTGAGCGTTTACGAAAAACACGTCTGGCTGGTAAACTTTATTGAAAGACTGAGCGGGAAGATAGAAGAGAGTATGTATGGTCAGCCTTCCTGCAGCAGCCCAATCACCGAGCAGGGCAAAGCGCATATAGTAGCGGTGTACGATATAGACGCTTATCCCAGGGGAATAATCTTCGGGGACAAATTTTATGCCTACGCCACAGTAAAATTAAGCCGGGAATTAACCCGGAAAGAGTTTATGCAGTATGTCAGAGACGGCTACATTAAGATAGGCGCCTGGTCGAATTTGAACCGGAAGGTCTTTGCAGAGGAATTAGACGTCACCAATATTTACCGAAACAGCCAAGATGTCTGGAACAGGGACCGCGGCTATCCCGAGGAAAGGGGTAATGCCTTCAGAGTAGAGATACCCGTTCATCCGGTTGAGCCGGGGATTTTCGAGTTTTCCTTATATTTTTATAGTGAATATGAAGGAAGGGAAGAGATTTACTGGGCAACGGAATATGGAAAGAATGCCGCGGTCAAAGTTAACGAAATGCGAGATTTAGACCCTGAGACAAAGGCGCGCCTTTTTGAAGATTATCTAAAAATATATTCAGGCAGCGGGTTGTTTAGTTTTCTCTCCATGTTTTGCTATTATGCTAAACGCGACCCTCTGGCCAGAGGCATGGGTATAAAGGCGGCCCGTTCAGAGGATGCGGAATTAAAAAGGCATTTGGCCAGAGATTTAAGGTACGTCGATATTAAAGTTGCCTCCTTGCTTTTAAAAATCCTTTTAGAGGATAATGACGAAAGAGTGCGCAGAGAAGCCAGGGATACTTATGCCAGTCTTAGATTAAAATTTATGCTCGACAATCTAGAACATCATGTACGCAATCCTTTGCAGAGTTTAGGCGGCTTTGCCCACAGGTTAAAGAAAGAAAATATCGAGCCCGTAAATCACTATACCGAAATAATTATCGATTTAGTCAACCACATACAAAAACACCTTAAGATACGAAAGGATATCGACAGGTTGGCGCCGTATCTTGAAAATATTTTGTTTGCTAAACTCAAGTATGCATCCCGCATCAATGAGGCATTTAAGAAGGTCCTCTCTCTTCTAGAAGAGAAAAAGGAAGCCATACATCAGGAGATAGTCCGTCAGGGGATAGACTGCAGGTATAAAGAATGCCCCGGATATAGCGGGTGCGTGGAAAAAAGATACGAGAGATGCATAGAATATCTTATTATTATGGCAAAAGAATATAAGACAATAGAGGAGAGAGTTCAGAATATGCTTTCGGTAGTTAAGATAGACGACTCCATGATTAAGAGGGCCGGGATAATGCAATTTACGCAGGAAATTGCGGAATTAGCCAGAAAAGAATTCCCTGAGATTAAAATCAGTCATTCTTTCTCCGAAATATCCAGAGAGGCACTCATTAAAGAAGACCTTAAAGGCATTATCCTGCATTTCTTTAAGAATGCCCTGGAGGCAGGGGCAAAAAATGTAGAGGTGAATTTGGGCCAGAAAGGAAACCAGGCAATCATTGTCATCCGCGACGACGGCAAAGGCATAAGAGAAGAAGATGTCTTGTTTATCTTTATGCCTTTCTTCACTAGCAAAACCTACGGCAATTCTTTTACCCTTTACCGCGCCAAAAAGATTCTTAATATGCTTGGCGGAGAGATAAAAGTCAACAGCCACCCTGAGGGCGGCACAACGTTTACCATCGAATTGCCTTTGATAAATGAGGCGCTTAAATACATAAAAGAGCATTCGGCATCACCGATAGGGGTAGAGTACTATATTAATACCGGCAAGGAAATGCTTGATTTCTTGCGTAAGTACCAACCGGATGAGGAGGCGCTGAGAGAAAGCCTGTATTATTATAGGGTCAATTATAGCTTTATGAGTACGCCCGATGATATAGAGGATATAAAAAAGAATTGCCCGGATATAGTTGCGTTTTTCTGGGGAAAGGCGATAACAGATAAAACAGAGCAGTCAAACATAGTCGGGGCTGCGCTTGTTTTATTGCAGCAGTATGGTTATAAATCCGATTCAGGGCTTCCGGCAGAGAAGAAGCCGGCAGCAGCATTCAATAAGTATTTTAAGCGCCTGGATGAAATAGAGAAATGCCAGGATAATAAATTGCCTTTGCCTGAAGGGGCCTTTTCTAACATAATGCCCGTTGATTACAAATCTTTACTCTGGTTTATGGCAAACCACGGCCACAACGGTATTCTTGCGCGGATAATCGCAATGCCGGAAAAGGAGCGGCGCAAGTACCGCAGGCTGATAAATAAGGCCCTGCCGTTATCATATAAAACCGTAAAGAGCGCCTTATTTGAAACCATTCATATATATGACCGTGCTGATATCAGGTGCATCCATCTGATAACAAAAACTGACAGGCTAAAGGAACTTATTGCGATAATGCAAGAGGTGCTTAAAGAGGGGAAGCCATCTTCCTCTTCTCCAATAGTAACGGATTTATACGAAAATTCGTTCATAAGGCCGAAGAAGATACGCATGGTTTCTTCTTTTACAATAGGTCATGAAGAAGGGCACGTAATGAGAGATACAGGCAGGGATATCCCCTATTCCGGCAAACATCTTTTGAAAGTAAAAAACAATAACACGGCAGTTGAAGAAGTCGCCAACAAGGGTTTCATCCGCGCCGGGCCGGAGGGTTCTTCGAGTTCTCCCGTAAGTAACCATTTCCGTAAATTTGTTCTTTCAGTTTCTTTCCTTTTAGCCTTTACTCTCTCCAATATCAGCCATTCATTTGCCCATACTTTTGATATTGTTTCCGATAATCGTCTTCAGGTCACTGTAGAAAAATGGAATCCTAATCAGCCTGTAGAAAATACCCTTAGCGGGATATCTTTGGATATAAATAAGGTAAAGAATGCATTAGGGCAAAAAGATGTTTTTTCTATTTATGGTGCAGATGGAATGGTAGATAGAATAGTTTCTGAAAACCATATCAAAAATCCCGATATAATCCATCCTGGCCAAAAAATTTATATCTCCGGATTAAATGAAGAAGTTCTTAAGGAATTAACCGGCAAAGAAGTAGTTGTTACCGATAAGAAAGAAGATACGAAGCCGGCTGTAGAGAAACTGGAAGATAAGAAAGTCAAGCTAGATGTTTCAAAAGGAAAACAAAAAACAATCCCTGGGGCTCAACAGGAGGCTGAAACAAAGGTACCCTGGAAATGGATAGGAATAGTAGGAATCTTTGCTGCTATTTCTGGATTTATGCTAGGTTGGCGGCGGAAAGGAAAACGGCAAGACAAGAAATTGGAACAAAAAGAATTAAGGCAAATAAACGAGCAGATAGATAAAGCCAAAGACGAGAAAAGAAAAATTGAGCAAGAACTAAAAGAATCCAGGAAAGATTTGGAAGATTCACTTAAGCAAAAAGTAGAAGCAGAAAAAATAATCCTTCAGGCGCAGCAGGAGTTCCAAGAGGTAGCTAAAGAAAAAGAAGAAGTCCAAGCAGGAAGATTACGTCTTGAGCAAGAAAAGGGTGATTTAGAAAAACAAAAGGAAGAAATCGAGAAAGAAAAACAGAAATTAGCTGAATTGGATAGACAAAAACAGGCTCTTCGGGAAGAAATTGTGCAACTACAGGTAGAGAAACAAAGAATAAAGACAGAAGTAGAGCAAGCCCAGAAAGATGCCGAGGAAATTATTCGCAAGGCAGAAGAAACAAAGAAAAAGGCTGAATTATCAATAAAAGAATTTGAAGAGACTTTAACCGAAGACAAAAAAAAGTTCCTCGAGGAATTCAATGCCAATAAAGAACAACTTGCAGCTCAAATAGGCGGACTAAATGATTTATTGAACAAGGCGAGAGAAGAATATGAAAGATTAGGTCAGGAGAAAACTGGACTCGTCGAAGAATTAAAAGGCCTAACTTTGCAAAGAGGCAATCTTAAAAAAGAGCTCCAAAACCTCCAAACAACCATAACTAAGTTAGAAGCAGAAAAGAATAAACTGCTTCAAGGATTAATAGATTTAGATAAGCGGCAGAAAGCCCAGCAGGCATTGCTTGGCGTTGAGCAAAGAATATCCCTGCCACCAACACCTAAATTTCCTATAGAGCCTAAAAAGGAGGAGATAAATAGCCTAGTTTCACAAGTATTAAAATATTTAGAGAAACAAAAACTCTCCTATGACGCAAAAAAGCTCTATGCCTATCTTTTTAAATACCTTAATATTTATGGCTACTCTGGTAAAGAAGAAAAGGTAAGAGATGCACTTATAAATGAGCTAAAAGATTTTGGTTTCATTGATGAAACTGATGATGAAGATAATCTTGAGGACAGTAAAAATGATAACTATATTCATAGAGATAAAAAAGGCAATTTATTGGTAACCTTAAAAGGAGATCCATCTTATCATAATGTACTTTTATGTGCTCATATGGACACTTATCTTCCGACTACTGAGCGATTGGGAGATTTGGAAATAAAGAATGGGGAAATTAAAAGTAAATTTAGGGATATTAATGGTAGTTGCTTGGGCGCGGATAATCGTGCAGGTATCGTAGGTATTCTTGAGGTAATACGAAATATTTTAGCTATGAATAAAAATGAAAGGGGAACAGCAAAGATAGTATTTACCGTAGAAGAAGAAAGAGGCTTTTGTGGAATGAGGGCATTAGTAGATAGTATTCAAGGCGCTGCATGGTTAAAAGATATTAGTGTCGCTTTATTTATGGATGCTCCTGAACGGGCTAAGACTGAATATAAACTTATCCCGCAATCACATAGGGGAGCATTTGGTCTTTTTTATAATATGGAAGAGGATGATGAATTTGTAAGAGTAATAAATGTGACGGATGGACAACTAGGAGTAAAAATATTCTCTGCTAAAATGAACGGAGGAGATGCGAGTTTATTGATACAGAGAGGGTTTAAAGTTATTGATTTCCAGGCGGGGTATGATAAAGAACATGGCCCCAATGAAGTGCTTTATGTAGAAAAATTTTCCCAGATAGTGGAAGTATTTTTACATTTTGCGAAAAAGATAGTAACTATAAAACGCAGTTCTTTGGGAAGAAAGGACTGGGCATTTGCTGGAGAGAATAAAAAAGGGAAAGATAAAAGGAAGGTTAAAATAAAAGAAAGAGAGTCGTCCAGTTTATTAGACAGACTATTTAAGTTAGTGCAAAAAGATACTACAGAAAATTTGCCGGTGCCTATTGAAAAGAAAGATAGAACATTAGAAGCCAAATCCGATAGAAACATTTCTCTATCTCAAAATGAACGGACTCCTGATTTGATAAGGAAAGCATTAGCTACGTCTGCAAAGAAGAAGACTTTAGAGGACGTAGAGAGGATTCACCCTTTGATAATGGAAGAGATAATTTCTTTTCTAATTCGTCTTTTTCCGGCGCATAAAAATATTTTAAAGAATATTACCCTTTCTCTTGAGATAATTGATACAGATGAACTTACTTTTGGAGCGACATTAATAGATGGTATAGTTTATCTGCAAAGAGGCAGTTTGCAGTATCTATTAAAAAGAAAGTTATCTATTCATGAAATAAAAGAAGCTCTTTACTCAGGTTTAACAGAAGAGAGTGAGCTCATAGAATCCATTCAGAGGATTATCCTTCATGAAATCTCCGGAGCATATTTAAAACTATCCCATGATACAAATAGGGAACTTGAAGAAATATTTATGGGAGAAAGACAGGTTTTGTCTTATTCAACTAAGCAGGAGGTTTCTTTTATTCAAAATTGTCGGGACTTAGATTTATTGGAGAGAAAAGACTGGGCTGGGTTTTCCGAATCCTCTCCTCAATTATCTCAGAAACTCTACGCTCTAACTGAAACAATCCCCCTTCTTTTAATCAACCCCCGGAGGCTCTTCGAAACGTTGGCAAGGTATTTATATACGGTCGGCCGGCCCGGAGAAGAAAAAGAAATAGCTGATAGCATTGAAAAGGACCTAAGAGATATAGGCCTGACTGATATCTATCGTGATGAAATGGATAATATTATGGTAATTCTTCCTGGAGATAAAGAGCTGCCGATTTTACTATTATCCGCCCATATGGATAGCTGGGCGAAAGGAAATATAGATATAATATTCCAAGGGGATAAGATATCCAATCATCTTAAAAATAAATCTTCTTTAGGTGCAGATAATCGCGCTGGCGTAGCTACTATGCTTGAAGCTTTAAGAGTAATATTAGAGCAAAAAGAAAAAGGCGCAAAATTCGGTACCATAAAGGGTGCCTTTACGGTTCAAGAAGAAATAGGCTGTAAAGGAATGAGGAAGCTATTAAAAGATGAAAAACTTGATGATGTGGAACTCGCTATTTTTGTAGATGCTCCAGGCTATGCGAAGTATATATCTTTGAGAAAGGTGCGAGATAATTTTGTGGTTTCGAATTTGAAAGGCGACTATTTATTAAAACAATTACTTATTGAATCAGCCGAATCTCTTAAGATTGAGCCTACGATAATTGAAACCAGATTTACAGGAGGAGATGCTAATGTATTAAAGAAAACAAAAACAATAGATTTTCATAACGGTGTAAACTATCCACACTCAATATATGAAAAGTTAGATTTAAAAATTTTCTTACAGCAGAGCGAGTGGTTAGTAAATTTTGTTTCTAAAACTTCTTCGCCAGTGGAAGATTCTTTATCCAAAGTATTTGAAAACAGTTTGGCAAAAGTTTTCAGGATAATAGGAGAGGCTGTAAGGAATATATCTAAAATGACGCGGCCACCATTCTCGGTAGAATTTCCTTTACCTTTTCCTCTTGATAAAGAGATGATGCAAAGGGCATTAAAGGACGGCGTTATTGCAGAAGGGGTGACAAAATGGATTTTAGGCTGGATATTGAAGATAGCAGAAGGAACAGAAGAAAAGGACTCTAGGGATTATAGAAGGGCTGTTGAAAATGCCGTAGATATTGCCATAGAGCGAGTTCTATCGGGCTTGGCTTTAATTAGAGGAGAAAATTGCATAGATGCTATAGCCAATGAATTCGAGAAGGCTTTCAATAACGAAATCCAAAATATCTTAAAATATCGCAAACTACATATTCAACATCATACTAACTTTTCTGATTTTGAACAACGGTTGGAAATAGACGATGCTGTAGAAAACTCCTTTCCATTTTTACCGAGATTCATAAAGGCACTACTGAGTAAATATCCACAACTATTGGAATCTTTAGAGATTAAAGAATTGATAGAAAAAATCCAAAGATGGTTACAATATACTGTAGATAACAGTGAAATTATAAATGGATACGCAAAAGATATATTGAAAAAGGCGCTTATTTCTAATCCGGAAATTACCTGGAGATTTTTTAAATCCTATCTTGTTTTATATCCCGAAGAAAAAATAGAGGCTAAATTAAAAGAGATATCAAGCTTCATCCAGCAGAGAGATATTAAACTCATCGAATCAGCAGATTCTAATTTTGAAGAAATAAATCGTCTAAAGAGAGATATGGCAGCATTGGAGGCTCTTTATAGAAATGCACAAGAAAGAGGGCATAAAATAGTTTTAGAGACATTAGGACCAGAAATTGAGAGACTTAGGCAGAGGCTTAAGAAAATAGAAAGCACTCTTTATAGTAGCAGTCCGCTAAAGAAAAATATTTTGCTTATTTCTGCCATCGTTTCTTTTATTTTGCCATTTTCATATTCTGGGTATTCAAAAATAATGGATTCCTCAACTTTATCTCCATCTGCTCGTCTTGATATTGAACAAGTGGTAACGAAAAATATACAAAAGAGCCAGCGTGCCAAGGCGAAATATCATTATCAATTAGGGCAAGAGTATTTTAATAACGAAAATTACCAGGAATCTATAGAAAATTTGTCTAAGGCAATCGAATTAAAGCCAGATTATACAGATGCATATTATGTTAGGGCACGAGGTTATGAGAAGTTAAATAAATATCCCGAAGCGATAAACGATTTCAATATCGTCATTAAACTTAATCCTGGCTTTTATTTCCGTTATATTTATTTTGTAGATAGAGCCAATGTTTATTACAAAATGGGAGAATATATTGAGGTAATAAAAGATTGCAATAAGGCAATAGAATTAAACTTCAATTATTACTCAGCCTACAATCTTAGAGGGGTTGCTTATTTTTCTTTAGGCCAATATCAAAGAGCGCTTTCCGATGATACAAAAGCAATTGAATTATCTCTCCAGGAAAGCCATATACTGTATTTTAATCGAGGAAATGTTTATCTTATTTTAAAAGAATATCAAAAAGCAGTTTTTGATTTTTCAAAGACAATACAATTGAATCCAGAATATATTGAAGCTTATGGGAAGCGAGCTACGAGTTACTATCAATTACAAAGATATATAGATGCATTATATGATTACGACAAGATAATAGAATCAAAAGATGAAGACAGAGGAGATAAATATATATATTATTGGGAAAGAGCAAGTGTCTATTATCATTTGGGAAAATATCATAAAGCAATTATCGATTGGATAAAAGGATTTGATTTAGGAATTCAAGGGAGTAACTTTTGGACGAAATGGTTATTACGTCCATTTATATATATTGGTGGTTTAATTGTTATATTTAAGTTCGCAAAACTTTTTAGTGATATTATCCAGAAGATTATAAAAAGTATATTCAAATGGAAGACAAAAGTATATTTAAATGAACATGTTCTAGGCCAAATTCAAGATACAATTAGTAATGATGATTTAATAAAGCTTATTGGGAAAGAGAAAGTTGAGACTACTATGGAGTCACCTATGGTAAAAGATATTCTGTCGAAAATGGGGAAAGAAGGTCTATACTCGTATTTTATAGAAGCGCAACCGAGGTTTTATAGAAATTTTTGCGAGGAGTTAGGCACGCGAAGAGTTGGTTTTGATAAACCGGGTGAGAAATTCTGGATATCCTATACACCTTGTGTTTTATCAAACGATTCTATTAATATCAGACCCATAGAGAATAAGATAACAACAGGAGTTTTATTAGTAATGGGATTAAAAAATATTAGAAAAGATTTATATGATAATTTGCAAAAATCTATTAAGTGCGATGTAAATTTAGAGAATCCAATTACTGAGGACAATATCGATGCTTTTGGCAATATAATGAAATCTAAAATTATCAAATGGTCTATACCGGTTGAAGAAAAATTAAATATGTTTGAATTATTGATCGAAATGGACAATTTCGATAAGAGTATAGATATTCGGAATCATATAAATAGCTCTGATAATCGAAAATATTATGACTATATTATTGATTATTGGGAGAGAATACTTCAACTGATCAATATTACCAATCTTCCAAGAGTGCCTCCTGAAATTATAAGCGGTTTAGAAAAGCGCATTAAGGATAAAATTTATTATTCAAAATTATTATCGAATAATAATATTCCTGGCGTACTGCATTTCATTCTTACCGGGAGAACCCCCTCTGATTTATTCAAGGGGTTTATCAGTGATGACTGTCTGAAAGACAATTTATTCACCTCTAATCTTGGTCACTTAGTAGACCCGGCATTTATAATTTTAAAAATTATTGCGAATGATGAGTGGATTGGAAATATCTATATTATAGCCTGTCAAGATGAGAGTAAAGAAATATTTCTATTAATTGATAGTTTACAATTAGCATCAAGCCATCCTTTGGCAGTGAAGGAAGGAGCGGATTGGGATAAAATACGAGAGGAGTTTGCTGAAGAATTTATTAACCAGATGTGCAAATTTGCACAAGTATCTAATTTTAATTATATTGCCATAATCGAAGGATCCTCTTCGAGAGAAAAAATAAAACAAGCGATTAGAAGTGCCTCGAGAAAAAGAAGCGTAGAAAAGGAATTGAAACAGGTTAGGTTTAGAAAGGTAGGAGGGGTTGGGCATCTTAAAGAAATGGGCGTATCAAATGAAATAATTTGGTACTTGGATAGCGAGAATAATATAAAAGACCATTTTTATTCTCTTAATGTGTTCAGGATCAAGTTAGACAGTTCTTCGAGTAGGATGGTTGAAGGAAGAATAGCTATTGTGGAAGCTGAACTAAAAACAAAAGAGATTTCTTTGAGAGAGGTAAAGAGTAAAATTGCTGGCATGAATAAGAAACTTTCGGAATATGACAAATTACACGATGAGTTAAAGGCAGGAATAGAGCAGTTGGAATATACTCATAAAGAAGCAGAGGAATTCGTAAGTAGAGATTATGCATTAAGAATTATAGAATCAGCTATTATTGAAAAACAAAAATCCGCTAATGAATCAGAAGAGAGGCGCAAAGATTTAAATCTGGCTTTGAAGAAAGAAGTGATGATTAAAGAACAACTTGAAAAAGAGATCTCAGGGAGAAGTAACGAATTAAAAAATTTAAGAGATAGTTCTAAAGGTAACAATGTTTCGTCTCCTACCAAACAAAATTATAAACAACTTTCGTTTATTTCGAGGGAAATTTCATTTGAGAAAATTAATTCACTTTCAAATATTACAAGACGCGATCCACCAAAATATAAAGAATCCGGTTTAAGAATTATTAATAACTTCCAAGATTCTTCGAGTTCGCCGATTGTTATATTATTAGAAAAAAATTCTCAGAATAGAATTGCGTTGGATTATACAGTTAGGCGCGGTTTAAACCGCGCCGGGCCGGATTTTATTTTGCTTGCTTTGAAAGCGCTTTCGAATTCAAACCGCCAGACCTCCTCGCCGATTGAAATCTCCTGGCAGGGTATTATACCTGAAAAGATAAGAGAAATCCTGAAGAAGAAGATTGAAGCCAGCCCGGATATAGAATCCCAACTATCTTTATTCGCCCGGATAAACCAGGTTAACGCGGAAGTCAAACTCCTCTCCACAAAAGACGGGTATTTAAATTACGTAATCTCAAATTTAGGCAACCAGAGAGCCTTGCGCAGGATATTTAATGAACTTATCCGCGACCCCATAACCCGCAAGAGATTTGACCGCTCCAGCAGGCCGCAGGGCAAGAGAGAATTAATCAAGCGTCTGTCGGAAATCACAGGCAAGGCCCAGAATTATTTAATAAAGATTAATACTAAAAATCTCTGGGGTAAGTATGACCAGGAATTAGGCAAATATTATCTTGGCCAGAAATTATTCGACCACCTGCTCTGGGACAATGGCATCCACATTTACCGCGTAACCCTGACCACTCCTTATGCGCGCGCTTACCACTATGTTTTTAACCTAACGATTAATCGCAGGGATTTAGGAGTAGAGCCTTTGCCGGGCAAGATTACCCTTGAAAAGAAGACCACCCCAGATCCCCAGCGCCAGATAAGGCTTGAGGCAGAAAAAGAATTCTTTCGCTTGGAATATGCCTTTAGCGAAAAGCGCTTCCTGGATTGGTGGTGGGCTTCAGAAGGGATAGAGGAACGCAAGGAATATTATAGCCGAATCAGCGCCTTCCTTAAGAATAAAGATTATGCGCCGCTGCGGCCAAAGGTATTTGGTCTGTTCAGGGAAATCAGCGAAAAAGAAAAGTATTGGCAGCCCTATATTATAAATATCCTGGGAGTTGCTGCCCGCCAGGACGATTCGGCTTTAAAGGAAATCTGGAAGTTGTTTAAATTCGCAAATGTGAAGAAGGAACTCCTGGTGAATAAACTCGCTGAATTTAAAAGCCAGCCAGAGCGGTTAGCCGGGACATTTAAAGAATTATTAGAGGAAGATAAAAAATTCAAAAGCCGCTTTATTGATAATTGCGAAGAGTTGGACCTGCGTTTAAAAATTATTTCTATCTGGAAGGGCGCTATTGCCGAAACGCAGGATGATATGCTCAGTCTTCTTAAGGGGTTAAACAAGAAATACAGAGTTTCCAGTTCGCCGGTTGTTCATTTATTCGATAAAGATTATTCCCCTATCAAGGCAAAAGTTATTGGATTTATTGCGCAAGCGCAAGGCATTCGCAGAAAAGATGCCCGGGATTATTATGAAAAAGAGATGCCTTCTAAAATACTGGTGGCATTTAAAGGAGCCGGAGTAGCCGGCTATTTAGGTATAAAGATGGAAGGCGAACAAGGAATTTGTGACCCGTTATATGTGAAGAAAGATTTAAGGAGGAAATATATAGGTAAACAGTTGGTTAACCGGGCGCTGGAGGAGATTATCTTTAGCCGGCGCGAATACATTTTTGTTCCCCGGGTTGCCCAGGAAGAGGGCGTGATTAGATTCTGGAAGAGTCTCTTTGGCGAGAACAGCGTGAGAACCCGTACTAATGAAGATTTTATCCAGGAACTTTATATAAGAGAGAGGGTAGCGGTTATTTCTTCTTCGCCTTTAAAGATTAATCTTAAAAAATACGAGACCTTGGAAAGGTTTGTTCATAAGCACCGGATGGATAGTTTTGTCCTTGAAGACGGCTCAGTGTATCTGGCTACTCCTTCTGGCGCCCTAGCCAGGGTTTTTGAAGAACTGGAGAAGAAAAGAGGAAGTTTAAAGAATAAAACTATTCTGGATATAGGCGCAGGGGTTGACTTGAGGGCTTCCTTATTTGCTGCTTATCTATTCCAGATGAAAGTTATTGCAGTTGAAAAAAATAGGATAATCTCCAGAAGGGCGGAAGAGACCCTGCTGGCCGCTAAAGAAGAAGGCTTGGCGAGAAAGACGGTTCTCTTAAGCAATAAAGATGCTTTAGATATACCCTGGAATAAAATTGACATTATTTATTTCTTCTATACCCAGCCAGAAGAGCCGGGTGAGGCAGAAGAATTCCGGCGCAGGTTGCAGGGCAAAATGAAAGAAACAAAGCCGGATACTATCTTAGCCATTCTCTTTGTTGAGCCTTTAGTTTTTGCCGGCTTGGATATTTTTTCTAATTTAAAAGTTTTAGAAGAACGTTTATTTATCTCCGGAGAAAATCAGGGGTTATATCTGAGTTTATATCGCAGGCTATCCTCTTCGCCAATAAATAAAATTAATATCCCATTTCTAGACAGCCGTAATCACGATGCCGTCGCCCTATGGGTGGAGGAATTAGTCAGGAATAATATAATTCCAACAGGCCTGCCTTTATTGAATTTTGATGCGCATACGGATAACTGGATTTGGCGTGAGCACCTCGGTAAAGAAGGAATAACTATCAGCAGATGGCTTTCTTATTTAATCAAGCAGCAGTTAATCGGAGAGCCGTGGTGGATATGCCCCCAAAGGCCGGCGTACTTCCATAATAGATATTACGAACAACGGGTTTTAAGTATAGGTGAACTTGAAAAATTGCCTCTTTTTAAAAAAGGCGCAATCCTTACCTTTGATTTTGATTTCTTCTCCGATACCGACGAACCCAAGCCTTCCCGGGCAGAGATTAGAGATAAAATATTGAGAGTAACTACTTGCCTTAGCTCTAAACGAATTTCCGTCCGCGCCTTAAATTTTACCCGTTCCTTGCGCCAGGCAGAGAGTGGCATTCTATATAGTTATAGTTATCCCTCTCAAAGCGAATTTATTGCTCAAGAATTATCCAGGGCGCTTTCCGAACTCATAGATAAGCCGAAAGTTGCCGTTAATTCTTCGCCGGTTTCT
>SBBM01000047.1 GCA_005239725.1 Planctomycetales bacterium | reverse complement strand
TTTAAAAATTATTTCAAACGGCGGCTTTAGGCGCGGCCGCAATAAAAGAGGAAAAGGGATTTAGTTTTTGCGAGGTTGAGGACGCAAGGTGTTGGGCGCATTTTGCCGCCACCCAAAATGCGCCCAACATAAAGCCGAATCGGAACACTGCAAAAGCTCTAAGCGAGCGACCAAGCGAGCGTGGAGTGAAGCCGAGCGACAGCGAAGCTTCACGGTGCAAACACCACGCCGGAAGCCTGCCCAAGCAGGCGGTGCCTAAAGTTCATTGAATTTTAAAGAACGAATAAAGCGTATTGTAAAGCCGAAGCATAAGGCCAACCGAAAGTCTGGATAAAGACTTTGGGGGCAAAAAATTTGTAACTCTTTTTAGATTCTTGGTTTGGCATTTTTGTTTTTCCTCAAGAAACAAAAAATTAAAGGGGGCAAAAAATTTTTAAAAGGTGTTATCTAATAGGTTTCTATTTTTAAATCACCTCTTGAATGACCAAATAAAGCTATCATGTCTAAACATATTTTGACTATATTGTTCGCGCTTAAATTAGTCTCGACAAATATATCTGTTTTGTTGATTTTTTGTGGTATTCTAAGCTCATTCGCGTTACGAGTGAAATATGGACGTTTTCTGCCTGCTAAGCTCAAGAGTTTATCAAATTCATCTCTATGCGTCGAATTAAAAATTTCGCATAATTTTATGAGCAGATCCTTCCAGGTTCGTACTTCATGCTGTGAGCCTTTAAAGTAAAAACTTGAAATAGATTTGCCTGTATGATTTTCTGTATCCTGTACCGCTCCAGAGCTTTTAAGTATTGGGGACTTTGAAGTGGGCCTTGCTCCAGATATTTCAGGAATAATTAAATTGCCTCTATGCTTTGAAAGGAACTGTTCAACCATCGCAGAATCTGCCTTATAGCCACAAAGCTTTTCGGTGGTGTCGTTTATTAAATCTATAAGTAACTCATCGGTTTCTCCAATAATTTTATTCCAAGCCTTTGGAAGAGTCTCCTTTAAAATGTTTACTTTTTGTTGCCCTTTATAAATTGCCTCGGCATTTTTTACTGCTTCTCCATTACCGAGATTGTCTTTACTGAGGAAACTAATAAATTTTGATGCTATATCTTCGGTATCTTGTTGAAAAATATCAATTGCATAAAATTTCCTTTGTTCCCAGCTTCCTTCATGAAGCGGAAGATAAAATAACCATATTACGCCGTTAGTCAAGAGAGCAAGTTTGACGCCTTCTTGAAAAGAGTAATTAAGTAGCTGCTCTTGACTGGAATAATTTTCTAGATCTTCCCCGGGTCTCTTTGCTTCAATAAAAGCCTTATTGGCATTGTTTATTCTTAACGAATAGTCAACCCTTTTCCCGCCAATAGCGTATTCAGGAGTTACTTCATCTATGTTGTATGTATCCCACCCAAGAATTGATAATATCTTTAAAACAACGGCTTGCTTAGTTGCTGCTTCATCAAAAGATATGATTCGCCTGTCCTGCTTAAGATTGTCTATGAATAATATTAGCTGACTTTGCATCTTTATCCTCCTTTAAAAATATTTTTTATATATTAATCAATACTATTTTGTACTTTCAGCATAAAATTCCTGCTGTGTTTTAGTCTGCTGTAAGCTTTTTAAGTAACCGGTCAAATTGCTTTTAGCATGGGTGTTTTCTATCCTATCTTTCGCTATTTTAAAATAGGCGCTATCTATCTCGATTCCTATAAAGTTTCTATTTAGCTGTTTAGCTACAACGCCCGTTGTCCCCGAACCCATAAAAGGATCTAAAACTGTATCCTCTTCTTCGCTTCCAATTAATATAATTCGCTCCATAAGCTTTTCGGGTTTTTCTGTTGGATGGACTGTTTTATGTCTTTCGGCTGATAATTCCCAGAGGTTTCTCATTTGTTTTCCGTTATTTAAACACCTAGCCATTTCATAGTTAAAATAATATTTCTTTGATTTACTGGCTATCCATATCAATTCTGTTGATGGAGCAAAGCGGTTTTTTTGAAGCAATGGCGAGGCATTGGGTTTATACCATATAATGTCGTTTATTATCCATAGATTTAACTTTTTAAGGGTAACACCGATTGATGGATGATTATGCAATGTCCCGGAAATCCAAATTGTCCCGTCGTCTTTCAAAATTCGAATACAGCCCTCGATCCACTCTCTATTAAATTCATGAATATCATCTATTTGGTCCCATTCCCCTTTATCGCATACTGCCATCTTACCATTCTTGCAAGTAAGATGATCCTTACCAGAAAGATTATAAGGCGGATCGGCAAAAATTAAATCCACGCTATTAGGCTCCATATCTTTTAGCAGATGGATCGTATCACCATGTATTAATTTAGCATTAGACATAGTTCCTCCTGATTTTTTTAAATATCCTTTTATTTGCAACATCAAAGTACTTTTTATTTGATTCTATACCGATCCATTTTCTTTCTAATCTTGAAGCAACAATCCCCGTAGTTCCTGTTCCGAAAAATGGATCAAGGATTAAATCATTTTTATCGGAAGAAGCCATCATAATCAACTCAATCAATTTTTCAGGTTTTTGAGTCGGATGTAATGCCCTGCCATTTAATCCCTTCACCCTTTCTTGGCCTTGTACAATGGGCAACTCTATAAAATGTATAAAATCTCTCAACTGCTTAGATCCGCCTTCTTTGGTTTTCTGCGGATTCCATTCTTTAAGCTGAAAATAGTTATATTTCCAACCCTTGCCTTTAACGAACCAACAAACAAATTCCGTTGAATGCGTAAATGTCCTTTTCGTTATACTTGGCATCGCATTGGTTTTATACCACGTAATTATATTATTTAGCTTAAATCCAATTCTCTTAGCTTCAACTACTATTTCTGCTAAATTATGGTGGGTGCAAGAAATATAAAGACTGCCATTGGGCTTAAGGATATCCCAGCATTTTTTTATCCATCGTTCTGTAAATTTAACATATTCATCATAATTCCAGGTATCCCAATCCTCATTCATTTTGTAGAAAGCCCCGCCTGTTTTATTATTAATTAGATTAAGGGGCTTTCCGGAAAGATTGTAAGGGGGGTCTGCATATATCAAGTTAATACTGTCCTTATCGATTTCTCTTTCCATAATTTCTACGCAATCGCCTAAATATATGTGATTCTTTTTCATCATAGCACGATAGACCGTTGCCAGTCTTTTATAATTTTAGAGACATCGGCAAACCAGTTTGTACTCGATTCTTTGCCGGCGGCATTCGACGTTATCAACTCAAACAGTGTTTTCAAATTACGATGTGTAAAATTCTTTCTCTGCTCAATAGCATTAATAAAAAACTCCAAGATCTCCACGAAATGAGCCAAATCTAACGCAACAATGCTCTGTTTCCTGCCTTCAAAACCATATTTAACTGAATACCAAAAGTAATTAACCGTGTCACTATGGACTCTTGGCGCAACAAATACGCAAAAAGCAGGCTTGCCAGTATTTATGCCTTCAAAATCTTTGAGATGGCGCATTACTGGAACACTTTCCCTATAAACTTGATGCCTAGAGACGTCTAGCGTAGCTTCAAATATGCTATTAAACGACTCATAATATCCCTCGATATCTGCCTTATTGCCGGGAGCAAAGCCAATAGGGCTTCCTTCATCATCTAATATGCAATTAGGTTTAATTTGTAACTCATCATTTATAATCTTTAAGCATTGAGAAATCATATGCTCAAATTCTACAGGCTCAAGCTCCCGGAACTTCTTTTTATCTTTAAAAATTGATAATATGTCTTTAAGCTGATTTATATTTTTTCTTAAAATACTGCCCCTTTTAATTTCAATAATTTCGCCGCGCAAATTTCTCAGCTCATTTATAAAAATAGCTATCCCCCTCGAATCTAAAGTGTTCAAGTCTGTATTTAATATTGATTTATATACTTCGGCCACTTTTACCTTTAAAACATCTGTAAGGTCATTGAAGTCTTTTTTGACAATATCAATTAATGATAATGCGACATCCTTAGATTTTTCGTAATCAAGCTCCCATGGTAATTCTGGCTTATCAATATCACTCAGATAATCGATATATTCATTAACTGATTTAAATTTAATAGCTGAGCCATCGTACAAAGCAAGTAGTTGTTCTATTTCTTTCGTTCTCGCTGGCTCTAACTCAATCATCCACCGCCCTAAAGGCTGTTTGGCAATGCGGAAATATCTCGTAAGCCTAAAATACCTCATCGCATTATCGCCATAGTCAAAAAGATTATCTATTTGAATTCTATCAAGGCTTTTAGTGCCATAAAATTCTTTAAGGAATTTTTTGATAAATTTGTCTTTTTCGCTCTTAGATTTTAAACTCCGCAATTTGAGTATATATTTGGAATATTTATCTATATCTTTAAAGTGAACCAACGTAGGGCAGAAAATTGAAAACTCTTCCCTGCTTAATTTCTTTATTTTATTGATCAGATGTAGTACTGCAATGAATGGCCGTATGTTAAAACCTTTTTTATCAGTAAAGTCATCTGACCAGGGATTTGGAAATTGAAGTTTTAAAAGGCTCTTAAAAAAGATATACCCAATATCGGACTCTGGAGATAAAAATAAATTACCAAGGCTCGTAATCTTAATTACACCTGCCGTGTCCTTGGCAATGGAAAACCCTAATTTATTCAATGGGTTAACCGACTGTCTACCTCTCATAGGCGGATCTTCGTAATGCTGAAAATCAAAAATTTTTCTCGCTATATCTAATGGAATCTCTTTTGCAAAATCATCTATTAAGAATCTGTGGCTTGAAGGAATTTTTGTAGGGCTATAAAGCCTTTCCTTAATCAATAATACTTGATACTGGATTTGGTTCTCACTCTTGAAATCTGAACCCTCTAACTGCTTTAAGACTCTCAAGAAATCTCTAAGCCTTTCTGGATTTCTAACAGTTGTGCATATAGACCAGGGCACTCTTTTCATTTTTTACTTATCTCCTTTAAAATTACTTCTAACTCTTTACGATTATAAAGCCGGTAATTATTCATTGGATGGCGTTTAGCCTGTAATTTTTTGCCGTTATCCCAACGACGTAAAGTCATGGTGGATATACCAAGAAGCTTCGCGGCTTCTTTTACTGTTAGATATTCTTTTAAGTTAGTCATCGGTATCACCTATTACAACATTATACAACTTTATACATATAAATCAAACAAATAAAAAACCTTCACTTGCTATGGAGAGCGTGAGCTCAAAGCTCGTGAAGGTTTTACTTTTTTAACGTCCGGGTTCCCCCTTCGAAACGCGGGACGAACAAATCTATTTACAATTATGTTTATATCATAAAGATTTCTACTTGTCAACACATATTCCTCTAAAGGCAAGCAGGCACACAAAGGGCGCTACGGAAGCCTCCACCTTCGCCAAGGCTACGGCGGATAAACTCCGGGCTGAAGCCGCCCGACTGTGACTGCTTTGTAGTCAACCCACCGTTTCCCCGAGAGATTCGGCTTCCCCGCCAGCAGGTCCTGATAAACCTGCTGGCGGGGGCGGACTCTGCCGAGCAAAAATCAAACACCTTTTAAAAATTTTTTGGCCGCTGCAATAAAAAAGGACTTTTTATTTAGGATTTTTGCGAGGAAGAGGACGCAGAGTGTTTGGCGAATTTTGCCCCCACCCAAAATTCGCCAAACACGAAAAGCCGAATTAAACCCTTGCACTACCGCTAAGCGAGCGTCCAAGCGAGCGTGGAGTGAAGCTGAGCGACAGCGAAGCTTCACGGTGCAAACACCACGCCGGAAGCCTGCCCAAGCAGGCGGTGCCTAAAGTTCATTGAATCTTAAAGAACGAATAAAGCGTATTGTAAACCCGAAACAAAAGGCCAACCGAATGTAACAATTGCGATACGCTTTTTATCCATTCTATTCATCAAATAGTTACGACTACTTAGATCTAATTAAGTATAGTATTTCTAGTTCCTATATTTTTACTTATAATTCCACGAAAAATGTCGTCCCTTTTCCTTCGCAAGATAAGAAATATACTCTTCCGTTAAGATAATTCTCGGTGATGAATTTTACACTATATGTCCCTATGCCGCGGCCCTTTCCCTTTGTGGTAAAAGACCTCTGGAATAAGCACCTCTGGACGGATTCTGGCATCACCTCCAGATTATGAACAAAAAATATATGTTTACCGCCTTCTTTTCTATGTCCCACCGTAACAATGTTATATTCTTTAGTCGCCTCAAGGGCATTTTTAATAAGATTGCCGATTGTGCGGTTAAGCAAAAACTTATCAGTATTTATTTTTTCCTCCCTTGACTGCACGTCCAAAATGATATTGCGATTAGTCGCTAGCTTGCTTCCGGCATAAAGCGTGGTTAAATCTTTCAGAAAATCAAAAATTATGAATTCCTCTTTGCAAAGAGCCAATTCGCCTCTTTCCGCAGCCAGGAGGTTCCTCTGCTCCTGTATATTTTCACTGAGTATCTTAGCTATGTTATATACCTTTTTAATCATATCGGGGCTAAAAGATTCTATGCCGTCAATGATATTACCAACATGTAACAAAAGCAGGGTAGCATCATTCAGGACATCGTGAAAAAATGTCCTCTCCAGCACCTCCCGCCTTTTTTCATCGGCTATATCCCTTAAGGTATAGACAACATAAGGCCTGCCTTTAATCTCAATCGGCACAGTCCAAACCCTTAAATCCAGCGCCTGCTCCTGACCACCCTTTTTTATCGTCATCGTGCAATCCTGGCAAGTCCTTTTGCCTTTCTGCGCTATAAGTATTGCTTTAGTGGAAGCGCACCAACGGCAGGATTCGGCTGTCCCGCATCCAAACGGTTCGTCGCCGCTATGGATACAGCCCAATACCTCTCCGGGGCGTTTTCGCAATATCGCTTTCGCGGAAATGCCGAGTAAACCCGGAGCGCTATCATTACAATATACAACCTCGCGGTTAGCATTGAGGATCATAACTAGTTCCGGAAATGTATTTAAGGCCTCAATAAAAAATTTTTGCCTTAATATGGATTCACGGGCACGCAATATTTCCTTACCATCCGACCTTTCCGGCGAAGCAAATTTTGTTTCATTTTGTTTACTCATAATTAATATAAGTTATTGCATTAATCCCGCCACAAAGCCCGATGCCCAGGCCCAGGCAAGGTTATAGCCACCCCTCTCTCCGTCAACATCAAGGATTTCTCCGGCAAAATAAAGGCCCTTTTTAAGTTTTGACTCAAGGGTAGACTCCTTGACTTCATTTACAGCAATTCCGCCGCTGGTAAACTCCGCCTCATTCCACCCCCTGGTGCCCAAAACCTTAAAAATTTTTTCTTTAGCGCTGTTTATGATACCGTTTAAATCTTTCTGTTTTAATAAATCCTCCATGGCCAATTTGAATTTGTTTGGCAATATCCCTGTAAGCGTATCCTCGCAAGGAATACCCCTATTCAGTTTTCTGGTTAATTCCTTTTTAAATTCATCTTTAGTGATAGACGGGGCCATGTCAACCAAGAGAGATGCCTCTTTTTTCGGATGGCGATTAAGCGCAACCGATAAATCCCGGCTTATATCCAATATTGCAGTCCCGGATAAGCCGTATTTTGTAAATAAAACTTCCCCTCCTGCCTCGTTGATTACCTTCCCTTCGATTACGCCCTTGGCGTTGGCGAATATTTTCTGCCCCTGAAGGAAATGGCACAACCTGTCTTTTGCAACAATAGGCACGGCGCTGGGAACAGGTTCAATAATCGTATGGCCAAACTGCCTGGCGAACCTGTAACAGCTGCCGTCCGAACCCAAGGCAGGATAACTCTTGCCTCCTCCGGTTATTATTATTTTGTTGCAACTTATATTCTTGCGGGATTTCGACACAACGGTAAACCCGTTCCCGGAGGCCTTGATATCCACAACTTCAAAGTTAAATTCTACCGCTACGCTTGACCTTTTAAGTTCTATTTCTAAAACCCTTAATACGGAAGCTGCCTGATTGGTTATGGGAAAAATCCTGCCTTCCTCCGCATATAATTCCAGCCCTAATTCTTTGAAAAACTCCTTGATACGTTCCCTGCCGAATTTTGCGAATATTGATTTTACTAATATTTTAGCGCCGGCATTATAATATTTTTCACTCAAATCCTTATTTAATAAATTGCACCTCCCGGAACCGCTGGCTAATATTTTTCTACCCAGAGAAGGGTTCTTTTCACAAAGCAAAACACCCGCGCCTTTGCGCTTTGCGCTTATGGCCGCAACTATTCCCGCGGCCCCGCCGCCTATTACCACCGTTTCATAATCAGACATTATTTTTTCTCCCTCTTCAGGCTAAAAATACATCCGCAATAATTCTGCCGGAAAAGGTTATATTGCTTTGAAAAATGCATTGCCTTCTTAAAGCCGTCCATTTTTTTGAAATCGTATGCCAGAAACTTATCGGGATTAACGGAGGCACCGATCTCATTTATCTTAGCGGTATCCTTATGAGGGCTTACAGATAGGGTGGTGGCAAAATAATCAAAACCCCATTCAACGGCTTTCCTGGAAACGTATTCAAGTCGCATCCGGAAACAAACCAGGCACCGCCCGCCTCCTTCCGGTTCATTTTCCAGGCCCTTAACCTTAACAAGCCACTCTTCCCGGTCATAGGGCCCGGCAATGCGCTTAATCCCGAGAGTATCGGTTACATCCCTTGTTGCCTCCAGGCGCTTCTCGTATTCTTCTTGGGGATGAATATTGGGGTTGTAAAAAATACCCTGGACCCCGTATCCATCCTCCTGAATCTTTTCAATGGGCCAACTGGCACAAACCCCGCAACAGATATGTAAAAGCACATTGCGCATAATCAGAACGCCAGATTCAGGCCGTCGTATGCCGCAACCACTTCGGTTTTTAATTCCACCTTAAGACGCTCGGCCAAAATATGCGGCTTTGCCTTGAGCATAGTCATGCCAAAATGGGTCAATATTGTTTTCTTTGGCTTTATGTCCTTGATTAATTGTATTGCGTCCGGCAGGGACAAATGGTCTATGCCGGGCCTGGGTTCAAAAAATACAACACCGATAATCAGTATGTCAACCCGGTAAAAATCTGTCAGCTCCTTAAAATATTTCGTATCTACCAACAGGCCGACACTTTCTTTACCCATTTTAAACTTTAAGCCGTAAGTTTCCGCCGGATGGATATGCCTCATTGATGTTTCAAAAGTAAATTCCCCGGCATTATAGGTCTTATTCGGGCTTAATACCTCTATTTTTTCCGGAAATTCCTTTACATAGTTAAAGATTACCGGGTCTTTTTCCAGGGCATCACCCGGAGCAAAAACTACACCCCTCTTCTTAAATCCTCCTTCGGTCATCGCCTCAATCATCACATTAATATCGTTTGAGTGGTCAAGGTGCTTGTGCGTAAGAATAATGGCATCCAGCTTTCCCGGGTCAAGTTTCGGCTTTGACCTGGCGCAGCACACAATGCTTCCCGGCCCCGGGTCAACTAATATATTTTTCCCTTTGGTGGAAATCCATAATCCCCCGGAAGCGCGCAGTTGCCTTATCATCACAAAGCGCGCCCCCGCAGTTCCCAGGAACTTTATAAAACCAGGGGACGTTTCCCTTGTTTGTAACTTACGCTCTTGCAATGAGAAGCGTTCCCCTATTTTGGAAAAATTTTGATTTGCAGTTACTTTAGCCATCTCTGACTTAATTCCTTATTTATTTCAGCAATCTTGGTATAGTTAAGCTCTGCCTTTGGCGATTCCCGACCCCTGGAAATCTCAGGGGCGTTTTTATTTTTGACAAAATCTTCAATTGCCAGAACCCTGCTTCCGCAAGATTTAACAAAAGACCTTATTTCATTGTCGTTTGAAACTACGATAATATTTTTCGGGTTATGGGAATCTTCAACAAACGCCTTTATCTTTTCGTCGGCTGTTGCCTCTCCGGAAAAGATAATATTAATCCCTGCCGCAGAATCCTTTAAATTCTGCGCGCCGGGATAACCGTCAAAGACCACAGTTACTTTATTTCGTAAGCTGCCGCAGAGCCTTTTTTCTTTAATCAAACCGATGAATTCTCCTCTTGCCTTTTGTATATTATTTGAACGGGCAAAAGAAGGGTGGTTTATGGCATTATACCCGTCGATGATGTACTGTAAGGACATAAATAAGGCCCCCCAGGCTTGCGTATACCGCCATAAAGAAGAAGTTTAGAATAGACATGGCAAAACTTAAATCTTTAGTCAAACCTACCTGGGTAAAAAAGAACATGGTCGTAGCCTCCCTCAGGCCTAGCCCGCCGATAGATATTGGCAGCAACGTAACCGCGCTGATTATAGGCAGGAAAACAAAAAAGTAAAGGATGTTTATCTTTATGCCCAATGAGAGGGCTATTAGATAAAATGTTACGGGGTTTATCGCCTGCAGGATGACGGATATCAAGAGATTGTTGGCTATTACCGCCTTATGGTGCCGGAAAACGTGTATTTCCTGGTGCACGTCTTTTATATACTGCAAGATTTTAACCGCATGGTATGAATGCAGGAGTTTATTTATTTTGGAATAAATGAGTTTATTGAACAATACCAATAAAACGGCGACCAATACCGCCGTTATTACGGCGACGGAAAAGAGGATGCTGGTGTTTTTTATGATTGCCCAGCCTGGAATAAGCGCCAGTACAGTTACGGCCACAAGCCCGATATAACCGCTCAACCTGTCAAGGATTACCGTAGCCACGACTTCCCTTGATTTTTTTGTATGCGCGGACATATCTACGCTGCGCACAAGGTCTCCGCCGATTGTGGAA
Organism: Planctomycetales bacterium; assembly: GCA_005239725.1. Lineage (GTDB taxonomy): Bacteria > Omnitrophota > Gorgyraeia > Gygaellales > Profunditerraquicolaceae > SBBM01. Next base: position 3,518 of record SBBM01000047.1, on the reverse strand, counting down.
GGCAGGAATAAATTGAAAAATACCCCTCCGGCATAAGAAGTGATTATTTTTCTCGGCGAAATCTTGGCATGTACCGCATTAAGCAGCATCTCCCAGCGGAAATAACACAAGAGGTAAGAAAAGAACAGGACGAAAAATGCGCAGAATAGAACAGGCTTATCTATATTCTTTATGATTCCGAACAGGCTCACCCTATCGATCTGCCTGAACAAAAATATCAATAAGGCAGCGCTTATGCCCAGCCTCAAAAGCATCTTAAGAATCTTCTTGGCAGCTACCATAATCCCTATTGCAGATATTTATGCACGGAATGGGCGGCTTGCGCGCCTTCGCCGCAACCGTTAATGACCTGATACAGGCTCTTCTTACGGCAGTCCCCGCAGGCAAAAATCCCCTTAAGGGAAGTATTTAAATCCTCGTCGGTAATTATAAAGCCCGCCTCATCCATTTGCAATTGGCCCTTTACAAAAGCGGTATTGGGAGTAATGCCGACAAAAATAAATACCCCCTGGCAGCCGAGTTCTCTTAAAGAATTGTTTGCCAGGCTCCTTATCTTTACCCCCTCAACTTTATTTTGGCCGACAATTTCTTCGATAACGCTTTCGAGGATAAAATTTATCCGGGGATTGTTTTTTGCGCTCTCTTCCAATATTTTGGAGGCGCGGAACCCCTGGCGCCGGTGGATGAGGCTCACTTTACTGGCATAACCGCTTAAGAAAATTGCCTCCTCAATTGCCCTATCCCCCCCTCCGACAACCACAATTTCCTTATTTTTGAATAAAGGGCCGTCGCAGGTGCCGCAATAAGAAACCCCTCGTCCAATCAATCTATCCTCGCCGCCTACTCCCAGGGGCCTAGGCTGCGTGCCGGATGCGATGATTACGCTCTTTGTTTCGTAATTCCCGTCCTTGGTTTTGATGTTATATATGCCGTCCCTGGGGCTAATCCCTAAAACTTCTTCTCTTTTTATGGGAATGTTTAAATCATCCACCTGTTTTTTAAAGCGCTCAATCAGCTCGGAAGTGGCAATACCGCCGGGAAAACCGGGGAAATTCTCAATAGAATGCGAAAGGATAATCTGGCCGCCGACTGCAATCCGTTCAAGGATGAGGGTGTTCAGACGGTACCTGCCGGCATAAAGCCCGGCAACCAGCCCCGACGGGCCTGCGCCGATAATTATAAGGTCATAAGATATTTTTGCCATCGGATCCGCCATTTTTTACTTTCGCCTTAATCTCTTTTATTTTCTTTTTCAGCATCAATTTTTCAATTACCGAGGCGTAATCCACGATAAGCTTGCCGTTAAGGTGGTCCACTTCATGCTGGAAAACGCACGCCAAAAGATTATCCGCAGCAATTTTAACCTTTTTGCCCTCGTCATCCTGGGCCTCGACCAAAACCCTTTTTGCCCGCTTAACATTTATAGATATGCCGGGCACACTAAGGCAGCCCTCTTCCCTGACTTGCGAACCCTCTCTTTTTACAATCTTAGGATTTATTAATTTATAAAGGCCCTGGCCTATATCAACTACTATCATTGATTCGCTTATGCCGACCTGAGGCGCAGCCAGGCCTATCCCGCCTGCATCATACATAACCTGGGCCATTTTGCTTAAGGTATCGCGATGGCGCTGGCTGACCTGGGTAACCGCCCTGGCCCTTGTTCGGACAACTGATTCGCCGATAAATCTAATCCTTAATGCGGTTTCGTCCATTTACTGAGATTATTTTGGGCTTTATTGACTTTGCGTCTTTGTCAGGAATGATGGCGTAAGAAACGATGATTATTTCGTCCCCCACACAGGCCCCGCGCGCAGAAGGTCCGTTAAGGCAGATGACGCCGGAATTCTTCCTGCCTGTAATGGCATAAGTTTCCAGGCGCACGCCGTTGTTAAGGTTGAATACTTCTACTTTTTCCCCGGGGATAATATCTGCGGCTTTCATAAGGGCGCTATCCATGGTGATGCTCCCTTCATAATAAAGGTTTGCCGCGGTAACACGCGCACGGTGAATCTTGGATTTTAAAATTGTCCTCATCATTTTTTATTGCGCCCTTATGGCGGTTACGGCTACGCAATCCACTACGTCCTGTGCAGAGCAGCCGCGGGAGAGGTCGCTTGCGGGTTTATTTAAACCCAATAACAAAGGTCCTATTGCCCGGGCGCCTGCCAGCCGTTCCACAAGCTTATACCCGATATTGCCTGCCTCCAGGTCAGGAAATATTAATATATTTGCCCTTCCACCTACGGAGCTAACCGGGCATTTAATTCTGGCTACTTCCGGCACTATCGCCGCATCCAACTGCATCTCTCCGTCGATTATCAGGCTCGGGGACATCTCCTTGACTGTGCCTAATGCCCCAATGACCTTGTCTAAATACCTGCCTTTAGCAGACCCTTTGGTAGAATAGCTTAACAATGCCACGCGCGGAGTGATAGTCAAAACTTTATTCGCCAATTCCGCGGCAGTAATGGCGATACACGCCAACTGCCGCGAATTCGGGTCAGGGATTATCCCGCAATCGGCAAAAATAAACGTCCCGTTTTCCCCATAATTGGAATTCGGGACAACCATAATGAAACAACTGGAAGCAATAGTCAGCCTTCCGTCAACGCCTAAGCAATGTATGGCTGCGCGGGCAAGGTCGGGCGTGGTGTGGCTTGCACCGGCGACAAAGCCGTCAGCTTTGCCTTCCCGCACCATCATCGCCCCATAATAAAGCGTATCATCAAATAATTTTCTTACGCTATCAATATCCGCACCTTTATCGTGGCGCAACTGGTAAAATTCCTGGATATACCTCTCCCTGGTCTGGGGATTTATTTTATCTTTCGTAAGAAGGATTATCTTTGCAATCCCTTCCTTCTCGATAATCTTAGCCCCTTCGATTATCCTGGGGTCGTCATATTCCGGCAGCACAATCGTCTTCAAATCGGACTTTGCTTTCTGGCGGATCATTTCAATAGTATTCATACTGTTCCCTTCATCTATAAATAATAATTTACTTAAGATTCTCCTCTATTTTCAGCTTCAATTCGCTCTTCGTTAATGCACCCACAACTTGTTCGGCGACTTTGCCGTCCTTAAAAAACATCAGGGTGGGTATGGACATTATTCCGTAATGGCTAGCAGTTCTGGGGTTTTCGTCAACATCGACTTTGCCGATCTTGAGCCTTTTGGAGTATTCGCGGGCCAATTCTTCGACAATGGGGCCGATCGCACGGCAGGGACCGCACCAGGCAGCCCAAAAATCCACCAATACCGGAATATCTGACTTTAAAACTTCATCTTTAAAATTACCATCGGTGAAATGCAATATAGACATCTCTATTCCTTCCTGATTATATGGGGGTTAACAAAAAGAAATGATTTGTATAAAATATCACAAATAAGGCAGAAATGCAAGAAAATTTTAGCCATTGGCTGCGTCAAGCGAATTGTGTAAAGTCCTTTAAGGTCCGTTCCTTCCAGTTGTTGTTTATGTGAGTAAAGTTAGCATAGATAATCCTATCACAGCT
>SBBM01000058.1 GCA_005239725.1 Planctomycetales bacterium | reverse complement strand
TCGCCATATTTTTTTCTTGACAAGCATTGGGTAGTATGTTAATGATTTAACAAGTAAACTAAAGCCCGCTAAATTCGAGAAGATTCCCCGGAATTTAATCAAACCCGATAATCTTTGAGGAATCAATAGCAGAATACTCTTAAAATGCACGAAACAGGCCTTTTTAGAAAACTTTTGAATTACCTCGAGCGTGAAGAATCTTCTTCCCAAAAGAAAATCAAAAAAATAAATGTTACCCTTTCGGAGTTTGCAGGATTAACAGACAGGCATTTTAGGGAGCATTTTAACCAGGTTTCCAAAGGGACAAAATGGGAATCTCTGGATATTGAATTTACCAAGGCGCCCTACGGCCCGGAGCTTGAAATTACAAAAATAGATTTTGTTTAAAAAACATTGAAAGGGGTTATACGTGAAATACGCCAGTTTAAAAAAAGAAGACTTGAATAAATGGCTCGAGCATTTAAAGAAAAAGGCCAGGCTTTACGCGCCGAGAAAGAAAGAAAATCTTTTTGTATTCCGTCCGGTTAAAAACGTAAAGGATGTCTGCCTGGAATACATGCCAACGATACTTCCCCCTAAGAAATATTATTTTCCCCAGAAAGAAAAACTGCTTAAATTTACCGTAAATCCCTTTAAGACCGCAAAGGCCATCGCGGAATTTGAAGAATATATACTTTTTGCGGTGCATACCTGCGATATCGCCGGCATCCAGTGTATGGATGTAATATTCAGGGAGGGTCCGGAAGATCCGAATTATCTGAACCGGAAGGAAAAGATGACAATTGTAGGCATGGAATGCTTTAAACCCTGCGATAAATACGCAAACTGCGTCTCTATGGGCAACCACGTGCCCAGGGGCGGGTATGACCTGATGATGGTAGACATAGGCAAGTCTTTTATCATCCATATAAATTCCCAGAAGGGGGAAAGGCTTATTGCCGACTTAAGTTATATCAAAGGGGCAAATGAAAATGATATGCGCAAACTTGAAGAGAAAAGGCAAGAGAAGAAAAAAATATTCAAGGAAGAATTAAATGCCCCCCTTCCTAAAGTTTACGAAGCCTTTTCAAGCCAGGGGTCTTTTGATTCTCCGCTCTGGGATGAGGTAGGCAGGAGGTGCGTTGCCTGCGGAAACTGTACCGCGGTATGCCCTACCTGCTATTGCTTTGACGTGGCGGATGAAATGGAGTTATCGTTTAATGAAGGAACCAGGTTCCGCATCTGGAATTACTGCCAGATGGATGATTTTGCCAGGGTTGCCGGGGGGGAGGATTTCCGTAAGGGCCGCCCCGCTCGCCAGAGGCACAGGTATTACCGGAAGTTCAAGTATCCGGTTGATAAATATAACCGGTACTTCTGTGTTGGCTGCGGAAGGTGCTCCAGGACGTGTATGGCCGATATAATCCTGATTGAAACGGTAAACGCGCTCCTTGACCCGGAAAACGCGGCAAGCTACGTGGGGTCGGTAAAAAATAGACCGGAGGTAAAATGATTGACCGAGAGATACTTTTAGAAAAGGTGAAGACTTCTCCCTACAAGCCGATGAAGGGCAGGATAATCAAAGCCGAGATGCTTACCGAGAAAGAGAAGTTTTTCCGCATTGAGCTGGAGGATAAAGTCAACCTGGCGCATGAGCCCGGGCAGTTTGTCATGGTTTCCATATTCGGATACGGCGAAGCCCCGATATCTATTTGTTCTTCGCCGACAGACAAAGGGTATTTTGACCTGACTGTGCGCAACGTCGGCACGCTTACTTCCCGGTTGCACCAATTGGGAGAAGGCGATACCCTGGGGATACGCGGCCCTTTTGGCAAAGGGTTTCCCATTGACAACATGTTTGGTTACGATTTGGTTATTGTCGCCGGGGGATTAGGTATCGTGCCTTTACGTTCATTGATGAGATATATTATGCATAACCGGAATGATTTCGGGAATGTCCAGCTGCTTCTCGGCTGCAAGAGCCCGAAAGACCTGCTTTTCCGGGAAGAGGTAAAGGAATGGAAGAGAAGGGCAGAGGTTAAGTTTAATTGCACCGTGGATAAGGCAGACCCCGACTGGCAAGGCAATGTCGGGCTTATCACTACTTTAATCCCGGGAGTGGATATTAATCCCATGAGGACTTACGCCGTAGTAGTGGGGCCTCCGATAATGTATAAATTCGTAATCGGGGAACTCCTTAACAAGATTATCCCCGACCATCAGATTATTGTTTCCCTGGAGAGAAGGATGAAGTGCGGCCTGGGCAAATGCGGGCACTGTCAGATTGAAGGCAAATATGTCTGCCAGAGCGGGCCGGTTTTTAATTATGCCCAGTTGAAAGACTTTAAAGGAGAGTGTCATGAAAAAGCAGCCTAAACCAAAGGTAGCCTTTTTTGACTTTACCGATTGCGAAGGGTGCCAGCTTCAGCTTGCCAACATGGGCAATACCTTTCTTGAGTTGACGGAGTTGATTGATATAGTGAACTTCCGCGAGATAATGTCGGAAAAGGGGGAGGATTACGATATCGCGGTTGTCGAAGGGAGTATCTCCACGGATAACGATGTGAAGCGCATAAAAGAGATAAGGGCCAAGGCGAAGATCCTGGTTGCCTTTGGCTCCTGTGCCGCTATCGCCGGGGTAAACGGCATTAAAAACCGCACCTCCCTGGAAGTTGCCAAGGAGAGGGTTTATGCAGACAAGGCGCACACCATAAATACCATTAAGGTGATGCCTCTGGACAGGGTAGTCAAGGTTGATTATTATATCCTTAACTGCCCCCCGTATATCCCGGAAATAATCGCTGTCTTTAAGAGTATCCTTATGGGCAAACCTTATCCGCTTCCCAATTACCCGGTGTGCGTGGAATGCAAGATGAATGAAAATGTCTGCCGCTATGAAAAGGACCAGGAGTGTATGGGTCCGCTAACCCGGGCAGGATGTAACTCCTGGTGCATTAATAACGGGAACAGGTGCTATGCCTGCCGGGGCCTGCTTGAAAATCCCGCCGCAGACGGCGCAAAAGAGATACTGGAAAAATACGGCTTAAAAGTGGAGGATATATTAAACCATTTCACTCTTTATAATGACCCCCAGGGAGAGAAATATGACCAAGAATTCGCCAGATAAAATAAATTCCAGGAACGTTAAAGTTGATGTGCGTTATTTGACCCGCGTCGAAGGCCACGGCAATATCGTCGTGGATGTTAAGGGTGGGAGGCTCACCAAGTGCGAATTCCAGGTAATCGAATCCCCCCGTTTTTTTGAGTCCATGCTCGTCGGGAGGTCTATCTGGGAGGCGCAGCATTTGACCAGCCGCATCTGCGGCATATGCGCCTGCGGACACAGTTTAGCCAGCATCAAGGCCGGAGAAGATGCCCTGGGAATAAAGCCTGCGGATGAAACAATAATGCTCAGGAAACTCCTTTTATATACAGAGATACTGGATAGCCATATACTGCATATTTATTTCCTGGTTGCGCCTGACCTTTTAGGTGTCCCGAGCGTTATGCCTTTAATCAAGACGCACAGGCCGGTTATCGAGATGGCTTTAAGAATGAAAAAGATGAGCGATTACGGCGGAGAAGTGCTTGCTGGCAGGCACATCCACCCTATAACTTGCGTAATCGGCGGTTTTACCCAGCTTCCTTCAAGAGAGGGTTTGGAAAAATTATACAAAATGATGTGTGACGCCCGCGCTGACGGGGATGAGACGGTTAAGATATTAAGGACCTTTAAATTCCCGGAATTCCAGAGGCCTACCCGGTATATGTCGCTTACCAATGACGGAGAATACGCGATGTACGACGGAGATTTGGTAGTTGATGGAAAGGACAGGGTTTCCGACAAGAAATATAAAGAGGTATTCAGCGAAACCATAGTGGATTATTCCCGGGCAAAAATAGCTACTATCGGCGGGAAATCCTATGCCGTGGGTGCCTTGTCCAGGTTTAATAACAATGGCGATAAACTGAACAAAAAGGCCAAAAGCGTGGCAAAGGAATTAGGGCTTAAGGCGCCATGCCATAACCCTTACCTGAATACTCTTGCCCAGATGGTGGAATGGGTGCATTGTCTTGAGGAATCCATTGCCCTAATGGAAAAGATTCTCAAAGACGGATTAAGCAGAGAAAAGATAGTCGTGGCATCCTGGCCGAAGAGGAGTGAAATCGGCAAAATAAAATATAAACCCAATACAGGCATAGGGTGCGTTGAAGTCCCCAGGGGTTCGTTATTCCATGAATACACTATAGATGATACCGGCCATATAGTTTACGCAAACTGCGTAATCCCCACGAACCAGAACATGGGCAATCTTGAGGATGACATGCGTAAGATTGTCCCTGAGCTCCTGGGCAGGAGGACGCAAGAGGAGATAACCCTTGACCTTGAGATGCTGGCCAGGTCTTATGACCCCTGCATATCCTGTTCAACGCACCTTTTGGACGTAAAATTTGTCTAATGGTTCGACTAAGCTCACCATTAGACACTTTAAGCCTTAGTCGAAGTGTCTAAGAAAAAAGCAGTAATCGGGCTCGGCAATACCTTAAGAAAGGACGACGGCATAGGTATATTTGTCCTTGAGTCCCTCGCCAATTCTTATAAGCGGGAAGGGATTGATTACCTTAATTTCGGGATAGCCGGTTTTAGCCTTTTGCACCGGATTAAGGATTACGATATTGTCCTTTTAATTGATGGGATAAACGCTGGCCTGCCTCTGGGTGAACTGAAAATATTTGAATTAGATAAAATAGAATATGATTTTAAGGGTTCTATCTCTTCTTCGCATGAGATTGATTTAAGGGCGGTAATCGAGTTTTTTAGAAAAATGGGCGTCCATACCAAGATTTACGTGGCCGGCATTCAGGTCGCGGACGTTTCTTACGGAGAAGGTCTGACCGGCGGATTGAGAAATAAAAAGGAGGATATCGTAAAAGAAGTCGGCGCATTCGTTGATGATAGGCTGTTAAAGGAATTTTAATTAAAGTTCTTGACAAGGCAACAGAAAGTATTATAATCAGGCTATACTGATTGTGATAAATTTCACAAATAATGCGCACCCTTTTCTTAAACACAAAAGACCTGCCTGATTTTTTAAATAATTTAAGCAAAGAATACAGCGTTTATGTCCCTTCTAAAATTAAAGGAAAAGGGTTGCCCTGCGACTTTGGTTTCAAATTGCCTACCCACGATTACCTCTGGGAAAAACTCTCAGCCGTAAAAAAAGAAGACCTGGCATTTAACGACTATCGCAGTATTGAGTCGCTGCGCGCATTTTTTACCCGCTCTAAGGAAAAGCTGGTTTTATCCGATAACGAAAATAAGATAGCGGTCTTCGGCGTAAAGGCCTGTGATTTATTCTGTCTGAAAATCCAGGATTTTGTATTTTCAGGCGGAGAAATCAAAGACCCCTTTTATGAAAGAAGGCGCGCCTCTGCGCTTTTAATTTCCGGGGATTGCCTTTCTTTTAAAGAGGCCTGCTTCTGTTTGGCTTTAGAGATAAACCCTTATCCTGGCGAAGGATTTGACCTGAATTTCTCTGTTCTGGAAAACGGTTTTGTGGTGGATGTGGGTTCAGATAAGGGAGAGGAGGCGATTAAAGCCAGCGCCGCGCTGTTTGCGCCGGCGACCTCTCAAGCATTAGCCCAGCGGGAAGAGAAGAGAAATGCCCTGGCAAGAAACCTTTCCGGGCATTTAGAGAGGCATAAAATACCCTCTAAAGACGTGCTTCAAGAGATTGTCAAAGCAGGTTATGAATCGGATATTTGGCAGGCCGAGGCGGAAAAATGCGTAGAGTGCGGCGCCTGCAATTTTGTCTGCGGCACCTGCCATTGTTTTCTCCTGGCAGAAGACAGGTTTGGAAATGCTCATGAACGGGTGCGGCTCTGGGATTGCTGCTCGTATGCAAATTTTGCCAGAGTTGCCGGCGGGGCAAACCCCTTGAAATTGCGCTATCAGAGAGTGCGCAACCGCTACCTGAAGAAATTTGACTTTTTCCCCGAGAATTTCGCCATAAGTGCCTGCGCAGGCTGCGGCAGGTGTATCGAGGCCTGCCCGGCGAAAATAGATATACGCTCCGTATTAAGGAAATTGAATGAGGAAAAATCCCTATCAGCCCGTTGAGGCGGATGTAGAAGAGATAATTGCGGAAAGCCCGGTTATTAAAACCTTTGCTTTGCGGCCAAGAGAAGAAATACCCTTTGCTACCGGCCAGTTTATCGAATTGTCCGTTGACGGCATAGGAGAGGCGCCTTTTACTCCTTCCTCTGACCCTAATAACAAAGAGAGGATTGAGATTACCGCAATGAATGTAGGCAGTGTTACTGCCGGGCTACATGAGATAAAGAAGGGCCAGGCGGTGGGGATAAGGGGGCCTTATGGCAAGGGGTACCCCTTAAATGAATTTAAGGGCAAAAATATCCTCATCGTGGGCGGCGGGGTAGGGCTTGCCCCTTTAAGGTCGCTGATATTTGCCTTGCTGAGTCAGGTTAACGATTATAAAAAAATATACCTGCGCTACGGGGCCAAAACCCCGGGAGATATTATCTATAAAGACCAGTTTAGCCATTGGCAGGAACATATAGACATCGAGTTAAGCGTGGATAAGGGGGATAGCGGCTGGAAGGGCCGCGTAGGAGTGGTGACTATGCTATTGGAGAATTTTAAAGAAGATTTGAATAATACGGTAAGTATTGTCTGCGGTCCCCCGGTAATGATGAAATTTGCCACTTTGAAATTAAGGGAATTGGGATTTCCGCCGGAGAATATTTACCTCTCTATGGAAAAAAATATGTCCTGCGGCCTGGGAAAGTGCGGGCACTGCCGGGTAGGCAAATACTATGTCTGTAAGGACGGCCCGGTTTTTAATTACGCCCAGCTGCAGGGGATTCCTGATATCTGGGACTGAAAATGAAGCGTTTATTCATTGACCTGGAGCTGTGCGATAAATGCCGGGAGTGCAAGGTTGCCTGCGCATATTTTTATCATCCGCAGAATAACGGCATTGACTCTTTGCGCGAATACGCCACCTTTGCTACTATCTGCCGGCAGTGCGCAGAGGCGCCTTGTGTAAATTCCTGCTACCATAATGCCCTGGAGAAGCAGGCGGACGGGCTGTTGAAAAGATATTCCATGCGCTGCACGAGTTGTAAATCCTGCGCTATTGCCTGTCCTTTTGGAGTGATATTCCCTGAGCTGATACCTTATATTAATTCGCGTTGCGACTATTGCTTAAGTTTAGGCAAACAAAAAATGCCCCTCTGCGTTTCCTCCTGTTTCTATAAGGCGGTTGAGTTAAAGGAAGTAGCCGAAGACAAAGAAAAAAATATCTTCCTGGTAGGGGATAACCTGGCAGTGCATTCGTTAAAGTGGGGCAAAATTGACCGTTTCTTGAAAAAATGAAAGACCTATTTTATTATTTAATCTTTCCGGGGTTTTTATTTACAGGCGCCCTGGGGATATTCGCCTCCTGGTTTGACCGTAAAATTACGGCGCGGGTGCAGTGGCGCAAAGGCCCCCCGCTTCTACAGCCTTTGTATGACCTAATCAAGCTTTTAGGCAAAGAACTGATACTGCCGGCAAATTCTTCTTTATGGACGTTCCTGGTATTTCCTATAGTCGGGCTGGCAGCCAGCGCTCTGGCTTCCAGTATTATCTGGCTGGCTTTTCTTTTTCCGGAAAAGGGTTTTGTGGGAGATGTATTTGTGGTAATATACCTGATGGGCCTGCCGGCAATCAGCCTGATTGTGGCCAGTTTTGCCTCGGCAAACCCCCTGGCTTCTCAAGGCGCATCGCGGGAGATAAAATTACTCTTAAGTTATGAGCTCCCCTTTATCTTAGCGGCCCTCGTAGTTTTAATCAAGGCCCAGTCCATAAAATTAGGCGGGTTGATTTTTTATCAGGCGGTAAACGGCTTGGGCATCGGCTCTTTTTCCGGCGCTATTGCCTTTATCGTGGCATTGCTCTGCAGCCAGGCAAAATTGGGATTAGTGCCTTTTGATATGGCGGAGGCAGAAACGGAAATTATGGCCGGGGCGTATATTGAGTTTTCCGGGCCGCTATTGGCAGTTTTCCGGCTGACTAAATTTATGATGCTGGTGGCAGCGCCCTTGTTCCTGGTTGGGCTTTTTCTGGGCAATGTGGCGGCAGGCCCGGGTGCGTTCCTCTTGCTTATCTTGAAATATTTAGCCGTTGTGCTCTTGACGGTCTTAATCAGGAATACCAACCCCCGCTTGCGTATTGACCAGGCAATGAAATTCTTCTGGGGGCCGGTTACTTTATTGGCAGCCGTAGCCGTGACATTGGCGTTATTTGGCAAATAATGAACCTTAAACTTAAGGCTTTAACTAAATCCATCTGGGTATTTCACGCGGCCTGTTCTCCCTGCAACAACTGCGATATTGAGATACTGGATGTGCTTACCCCGCGTTATGACGTGGAGCGTTTCGGAATCCAACTGGTGGGGAGCGTGCGGCATGCGGATGTGCTTTTAGTTACCGGAGTGCCTAACCGCAAGACCGCAGAAAGATTAAAGGCGCTCTATGCCCAGGCTGCTAAGCCTTGTTTAGTGGTAGCCATAGGCCAGTGCGCCGGCGGAGGGTGCATGTTTACCCCCTCCTACAATTATATCAAGCCGGTAGACGAGATTGTCCCCGTGGCTGCCTATGTCCCGGGTTGTCCGCCAAAGCCCGAGGCAATTATTATGGGAGTGGTAAAGCTATTAAAATCACTGGGGAAATAAAATGAGCGAGCCGCAAAATACCATTAAAGAAAAATTCGCCAAACAAATTTTAAATTTCGTAGAGCATAACCCCCGGCGATTTTATATTGAACTTGCGCCCCAGGATATCCCGGCAGCGGCTAAATTTATATTCCGGGATTTAAGCTGCAGGTTAGCCACTGCCTCTGGCCTGGATACGCCCGGAGGCATAGAGATCCTTTATCATTTCTCCCATGACCTCAGCGGGAAAATATTTACGCTCAAGACCCTGATTAGGGATAAAGAGGACCCGCATATTGAATCCATTACTCCCTTTATCAAGGCAGCGGAATGGATTGAAAGGGAGATGTGGGAGATGTTAGGCGTTCATTTTGACCATCACCCTAATTTGAAGAGGTTGCTCTTGGCAGAGGACCTGCCGGAGGATTTCCATCCTTTAAGGCATGACCAGGATAAGGAGAGAAATGAGCCATAAAGTAGTTATCCCCATAGGACCTTACCACCCTTTGCAGGAAGAGCCGGAATTTTTCAGGCTATATACCGAAGGGGAGAAAGTGGTGGATATAGATATCGTCATCGGCTATATGCACCGGGGGATAGAGAAACTTTCCGAATCCAAACACTATGACCAGACGCCTTATCTGGTAGAGCGCATCTGCGGGATTTGTTCCAACGCCCATCCTTTTGCCTACGTAAATGCGATGGAGGACCTGGCAAAAATAGAGGTCCCGGAGCGGGCCCTTTATATCCGCACAATTATTGCGGAGCTGGAACGCCTGCACAGCCATCTTTTGTGGTTAGGCCTGGCCGGGCATTTTATCGGGTATAATACGGTGTGGATGTGGTCCTGGAAATACCGCGAGCCGGTGCTGGATATCTTAGAGGCGATTACCGGAAACAGGCAGAACTACGGGATGATGAAGGTGGGCGGGGTAAGGAGGGATATTAAAGAGGAAGACATCCCCGGGGTAAGAAAGATGAACGATGACCTTATCCCGGTATTGAATATGTTTAAGGGCGCGGTAATGGATGACCCGGTAATCCAGGCCAGGACAAAGGGAGTGGGCATTTTAAGCAAAGAAGAGGCGGTTAATTATTCGGTGGTGGGTCCGACGGCGCGGGCATCAGGCCTGGCTATGGACGTCAGGAGAGACGACCCCTACGGCGTCTACGATAGGGTGGAGTGGGATGTGGTTGTGCGGAAGGAAGGAGATATCTTTGCCAAGTTAGTAGTCAGAGTTTTAGAGATGTATGAGTCTATCAAGATCATCAACCAATGCCTGGAGAAGATGCCTAAAGGCCCGATAGACCTGGACCTAAAAGATATCCCTGCAGGCGAAGGCATAGGCCGCGTAGAGGCCCCGCGCGGAGAGTGCTTCCACTATGTGCGTTCCGACGGAACAAATTCGCCCATCCGGCATAAAATCAGGGCGCCCAGTTATATGAACGTGCCTTCCAACAAAGTGGCGGCAGTAGGCCAGACCATCTCTGATGCGGCCATTACTTTGGCTGCCGTAGACCCCTGTTATTGCTGCACCGAAAGGACCATAGTCATAGATAGGCAGACGGAGCGTAAACTTTTTAACGGCTGGGATCTGGTTGAGCTTTCCCGCAAGAAAACAGAAGAAATTAAAGGGCAAAAGTCAGGATGATACAGCGGATATTATTTAACAGCGGACTTTTTAAAATAGATGTCTTGAGCAGTCTTGTTTTATTAGGCGTAATATTTTTTACCGTGCTTATCTTGCTATATTCTATAGGATTTATGCGAGGCAAGCCCGGCCGAGGGCAGTATTATACCTATATTATACTTACGTCCCTGGCTTCTCTGGCAGTTTGTCTGACGAATAATTTAGTTTTTCTATTGGTAGCCTGGGGATTTTTAGGGATTACCTTATACCTTTTAATTGCCCTGGCCGGGCCTCAGGCGCGGGAGGCAGCGAAAAAAACCTTGATTATTGTGGGCGGCGCAGATGCCCTGATGGTTTTGGCCGCGGCTATTATTTATTGTCTCACCGGCACTTTAGAGATGGATAAGATAAGAATTTCCCTCTCTGCTTCCTCTCTGCTGCCTGTTCTGGCTTACCTCTGTTTAGCCCTGGCCTGTTTTGCCAAGGCCGGGGCAATGCCGCTGCATACCTGGATTCCCGATTGCGCCGAGAATGCCCCTCTCCCGGTAACCGCATTCTTACCGGCTTCTTTGGATAAACTGCTGGGAATCTATTTGCTGGCGAGGGTCTCTCTGGATATGTTTGTAATGAGCCGGACGATGAATATGTTTTTGATGCTGGCGGGCGCATTTACCATCGTGGCCGCGGTAATGATGGCTTTAATTCAACATAATATGAAGAGGCTATTAGGCTATCATGCTGTTTCCCAGGTAGGTTATATGGTTTTAGGGATAGGCACGGGAATTCCTGTGGGTGTTGCCGGCGGAATCTTCCATATGCTTAATAATGCCGTATATAAGTCTTGTTTATTTTTGACTGCCGGCAGCGTAGAGCAGCGCGCAAAAACCAGCCAGCTGGATGCCCTGGGAGGCTTAAGCAGGTTAATGCCGCTTACCTATATATCCTCGCTGATAGCAAGTTTATCCATTTCCGGGGTTCCGCCTTTTAACGGTTTTATTTCTAAATGGATGGTCTATCAGGGTCTGATTGGCAATTGGCGATTGGCAAACGGCAAATGGGAGATGTCCGTATATTTGCTTTGCCTGGTAGCGGCGGTATTCGGCAGCGCCCTGACCCTGGCCTCTTTCTTAAAATTATTGCATGCAGTATTTTTAGGTCAGGGCGAAGTTTTAAGCAAAAGGCAGGTCAGAGAAGTATCGGCATGGATGTGGTTCCCGCAGCTTGTCCTGGCTCTTTTGTGTATTGTCTTTGGCATATTTGCTTATCAGGTGCCCTTGAAATATTTTATCGGGCCGGCAGTAGGCAATAATATAGAATTCTTCGGCTTATGGGCACCGGCCCTAGCCGCTATTTTGCTCTTCGTCGGGATGCTGGCAGGCTTATTGATTTACTGCTCCGGCAACATTAAACAGCTCAGCCGGAGGGATAAGCCTTACGTGGGCACGGAAGATATCCCGGCAGAGGCCCGGCCGACAGGCACAGAATTTTACCGCACGGTTAAAGAAGAATTGGGGGTGCTCAGGGGTATTTACCGAAAGGCGGAGGCCGGCGCCTTTGATATTTATCATCAGGCCAAAGACCTCATTTTTGGGGTAACTAATTTTTTGCGCTATTTGCACAATGGGGTGCTGCCGACTTACCTGGTCTGGTGCCTTCTGGGGATGATGGGGATTTTTTACCTATTTCTAAAATAAAATGCTAGAGTTGCACTTGCTTTTATTATTTATGATTGTGGCGGCAGTTGTGGCAGTGGAAATAAAAGACCTGCTTTCCAGCGTGATTGCCGTAGGCGCGGTGGGCCTGGGGGTTTCCCTGTCATTCTTGCTCTTAAAAGCCCCGGACCTGGCCATTACCCAGTTGGTGGTAGAGATATTGTGTTTGATTATTCTCATCCGCGCCACCATCAATAAGGACCTGCCGTTAGTCAAGGATGGGAGGTGGTTTTTTAACACGCTTTCCACTCTCTCTTTCCTG
Source organism: Planctomycetales bacterium (assembly GCA_005239725.1). Classification (GTDB taxonomy): domain Bacteria; phylum Omnitrophota; class Gorgyraeia; order Gygaellales; family Profunditerraquicolaceae; genus SBBM01. The sequence continues at coordinate 35,957 of SBBM01000058.1, read as the reverse complement.
GCGGTATTTTTGCTTTTTGCCTATTTTGCCCTGAAGAGCCTTCCGGTATTCGGCAAGCCGATAATGCGCATAGCCGAGGTTTATTTGAAAGAAGGCCTGGCCAAAACCGGCGCGGCTAATTTAGTGGCGGCAATAATCCTGGATTTCCGCGGTTACGATACCTTGGGGGAAGCCACAGTGCTTTTTACCGCGGTCATCGGCGTAATGGCAGTGATGCGCAAAGTAGGAAGGATTAGAAAGTGAAAGAGACCAGGCAGGGGATGACGATAATTGTCAAGACGATAACCCGGCTTACCGTAGGGCTTATTTTTCTTTATGGCATTTATATCGTCTTGCACGGCCACCTTACCCCTGGCGGAGGTTTTGCCGGGGGGGTGATTATGGCCCTGGCTTTTATTCACTTGATGATTGCCTTTGGCAAGGAAACTGCCTTGAAGAAATTATCGCAGGCCAAGGCGGCTTTTTTAGAAAATTTAGGGGCGCTGATGTTTTTATCCGTCGCGGCATTGGGTTTTTCCGGGGGGTATTTTTTCTATAATTTCATCAAAAAGGGCATGCCTTTTCATCTTTTGAGCGCCGGGATTATCCCTTTGTGCAATATCGCCATCTGCCTTAAGGTAGGGGCAGGGCTGTTTAGCATTTTTGTTACCCTGCTAATTTTAAATAATACGGGAAGGAAAAAGTGAGCGTTTATTTCTTGTGCTTAGTTTTATTCTCCATCGGGCTTTATTGCACCCTGCGTAAGAGAAATATCATCAAGATTGTCATCGGCTTAGGTATTATTGAATATGCGGTGAATTTATTTTTTGTCCTCGTCGGTTATAAAATGGCCGGCCGTTCGCCCATACTTAGCCCCAATCAGGCAATAGAGAATATGGTTGACCCCATCCCGCAGGCCCTGGTGCTCACGGCGATAGTTATCGGCCTGGCAGTCACGGCTTTAATCGTAGCCATTGCCCTCAGGATTTACGAGAAATACGGGACTTTTGATATCACCAAGATTAAGAGGTTGCACGGATAGCGATGAATAATTTTATACCCTTTTTTGTGATTATCCCTTTAGGCGCAGCCTTTCTTATTTCTCTGGTGGGAAAACTATCCAGGCGCCTTGCGGATTTTCTTGCCACTTCAGGGGGTTTCGGGCTTCTGGCATTGTCATTTTTCACCCTCTGGATTCTTAACTCCCGGGCCGGGGTCGTCTTAGTCTATAAAGTGGGAGGGTGGGTTCCGCCGATAGGAATTTGCATGGCTGTGGACAACCTTAGTTCTCTTATGTTGAGCACGGTGAATACGGTAAGTTTCTTAGTCCTTCTTTATTCCCTGAGCTATATGGAAAAGTATACGGATAAATGGAAATTTTATACCTTATTTATGCTGATGCTGGCAGGGATGAACGGCATAATGGTGACCGGGGATTTATTCAATCTGTTTGTCTTCTTAGAGATTGCCTCCATTTCTTCTTATGCCCTGGTTGCCTTTGGCACTGAGGCGGAGGAATTAGAGGCCTCTTTTAAATATGCGGTAATGGGTTCGCTGGCTTCCAGTTTTGTCCTTTTGGGGATCGCCCTTTTATATAGTTATACTTCTACTTTGAATATGGCGGATATCGGTCGGACTTTAGCCGCTCATCCCGCAGGGCTCCTGCTAAATTTTGTGGCCGTGTTATTCCTGGCGGGCTTCGGCTTAAAGGCAGCCCTGGTTCCATTCCATGCCTGGCTTCCGGATGCCCATCCTTCTGCGCCGGCGCCTATCTCGGCAATGCTCTCCGGAGTATTTATCAAGGTCCTGGGAGTTTACGCGCTCTCGCGGGTCTTCTTTAATATCCTGGGTGTTTCGCAGGGGGTGCTTTTTATCCTGCTTATCTTAGGCACGGTATCAATGGTTGCGGGCGCATTTCTGGCAATAGGGCAGAGCGATATAAAAAGGATGTTTGCTTATTCCAGCGTGAGCCAGATAGGCTACATTATTCTTGCTTTTGGGATAGGCAGCCCTTTAGCTATTTTTGGCGGCCTGTTCCATCTCATTAACCACGCCTTTTTCAAATCCCTGCTCTTTTTGAATTCCGGCGCCATTGAGTATTCTGCGGAAAGCCGTGACTTGAAAAAATTGGGCGGTTTAAAAGAAGGGATGCCCTTTACGGCAGCGACGGGGATAGTGGGGTCTTTGGCGATTTCCGGGCTCCCCCCCTTAGGAGGATTTTTTAGCAAGTTAATTATTATTCTGGCCGCGGTCCAGGCCGGATATTTATGGTTAGGGTTGGCAGCGGCTCTGGTGAGTATTTTGACTCTGGCATATTATCTAAAATTCATCGGGTTTGCCTTTCTGGGTAAGTTACCCGAAGGTTTGGCCAAAATAAAAGAAGTCCCGTTAGCAATGCGCTTAGCTATGCTCATTCTGGCCGTAGCCTGTTTAGCCAGCGGTTTACTCGTCGCTCCTTTATTTAAGTCGCTGCTTCAATCCGCAAGCGACTGTTTATTGTTAGGCACCGGCTACGCCGAAAGAGTTTTTAGTGCGATAAGATAAAATGAAAAGCAGGATAATCTTATTTTGCCTGGCCTTTTTAGTCTGGGTGTTATTAACCTGGCCTGTAGACCCTCAGCATTTGGCAGTGGGGATTTTTGTCTGCGGGCTGGCGGCCTTTATTACCGGCGACATGTTTGTAAAAAGGCCGCACGCCTTTAAACAAGCCAGCCGTTACCTCTGGTTCCTTTATTATACGCCTTTATTTATCTGGGAATGCATTAAGGCAAATATTGATGTGGCTTACCGCGTTATCCATCCGGATTTGCCGATTAAGCCGGGGATTATCAAGATAAAGACGAAGCTCAAATCCGATACGGCCCTGACCTTTCTGGCAAATTCCATTACCCTTACGCCGGGGACAATGAGCGTGGATATAGATGAGGATGAGGGTATTTTGTATATTCACTGGATTAATGTGCAGGACCAGGATATCCGGAAGGCAACGGAAATTATTGCGGGAAAATTCGAGCGCATTTTAGCGCGCATATTTGAATAGGAAGATATGAAAAGGCTACGCTGGCTAATCGGGTTATTGGCAATTACTGCGGTTTTAGGGGCAATTCTCTTTTATCCCCTTCCTTCTTTAATGGAGTGGCAGTCGCCGCTTCTGAAGCACTGTTTTACGGTTTTCTTCCTTTGCGCCTTGTTTTGCCTGTGGCGGATTGCGCGGGGCCCGACCACCGCGGACAGGGCAGTAGCGGTAGATATCCTGGGTATATTAATTTTAGGTTTCTGCGCAGTTTTAGAAATACCCACGGGCAGAGACTGGTATCTGGATATCGGTATTGCCTGGGCCTTGCAGAGTTTTATCTCTACTCTGGCTTTGGCAAAGTATTTAGAGGGGAGAGGCTTTGATGAATGAGACATTGGGGGTTATTTTTATTGTCATCGGCGTAGGGTTTGATTTCTTTGGTTGCCTGGGCTTGCTCAGGCTGCCCGATGTCTATAACCGCCTGCAGGCAGCCACAAAATGCGTTACTTTAGGCACCTGCAGCATACTTTTTGGCTTAATCTTGTATAAAGGCTTTGGCCCCGCGGGCATTAAGGCGGTCCTTTGTATTATATTTTTACTTTTGACTTCTCCGGTGGCCGCGCATGCCTTAGCCCGGGGGGCGCATAAATCGGGGGTAAAGCTCTGCAAGGGCTCTGTCTGCGATAAATACGAGGAAGATAAAAAATGAGGTATCCTAAACTGCGCGAATTAAAAGAAGCTATAAGAGCGCTCATCAAAGGCCCTTACACGGCAAAATTTCCCTATGAGCCGCATGTCCCTGCGAAGGCTTTCCGGGGCAGGCCATATTTCTACGAGAAAGACTGTATCGGCTGCGCTGCCTGCGTGGAGGTTTGTCCGGCAAAATGCTTAAGTTTTGAGGATAAAGCAGAGGGCGCTACTCCTAAGCGCACCTTAAAAATCAGGCTGGATATGTGTATCTGTTGCGGACAGTGCCAGCTTAATTGCCCCACGGAAAAAGGGATTATTTTAAGCAATGAGTTTGATTTAGCCACTACCGAAAAAAGGGATGTCCTGCAGCAGTCAATAGAAAAAGAACTGTTTTTATGCGGCGGTTGCCAGGAAATTATTGCTCCCCGGGACCAGATAGATTGGGTAGCCAGGAAATTAGGGCCGCTGGCATTTGCGAATACCTCTTTAATGCTGTATTTCTTCGGAGAAAAGTCTTTAGCTGAGATTGCTCCGCAACCCTCGAAAATGCCCCCAGTTCTGCGTAGCGACCGCTTCCAGATACTCTGTCCCAGATGCCGCAGGCAGGCAGTCCTTAAGTCTTGAGCATTGAAAACAGGCCGCAGATTGATGTTAGAGAAATTAACTCAGGCCCTGCAGGGTAAGGTAGTTATTGTGGGGGTAGGTAATCTTTTGCGCAGCGACGATGCCTTTGGTTGCCTTTTGGCCAAGAGGCTGAAGAACAGAATTACCCTTGCAGTGGAAGAAGTTGCAAATGCCCCGGAGAACTTCCTGGGCAGGATTATCCGCGAACAACCCGATACTATCCTGTTTGTAGATGCGCTTGATTCCGGCGCTCAGCCCGGCCAGCTCCGGCTCCGGGATTTAGAAAAGATAGAAACGGGGAATTTGTTTTTTACGCATAACCCCTCGCCGCAGATGCTGGTGGGTTTCCTGAAAGAAAATACCTTTGCCAGAATGTATCTATTGGCGGTGCAGCCGAAAGATATTAGCCTGGGCGAAAAATTAAGCCCGGAAGTGGAAAGGGCGCTTGCGGAATTAAGCGCATGGTTTCTGGAAAAATATAAGATTTATGGCAGGGCAGATGATTGACGAGAAAAAGATAGAAGAAGCTTTAGCCGGGACAAAAAATCCGTCTAAGCGGGATATCCGGCGCATACTAAAAAAGGCCAGAAATAAAAAAGGCCTGAGCATTAAAGAGGCAGGGGCCCTGGTTAATCTTAAAGAACCGGCCCTCATTCAGGAGCTCTTTAATACTGCCGGATGGGTAAAGAATGAGATTTACGGGGAAAGGCTGGTATTTTTTGCGCCTCTTTACCTTTCGGATTATTGCGTTAATGACTGCGCCTACTGTAATTTCCACGCCAGAAACAAGGAATTAAAACGCAAGAAACTTTCCTTAAAAGAAATAGAAGGGCAGGTTAAAATCCTGATAAATATGGGGCATAAGCGGGTGTTGGTTGAATGCGGAGAAGACCCCCTAAAAAATAATATTGATTACGTCGTAAAGGCTATAAAGAAGATTTACTCGGTAAAGACTGATAAAGGGAATATCCGCAGGATAAACGTAAACATCGCCGCAACTACGAAAGAGGATTACTCTAAATTAAGGAAAGCAAATGTAGGCACTTACCAGTTATTCCAGGAAACCTATCACCGCCCGACTTATGAAAAGTTGCATAGCGGGCCTAAGGCGGATTACATAAGGCAGATTAACGCGCCTTCCCGGGCGCTTGAAGCAGGATTAGACGATATTGGCCTGGGTGTCTTATTCGGCTTATACGATTGGCGTTTTGAGGTTTTGTCCGTGATTGCCCACGCGCAGTATCTGGACAAAACTTATAAAGTCGGGCCGCATACCATTTCCGTGCCGCGCCTGCAGCCGGCGCCTTCGGTTGATTTAAAATCCAAATACCTGGTAAGCGATGAGGATTTTCTAAAACTTATTGCCGTCTTAAGAATCGCTGTGCCTTATACCGGCATGATTATCTCCACGCGCGAGACGCCTGAAATGCGAAAGAAGGCATTTAGAATTGGTATTTCCCAGGCTTCGGCTGCTTCCTGTCCCACAACCGGCGGTTACGGAAAAAGCGACAGCCAGCCGCAATTTAATATCCAGGACGAAAGGCAACTCGGGGAGGTTATCAAGGGTGTGGTTGAAGATGGATTCCTGCCGAGTTTTTGTACTGCCTGTTACCGCCGCGGCCGCACCGGAGAAGCATTTATGGGGCTTTCTAAGCCCGGAGAGATACATAAGTTCTGCCGTGCAAACGGAATTCTCACCTTTGCCGAATATATAGAGGATTTTGTCCATAATGGCGCGCGCAGGAGATACGGCGATTTGATTAATTTTTATCTGGATAAAATAGAAGACAAGGAATTGCAGCGCCAGACGCAGGAGCGTTTGCGCAAAATCGCAAAAGGCAAAAGAGACCTTTATTTTTAAATGTGCTACGCAATCCCGGGTAAAATCCTGGAGATAAAAGACAATAATATTACCGTTGACTACTTCGGAGAGAAGCGGAAAGCCCGGAATGAATTTTTTGCGCTTTCCCTGGGCGACTACATTTATGCCCAGGGCGGGTTCGTAGTCCAGAAAGTATCCGAAGCCGAGGCGCTTTCCATATTGGAAACCTGGAAGGAGTTATTTTTTAAACTCCAGGAGATTGACGAGAAGCTCGCCTCAAAAAAACCTACTGATCTTTATGAATCCGCCAATGCCCTGCGCCAGAAATACCACGGGAACTCCTGCTGCATCCACGGGATAATCGAATTCTCCAATTATTGCACCAGCAGCTGCCTTTATTGCGGTTTACGCCCGGATAATAAGAAACTTACCCGCTACCGCATGAGTATAAATGAGATATTGGCGGCCACGGATTATGCGGTAAATAAGCTTAATTTCAAGGCATTAGTTTTTCAATCCGGTGAGGACGCCTGGTATAGCGAGGAGCGGCTGCTTGAAATTGTAAATAAGATAAGAGAAAAAAGCCCATGTTTAATTACCTTAAGTATCGGGGAGCGTCCGTTTGCGACTTATGAAAAGCTTTATGATGCCGGGGCGCGCAGCGCCCTTCTCCGTTTTGAAACCAGTAATCCCAAAATATATTCACAAGTCAAGCCCGGCCACTCTTTGGAAAGCCGCATTGATTTGATTAAGCGCTTGCGCCAAAAGGGCTACATTATCATGAGCGGGTTTATCCTCGGTTTACCCGGGCAAACAAAAGAAGATGTGTTGAACGATATTAAATTGACCCATTCTTTAGGCGCAGAGATGTTTTCTTTCGGGCCATTTATTCCCCATCCCGAAACGCCTTTAGCCGCTCATCCCAGACCCGCGTTGGAATCGGTTCTAAATACCATCGCCGAAGCGCGCATGAGCGTTCCTCAGGCAAGGATTCTGGTCACTACTGCCCTGGAAACACTGGATAAGGATAATGCGCTCAGGCTTGGGCTTATGGCAGGGGCAAATTCCCTGATGATAAATGTTACCCCGGAAAAATACCGCCGCCTTTATGAGATTTATCCGGATAGGGCAGGCATAGATACCCCGCCGGAAAAAAGAATCAACTCAATACTTCAGTTGCTGCAATCCATCGGCCGCGCCCCTACCGACCTGGGAGCGTAAATTTTTTTCTTGACAAAATGATACTAATATGGTATCATTTTATTAGTGGAGGGCAAATGAAACTAATAACGAAAAATACGGATTACGCAGTAAGGGCACTTATATACATATCACGGTCGGGGAAAAGGATAGTCCCGGCAAGCGAACTTATTGATGCATTAGTGGTGCCCAGGCCTTTCTTAAGGAAGATACTGCAGATTTTGAACAAGAAGGGCGTGCTCAAGTCTTATAAAGGAAAATCCGGAGGCTTTGAATTGGCCCGGGCCGCTGAAGAAATATCTCTGGTTGATTTAATCGAAATATTTCAGGGACAATTTACTTTAGCCGAGTGTTTATTCAGGAGGAAGATATGCCCCAACACCGGTACATGCGCATTAAGAAACAGTTTGAGCGTAGTTGAAGAAAAGGTAGTTGAACAGTTGAAGCCGATTACCGTAAAGTCGTTAGCTTCGTTTAACGGCAGATAAGAGAGGGGGGAAAAATGAAGCGCACAGACAGGTTCAGAGAACAGCACAAAGGATTAGTCGGGTTGGTTAAACAGATAACAGCCTCGTTGAATAAAAACGATCTTCTAAGGGATGCCGAAGGAGTGCGTACGCTTTTAGCGACATTGGCGGGGAAACTCAGTGTCCATCTGACCATGGAAGATGATGTGTTATATCCGAGTCTCCTTAAAAGCAGAAATGAGTCTGTCCGCCAGACGGCTCAGAAATTTATTGATGAGATGGGTGGGATAAAGAAAGCATTCGCGGCATACACTGACAGATGGGCGGGACCAACCTTCATTAGAGAAAATCCTGAATGGTTTATTAAAGAGACTACGGCTATATTCGATGCCCTTTCAGCGAGAATCATAAAAGAGGATAATGAATTATATTACCTTGTCGATAAATCCGAATGATAAGGTGTATTTAAAAGGAGATAACTGCCATGGCAAAACGAAAGATTATAAAGATTGACGAAAAGAAATGTAACGGTTGCGGTTTATGCATCCCGAATTGCCCTGAGGGCGCGATACAGATTATAGACAAGAAGGCCCGGCTTATCAGCGATTTATTCTGCGACGGATTAGGCGCCTGCCTTGGCCACTGCCCTAAAGGCGCAATTACAATTGAAGAGAGAGAGGCAGAAGAGTATGATGAGAGAAAAGTTATGGCTAACATCGTAAAGCAGGGCCCCGGCGTGATAAAGGCTCACCTCGAGCATTTAAAAGGCCATAATCAGGATGAATACCTCAAGCAAGCAGTGGGTTACCTTAAAGAAAAGAAAGTAAGGGTCCCCCTGGAAGATTCCGAGGCCCTGAGGCATAAACATGAACATGGGCTTTCAGGATGCCCGGGTTCGCGGATAATGGATTTTAGGCAGGAGGCAGAGGTCAAGGAAGAAGGCCCGGCAACAAAAGGCGTATCGCAATTGCGGCAGTGGCCGGTTCAGATTACCCTTGTTTCGCCTAATGCCCCTTACCTGAATAATGCGGACTTGTTGATTGCCGCGGACTGCGTGCCTTTTGCCTATCCTGATTTCCACCGGGATTTACTTAAGGGCAAGACCCTGCTTGTGGGTTGCCCCAAGCTTGATGATGCGGCTTTCTATGAAGAGAAATTTAAGGAAATATTCAAAGTAAATAATATTAAATCCATAACCTACGCCCATATGGAAGTGCCTTGTTGTTTCGGTTTGGTAGGCGTTATTCAGTCGGCGATTTCCGCTTCGGGTAAAAAAATACCTTTTAAGGAAACCGTTATCACCATTAAAGGCGAAAAGGCAGGATAAATTCTCCAAAAATGCTTGTAATCCCTGTTTTTTTGTGGTAATTTTAATTTTTGCCGGCAAAAAAGGTGCGCCATGGACATAAATGTGCTGCACAATATAAGTTATGGGATGTATCTTGTTTCCTCCTATAAGGATAAGTCATTTAATGCCCAAATCGTAAATACCGCATTTCAAGTTACCAGCCAGCCCGTAACTATCGCAATAAGCATCAATAAACTTAACCTTACTCATGAATTTATTGAGTTCAGTTCTTCTTTTGCTATCTCAATTTTAGCAAAGGAGAAGATATGCTGAAATGCCTTTTATGCGATATGCTGCCTGCCCTTTCTTTAGTAATAGATTACCAGGAAAAGGGGAATATTTACCATGCCTGGAGGGTGGCCCTGGTTTCGCGTTATCTGACAGGGGCATCCGGATTAGATAAAAATGGGGTTATTTTTTACAGCGCGCTTTTGCACGACGTAGGTATTTTCGGAGTGGGGGAACACATTATAAATTACCCCGACCTTAGCATACAAAAAGAAACCCCGGCTATAAAAATACACCCTGCTATCGGCGCCGATATTGTAAAAGAAATCCCCGGACTGGCCAGGGGCGCGGATTTTATTCTGGAGCATCATGAACGTTATGACGGTTCAGGTTATCCCCAGGGCAAAAAAGAAAATAAGATTTTATTTAATGCCCAGATTATAAGGCTCGCCGACAGCATAGACCTATTAATGCGCCGCAGGCCCAAGCCTGATAAGGAAGGTATCGCGCAATATTGCCGCGAGCAGAAAGGAAAAGAGTTTTCGCAGAAAATATACGATATTTTTTCGGATGCCTATAAGAGAGATGGCGGAGAATTCCTTTTGGCTATAGATGAGGATGAAAAAGTAAAATCCGTTTTTAGCGGAGTGATTAAATCCGTGCCTGAGCCGAAAGCCAATATTTCCTGGGATTCGCTCGAGACAATATTAAAGATTTTCAGCCGCATAATCGACGGTAAACACCATTATACGCACCAGCACTCCCAACGGGTTGCGCTTTACGCGCATGATATAGCCGAGGCGATGGGTATTGATAAGATAGAAGTACGAAAGATAAAATTCTCCGGCTATCTGCATGACCTTGGCAAGGTAGCGATACCCAATTATATCCTGGATAAACCGGGCCCCTTGAGCGGGGAAGAGTGGAAAATAATAAAGAGGCACGCATTTATTTCGTATGAAATTGCGGATTCCGTGGAGGCGCTAAAAGACCTGGCTCCGCTTGTGGGGGCAGCGCAGGAATTCTGGGATGGGATGGGGTATCCCGGAGGTTTGAAAGGCCAGGATATTCCGCTTGGGGCAAGGATAATCGCGGTTGCCGATGCCATAGACGCAATGTTGTCTGACCGTTCCTACAGGAAGGCATTAAGCCTAGAAAAAGCCATAGATGAATTAAAGAAAGGCTCCTGGTCGCAATTTGACCCGTTAATTATAAGAGTAGCTTTGCGCCTCTTGTATAGCAATAAATGGAGGTTGAAGAAATGAATAAAATAGAAGTTAAAAAAGACATATTCTGGGTAGGCGCGGTGGATTGGAATGTCCGCGAGTTCCACGGCCACACCTATAGCACAAAAAGAGGGACCACCTATAACGCCTACCTGATTTTAGATGAAAAAATTGCTTTAGTGGATACTGTCTATGGACCTTTTGCCGGAGAGTTGATTCAAAAAATAAGGGATATCGTTCCCCCGGGAAAAATAGATTATATTGTTGCCAACCACGTGGAGATAGACCATTCGGGTGCAATGCCTGAGATTATGAAACTTTTGCCTAACGCGAAAGTCTTTTGCACGGCAAAATGCAAGGAAGGCCTGTTCAGGCATTATTACCAGAACTGGGATTTCCATGTAGTAAAGACAGGGGATAAATTAAGTTTAGGCAAAAGGTCTTTGGCCTTTATCGAAGCGCCGATGATTCATTGGCCGGACAGCATGTTCACCTATTGCCCGGAGGAAGAATTGCTTCTGCCTAATGACGCCTTTGGCCAGCACTACGCTACCTCCGAGAGGTTTGATGATGAGGTTGATATGTGTGCGCTTATGGATGAGGCGCAAAAATATTATGCCAATATCCTTATCCCTCTGGGCTCGATAATTTTAAAGAAAATAGAAGAAATAAAGAATTTGAATATCCCTATAAAAATGATTGCCCCCAGCCACGGGATTATCTGGCGCAAAGAACCGGCAAAGATTATAAATGCTTATGTGTCCTGGGCAAAAAATGCGACAAAGCCCAGGGTTGTTGTGGTTTATGAGACGATGTGGGGGGCAACCGAAAAGATGGCAAAGAATATCGTCCAGGGTTTAACCGATTCCGGGATAGCCGTCAAACTCTTTGACATCGCCAAATCCGACCGCAGTGAAGTGGTTAAAGAAATGCTTGATGCTAAAGGCTATGTCATAGGTTCTTCTACCCATGGCAATGGCATGCTTACCAATATTGCGGGTTTCCTGGATTTCCTCAAGGGCCTAAAGCCGAAAAACAGGATTGCTGCGGCATTCGGCTCTTATGGCTGGGCAGGCGGGGCAGTGGATTCTATCGAGGCCATCCTTAAAGAAACAGGGATTGAAATTGCCCAGCCTTCACTTTCCGCAAAATACGTCCCTGATGAGAATGAAATCAGGCGGTGCTATGAATACGGAAAAGAGTTCGCGGCAAAGATTAAATAGGAGGTGGCTGTGAACAAATATCGTTGCACTGTCTGCGGTTATATTTATGACCCGGAGAAGGGCGATCCGGTAAACGGAATAAATCCCGGGACTGCATTTGAGAGCCTACCGGATTCCTGGGTATGCCCTGAATGCGGGGTGGATAAGAGCCAGTTTGAAAAGATTTGAGGGCCGCCCCCATATTTACGACCCACGCCGCAGGAGTCCTCAGGGAAAAGGATTTTATAATGGCAAAGATTATTGATTCTATGGAGATTTAAAATGAAGAAGGTGGCGGTTTTGGTTGAGGACAATTATCAGGTTTTGGAAGTCTGGTATCCATATTTACGCCTGAGGGAAGAAGGGATACAGACGGTTCTTGTGGGAACGGGAAAAAAGGCGTACAAAAGTAAGGAAGGTTATCCTGCCGAAGAAGAAATCCCTATTAAACAGGCTAACTCAGATGATTTTGCGGGTGTGGTTATCCCCGGAGGGTATGCCCCGGATATATTAAGGAGGTATCCGGAAGTAAATAATTTCGTAAAAGAAATCTTTGAGCAAGGAAAAGTAGTGGCAGCGATATGCCACGCCGGATGGGTGCTTGTGTCGGCAGGGGTATTAAAAGGCAGAGAGGCGACAAGTTTCTCCGCCATAAAAGATGATATTATAAATGCGGGAGCAAAGTTTCTGGATAAAGAGGTGGTTGTGGATGGCAATCTGATTACTTCGCGCAATCCCTATGACCTGCCGGCATTCTGCCGGGAAATTCTAACAAGCTTAAAAAGCAAGTAGTTAGCATATAATAGATAGTGACCCTAAATGCTGCCTGTTAACTGCTACCAGCGGTGATAGCGGATACTTTTAATGAGCTGGAACTTAAAGTGGCCAAGCGCACGGCGGAATTACAAAACACCAACAAGAAGTTGGGGTGGAAATATCCGAGCGCGAAAAAATAGAGCGGCGTATCCACTCCCAGAATACCTTTTTGCGGCTGTCACCTGAAGAAGTGGGCATTGAAGAGATACTGGAGAAGGCCCTGGGCATGATTTTTTCTATCCCTGCATTTGCGTTTGATTGCCTATATGGACAAAGCATCCAATTTTATCCGCGTAAATGAGGCCGATGCGCAGATAGACGGCCGTACGCCGGATTTTTTCCCCGGCAAGAACCATTTCATCCGCTGGATGTAATAACTCAGATAGGGGAGGCTTTGGGAGGGCACGATATTAATAAACATAGTTAGGAGGATAAGATGGCGGAATTTAAAGATTTATTTAAGAGCGAGGACTGGAAAAGAGAAAAACACGTGCCGGTGATTGAGGTTGAGGGTAAGGCAAAGAAGGGCGCGCCGGCTTCTATTAAGGTAAGCGTAGGCAAGGAAATACCCCATCCCAATACGACAGCTCACCATATACGCTGGATAGAAGTTTATTTCCTGCCGCGGGGAGAAAAATTCCCTTATCAGTTAGGCAGGTTTGAATTTGCCTCTCATGGGGAATCGACTTTAGGGGCTGATACAAGCAGTGTCTATACGGATTCCCGGGTTGCCTTAAATTTTAAAACTGATAAGTCAGGAACTATTTTTGCGTCTGCTTATTGCAATATCCACGGCCTGTGGCAGAATTCCTGCGAAATCGAGGTAGAATAAATAATAGGTGTGCAATGTTGTTAGAAAATGTGTTGTTGTTTTTCTGAAATACCCTCAAGCCGGGTTCGTTAAGACGCGCCTTGCCGGCAAAATTGATAATGACAAAGCAGCCAAACTCTGCCGCCCCTTTGCCGAGGCGGTTCTCTGGCGCACAAAAGACAACAGGTTCTCCCGGGTTATATTTTCTCACCCTGCGGAAAGAGAAAAAAGTCAGGGATTGGGTTGGCCGGGCCTGCATATTTTTCCCCCAAAAAGGCAGTGACTTGGGAGAGAAGATGCTGCATGCCTTCAAATTTATTTTTGCGGGAGGGGCAAAAAGAGCAGTTGTCATTAGAACGGACTCGCCTGCCTTAGATAGGAATATTATCTTAGAGGCATTTGAGAGGCTTAAGAAAACCTCCTGTGTTTTAGGCCCGGCATTTGCGGGCATTATCTTATGGGGATGGACTCTCTCTGCGCAGGTATATTCAAAGAGATAACCTGGTCAAGCGGCAATGTCTTAAAAAAGACCCCAGGCATACTGGAAAAATTAGGCCTGGATTTTTTCTTTCTTCCGCCGCAGCTTAATGTGGATACATTTAATGATTTACGTTTGTTAAAAGGCAATTAGAAGCCATTATTAAAGTAAGCCCCGCGGGCCTGGAAGAAATCCTTGAAGAATTAAAGGGCTGTTGCTAAAATATCCGAAAGGAAAGGTAAGCGATGACAAGATTAATCGTTATTTTATTAATCAGTATTTTAATCCCGATAAATTTTACCTGGGCAGAGGAGGGAGGAAAATATAAGGAGGTGGGTATGAAATTGACCAGTAGCGCATTTGTCCATAATGAGCTTATCCCTTCAAGGTTCACCTGTGAGGGCAGTGACATAAACCCGGAGCTTATTATTGAGGGTATCCCTTCCGGGGCAAAAAGCCTAAGCCTGATAATGGATGACCCGGATGCGCCCATGGGCACCTGGGTGCACTGGGTTGTTTTTGATATCCCGGTAATAGATAAGATAGCCGAAAACAGCGTTCCGGGGAAGTTAGGGATTACCAATTCCGGCGCGCCCGATTACCATGGGCCGTGTCCACCCTCCGGAACCCATCGGTATTTTTTTAAAATATACGCCCTGGATACGGTTTTGAATTTAAAGCCGGGAGTAACCAAGCAAGAATTAGAAAAAGCCATGCAGGGCCATATTTTGGCTAAGGCTGAATTAATCGGCCTCTACAGAAGGAAATAGGTGGATAGCGTTTCTGTCCTTATCGGCGGCAAGGCCGGTTTCGGCATAGACAAATCAGGGTTTATTATTGGCCGTCTTCTAAACCGCTTAAATTATCGAATATATATTTACCGCGACTATCCCTCCCTCATAAGGGGAGGGCATACCTTTTCCATTATCCGGGCTGCCAATGAGAGGATTTTAACCCACCGTAACAAGGTAGATTTTATCCTTGCCTTAAACCAGGATACGCTTGATTTACATAAAGACAGGTTAAAGAATAATTCCGTAGTCATTTATGATTCTGATTCGGTTAAGGCAGAAGGTTTGCCGTCCGCAGGTAAAACCATTGCAGTCGCCCTCGGAAAGATAATGAAAGAAGAAAATGCGCAAGAGATAATGCGCAATACCTGTATTATCGGCGCTTTCTGCAAAGCTGCGGGGATGGGGTGGGATACGTTGGAAGGCATTTTGAGAAAAGAGATTAGCAAAGAAATAGATATTAACCTCAAAGTTTGCCGCCGGGGATTTGACGCGGCGCAAGAGATTGCAAAAGTTGAGCCGTTAACACAAAAGGCCCTTCCTTTACTCTCCGGAAGCGTTGCTGCCGGTCTTGGCCTTATCAATGCCGGGCTTAAATCTTATTTGGCCTATCCAATGACTCCCTCTTCGCCGCTTTTACATTTCTTAGCTGATGTTGCCTCGGAGTTCGCCTTAAAGGTAATCCACCCGGAAAGCGAAATCGGGGTTATCCTGATGGGGCTGGGGTTTTCTTATATGGGGCAGAGGGCAGCAGTAGGCACATCCGGCGGAGGGTTTTGCTTAATGACCGAGACTTTAAGTTTGAGCGGGATGGCTGAACTGCCGATAGTAATCGTGGTTGGGCAAAGGCCGGGGCCAAGTACAGGCCTGCCTACTTATACCGCCCAGACAGATTTACATTTTGTCTTAAATGCCGGGCAGGGAGAATTTGTGCGTTTTGTAGTTGCGCCAGGCGATGCCGAGGAGGCGTATTATTGGTCAGGGTTTGCCATGAACATGTCCTGGAAATACCAGATTCCCGCGATTATCCTCCTGGATAAAACTCTGGCAGAAGGTATTTATAATTTTGACGCAACCCTGATTAAAGAAATAAAAGAAGAAACTCCTCTTCTTTGGGACAGGCAGAGCCCTTATAAAAGATACCTTAATGCCGAGAAGGGGGTTTCCCCTCTGGCTTTTGTGCCTGAAAAAGATACGGTCATAAAAGCGAATAGCTACGAACATGATGAATCCGGAATTACTACGGAAGACCCCAAGGCAACTAAGATGATGCAGGACAAACGCCTGCGCAAAGAGAAATATTTAGCGCAAGATTTAGAACAATACGAGGGAGTTAAAGTCTACAATGACAAGAATCCATCCGGGGCACTTCTCTGCTGGGGCTCAAACAAAGGCCCCTGCCTTGAGGTAGCACAAAATTTAGGCCTGAAAGTCATTCAGCCGCTTGTGCTTTCGCCGTTTCCGGTAAAGCAGTTTAAAGAGGCGCTTATCGGAGTTAAAAGATTAATCTGCGTAGAAAATAACGCTACTGGTCAGTTAAGCCGGCTGTTAAAAGTCCACGGATTTAATACTGACGATAAGATATTAAAATATGACGGCAGGCCTTTTAGCGCCGACGAATTGGAGCAGGCAGTAAAGGAGGTGCTTAGGTGAACCAGTTGAACTTAGGCACTTATGCGTCAAATACCTGGTGCCCCGGCTGCGGGGATTTTGCGATTTTAAATGCTATTAAAGCCGTACTTGCCGAGTTAAATTCCGAAGGGCATCCTTTGGAAAAGACGGTTTTAGTTTCGGGCATTGGTTGCCACGCTAAAATCGTAGATTATATAAATGCCAACAGTTTTTATTCCATACACGGGAGGGTCCCGCCTGTAGCCGAGGCCATAAAGCTTGCCAATCCCGAAATAAAAGTAATCTGTTTTGCTGGAGACGGGGATGCCTACGGCGAAGGCATAGAGCATCTGATATTTGCCGCTAAAAGAAATATAGATATCACCATGATAATTCATAATAACAGAGTCTACGGCCTTACTACTGGACAATACACGCCGACATCCCCTTTGGGTTTTAAGGGTCGCTCTACGCCCGAAGGGACAAAAGAACTTCCTATAAACCCCCTGGAGTTAATGCTTGCTAGCGGGGCAACTTTCTTGGCCAGAGGCTATACGCACGGTATTGAACTTTTAAAACGCCTGTTTAAAGAGGCAATCCTGCATAAAGGGTTTTCCCTGGTTGATGTTTTGCAGGTGTGCGTTACCTATTTTAATATGTATGATTATTATACCAGTAAAGTTTATGAATTGTCCGGGCATGACCCCCAGAACTTTGATGCGGCTTTAAATAAAATCCGGGAATGGGATTATAATCGTGATGCGCCCATTGGCCTGGGGGTATTCTATAAAAAAGAAATGTCTGCTTTTGAAGACAAATTCCTGAAAGTTTCCGGGCTCTCCCCTCAGGAGAGGGAAACGCGGATAAAAAAGATACTGGAAGAATCCGCCTAAAACATGCCCCAAGCCTTTAATATCGAAAAGATATTCAAAGAATATAAAAAAAGGTTTACGGTTTGAGCTTAAGCATATCCCGCAATGAAAAAGACGCCGAGGACATCGTAGAAAATACCTTTCTAAGATGGGATTGCTTTGTCGCTGGTTCCTCGCAATGACACACATTACCTAAATATATGAAACATTTTGAAGATGAACTGAAATTGCCGGTGAACAGCGTCGAGATCCTTAAAAAAAGGTATCTTTTAAAGGACGATAAACAGAATATCATTGAAACCACTTCGGAATTGTTCAGGAGGGTCGCTTTTTCTGTTGCCAGGGCGGAAAGCAATTTTAAGCCGGCGCATGCAGTCAGGGAAGCCGAGGAAAAATTCTATCAGATGATGCGCACTTTAGAATTTATGCCTAATTCCCCGACCTTGATGAACGCCGGGACTTTCTTCGCTCAGTTATCCGCCTGTTTTGTCCTTCCCGTGGGGGATTCCATTGATGAGATTTTTAATTCTTTGCGCAATATGGCTAAAATTCATCAAACCGGAGGGGGCACAGGTTTTGATTTTTCCCACTTAAGGCCCAAAGGAGACCTTGTTTACTCCACAAAGGGCCAGGCCTCCGGCCCGGTTTCATTCATGAAGATATTTGATGAGGCAACCGGTGTTATTGTCCAGGGAGGCAGGCGCAGGGGCGCTAACATGGGGATTTTAAGGTGCGACCACCCGGACATCGTAGAGTTCGTAAGCGCAAAGCTCGACCGAAAGTCTTTTTCCAATTTTAATCTTTCTGTGGGGGCAAGCGACGCATTTATGCAGGCGGTGGTAAAAAATAAAGCCATTAGCCTGATAAACCCCCGAACGAAACGAAAGGCCGGGAGCATTAAAGCAAGATTTTTATTTGATCTTATTTGTAGCGTAGCCTGGCAGACCGGAGACCCGGGACTGATATTTTTGGATGAAATAAACCGGCATAACCCTACGCCAAAAATCGGCAGGATTGAAGCCACTAATCCCTGCGGCGAGTTGCCGCTTTTGGCTTATGAGAGTTGCAATCTTGCCTCCATAAACCTGGCAAAAATGATAAAAGTCCGGGGCGTGGACTGGGAAAAACTTAAAAACCGCATACAATGGGGGATAAGATTTTTGGACGACGTGATTGAGGTAAATAAATTCCCGCTCCCTGAAATAAAGGATATTACCTTTGCCAACCGGAAGATCGGTTTAGGCGTTATGGGCTTTGCCGATATGCTCATTGAATTAGGCATTCCGTATAATTCACAAGCGGCGGTCACCTTTGCCAAAAGATTAATGAGTTTCATTCATAAAGAATCATTAAGGGTATCGGCGAAATTGGCAAAGGAAAGAGGGGTATTCCCCAATTTTCGGAATTCGGTTTACGCCAAAGCCGGTCTCAGGCTGCGTAATGCCACGGTTAACACCATCGCGCCCACAGGGACAATCAGTATTATTTCCGGATGTTCTTCCGGGATTGAGCCCATATTTGCCATAAGTTTTGTCCGCCATGTCTTGTCCGGTTCCAGGCTGTTTGAGATTAACCCTGTTTTTGAAAGGATTGCTAAGGAAGGGGGCCTTTATAATAAAAGAATCCTTAATGCGATTGCCAGGTCCGGGTCTTTAAAAAATATAAAAGGCATCTCAGAGGATTTAAAAAGAATATTTATTACTGCCTTTGATGTGAAGCCGCAAGAGCATTTAAGGATCCAGGCGGCATTCCAAAGGCACACCGATAACGCAGTTTCTAAAACTATAAACCTTGCGCCTCAGGCAAAGGTAGATGATATCAAGGACATATATCTGACTGCTTACAAATTAAAATGTAAAGGCATAACCATTTACCGTTATGGGAGCAAGCTTGAGCAGGTGTTGCAGATACCTGTCAGCGATTTTGTCACGGCTGAATCAGAATACTCGGGCGGCTGCGCTTCCGGCGTATGCCCATTTTAGGAAACTATGAAAGACGAAGAGAAACTGCATATTTTGTCCGAGGAGCAGGTATCCTTTACGGACCGCAAACAGGCAGGGATTTTGCTTGGGCAGGAACTTAAGAAATTGGGGATTGAAGCGGATTTAGTCTTGGGGATCCCCCGCGGCGGGATAATTATTGCCGAGCACCTTGCAAACATTTTAGGCGCGGATTTGGATATTTTACTTGCGCATAAACTTGGTGCGCCTTTCAGCCCGGAACTTGCTATTGGCGCGATTTCCGAAGATGGGCAGGTTTATCTCAATAAGGAGATTGCCCAGGAAGTAGGCGCTAATGAGCAATACATCCAAGAGGAAAGGCAGGCGCAGTGGCAGGAAATCAGGCGGCGCATGGAAAAGTACCGCCAGATACAGCTACGACTCCCCTTAAAAGGAAAAACAGTGATTATAACTGATGACGGCGTAGCTACCGGCGCCACCGTAGAGATAGCCTTATTATCTGCGCGCCAGGAAGACCCGTTTAAGATTATCGTGGCTTTGCCGGTAGCGCCTGATTCAGCCCTGAAACAGTTAACTAAAGAGGCAGATGAAGTGGTGTGCCTGGCTGTTCCCCCTTTTTTCAGCGCAGTCGGACAATTCTATATGAAATTTCCCCAGGTTACGGATGAAGAAGTGCTGGACATTCTAAAGAAGAAAAAATCGGGCAACAAATTCAAGTATGGCCCTCACACTGATACTGAATAATGGAAACGACTAATAACGGAAAAGACGTCAGAATTCCTATAAATAAAATCCATCTTGAGGGCAACCTTTATATTCCTAAAGGCGCTAAGGGTATTGTCCTCTTTGCGCACGGAAGCGGAAGCAGCCGTTTCAGTTCCCGCAACCGCTATGTTGCCAAAGTGCTGCAGAAAGCCGGGATTGCTACTCTACTTTTTGACCTCTTTTCTCCCGGAGAAGAAAAAATCGATTCGGTTACCAGGGAATTGAGGTTTAATATTGATTTGCTTACGCAGAGGCTCCTTGCCGTAACCAGATGGGTTAAACAGAATAAGGAAACGCAAGGGTTATCAATCGGCTATTTCGGCGCGAGCACCGGCGCGGCAGCAGCCCTTGTTACAGCGGCAAAAATCGTTGAAGGCATACGCGCGGTTGTTTCCCGCGGGGGCAGGGTTGACCTGGCACAGGAGGCATTAAGCAATATAAAGGCGCCTACGCTTTTTATCGTGGGTGAGAATGACGATGTGGTTATTACCCTTAATCAAAAGGCATTAAAAATGTTGACGTGCAAAAATAAACTGGTTATTGTCCCCGGGGCAACACATCTTTTTGAAGAACCCGGAGCGCTGGAATATGTTGCAGTTTTAGCAAGAGATTGGTTTCGGGAGTACTTAATTTAGAACCGTTTCTTCCTAACTCTTTGCGATACAATAAGTTGTGAGGGAAGTGCCCCTGCCTGCGGCGAGACTCTCCGTAATTATATCCTGAAAAAGATTCTCTTAGATTCCAGTATCTCCTACGTCCTGGAAAATCATGAACTTATCACGAATTGTGGTAAGTTCTAAATTAGCTTCAAGAATAAATTGCTTTTAACCTAACCCGTAATATAATGTTATTTATGGACTCCCAAAATATTAAAGAAAAACAAATCGCGCTTGTCGGCGTGTCCGAGCGGGAAGAAAAATATGGCTTTAAGATTTTTCGCGACTTGATTAAGAGCGGTTTTAAAGTGGAAGGAATAAACCCCCGCGGGGTTAGCGTTTTAGGCAGAAAAATCTACAAGAGCTTGAAAGAACTTCCGAATGTCCCGGATTTAGTGATTACAGTTGTCCCGCATGAAGTTACTGAACGCCTCGTGGAGGAATGCCGGGAATTAGGGATAAAGGAGCTCTGGATGCAGCCGGGTTCGGAGTCGGCGCTTGCCATTCAAAAGGCGAAAGAATACGGGATATCCGTAGCGCATAACGCCTGTTTTATGGTAGAGAAAGGTATCTGGTAAAATAATGAAAGAGAAAATCCTGATTGTGGATGACGAAAAAGACATAGTTAAGATGCTCGATTATAACCTTAAAAAAGAGGGATACCGGATTTTAGTTGCCTATGATGGGGAGGATGCGCTGAATTTGGCAAGGCGGGAGCACCCGGATATTATCCTGCTTGATTTGATGCTTCCGGGAATTGACGGTTTAGAGGTGTGCAAGGCTTTAAAAAAAGAAGAAAAGACTTCATCTCTGCCGATAATAATGCTCACCGCTAAAGCTCAAGAGGCAGATAAGGTCGTAGGGTTGGAATTAGGCGCGGATGATTATGTAACTAAGCCTTTTAGCATCAAGGAATTGCTTGCGCGGATAAAAGCGGTCTTGCGCCGGGCAAAAGAAAAAGAAAATCTGCCTGAATTATTGCATGTAGGTAATTTAACAATAGATTTTTCTAAAATCTCAGTAACTCTCAATAATAAGCCGCTTGAACTCACCGCAAAGGAATTTGAATTATTGACTACCCTGATAAAAGCCAAGGGCAGGGTGCTTTCCAGGGATTACCTTCTTGATAACGTCTGGGGTTTTGACCAGGCCATGTCCATCCAGACCCGCACAGTGGATGTGCACATCAGGACTTTACGCAAGAAATTAAAGGCTGAAGCCAAGCGTATCATTACCATAAAGAACTACGGGTACAGGTTTGCAGCCGGGGAATAAAATCAATGCAGTTTTTTAAAAATAAAAAGCGCATCCGTGAATTAAACGAGTGTCTGACTAATCTTTCCGCAAAAATCTCCGAATTGGAAAAGCAGCGCGCCACCGTACAGGCGATTATCGCCAGTATGGTAGAGGGAGTCGTTGCGGTTGATAAGGATACGAAAATCCTTTCCGTAAATCCGTCCGTTGAAAAGATGTTTGAAATTTCTGCAAAAGAGGCCGAGGGAAAATTTTTTCTGGAGGTAATCCGTAATAATGATATTGCCTCCGTCATTGATGAGGCCTTGAAAAAAGTGGAATTTATTTCGCGGGAATTACACCTTGTCTGGCCGGTACATAAGGTTTTCCAAGTCAATGCCTCCCCCATACTGCAGGACAACAGCGTAAGCGGATGCGTACTGGTTATTCACGATATAACCGAGATGAGGAAATTGGAAGTCATGCGCCGGGATTTTGTGGCCAATGTTTCCCATGAATTAAAAACACCGCTTACCTCTATTAAGGGGTTTATTGAGACTTTATTGGAAGGCGCCCTGGATGACAAGGAAAACAGCCGGGATTTCCTGAAGATTATCCAGGAGCATGCCGATAGGTTAGACAGCCTAACCAGTGATTTATTAGACCTTTCTTGTCTTGAGTCCAAAGAGATAAAACTGGAAGCGGAGAAAGTTGATTTAAAAATCCTGGCGGACGAGGCATTGGCAGGTTTTAAAGCGCAGTTAAAAAAGAAGGATATTCAGGGGATAAACGAGATACCTCCGGGAGTTTTTGTTAATGCAGACATAAATAAGATGAGGCAGGTCTTTACAAATCTGATTGATAATGCCATCAAGTTTAACAAAGAAAAAGGGCTTATCAAAATTTATAAAGAAGAATCGGGTGACAAGTATAAGATTGTCGTTGAAGATTCAGGCATAGGCATTCCCGCAAAAGATACCCCCCGCATATTTGAAAGGTTCTACCGCGTAGACAGGGCGCGCTCGCGTGAACTCGGCGGAACGGGCCTGGGGCTTTCTATCGTTAGGCACATCGTGGATTTACACGGCGGCACTGTCGGCGTGGAAAGCACCGAAGGCTTAGGTTCCAAATTTTGGTTTATCCTCCCGAAATAATTTTACGCATATTTTACATTTCTTTCAAATGGATTTAATGTCTTTGTTTTATACTTCTTTCCGGAAAATAAAAAAACAAAAGGACGGAGGGAAGATGAAAAGAATAAGTTTTGTGTTGTTTGGTCTGCTTTTGATGTGTGTCTCTAAATGTTACGCTTATGATGACGGAGATTTCCAAATCTGGCATACCGAAGGGCAGGAAATGAAAATTAACAAAGATTTGAAATTAACTTTGGAGGAAGAGTTCCGTTTCGGCGACAATGCCAATGCGTTCTTTTACCACCATTACGATGGGGGTTTAGTGTATGCGTTAAATAAGAATTTAGATATTGGCCTAAATTTCCGCCGGGCTTATGAAAAGATAAGGGGAAAATTAAGGCGAGAAAACCGCCCGCATATAAATATCACGCCAAAATGGGAGTTGTTCGGCCTGAAATTTGAAGACCGCAGCCGCTTCCAGTACAGGAATTTTGATTATCAGGAGGAATATTGGCAGTACCGAAATAAATTTACGGTGAAGTTCCCCTGGAAGCTTACAAATCTTGAAATCCAGCCTTATTTGGCTGATGAGATTTTTGTAACCTTAAATGACGGCGAAGTAAACCGTAACAGGTATTATGCGGGCGCGGGGATGAAATTAACCAGTAATATCAGAGGGGAAGTCTTTTACCTTTTACAAAGGGGTAAAAGCTCAGGGAAGTGGTCAAATACCAACGTGTTCGGTACTAAATTAAAATTAGTATTCTAATAAAAAAGGAGTTGCGATGTTAAGAAGGTTTGGGTTAGTTTTAATTATGTTACTGTTTTTTAGCCCTGTGTTTGCAGCAAAAGGCAAGAGTTCAATACAGATTAAAGGCTCGGATACAATGGTAAACCTGGCTCAAGCATGGGCGGAGAAATATATGGAAGTGAACCCGCAGGATTTTGTGGCGGTTACCGGAGGGGGGTCAGGTACAGGGATAGCCGCCTTAATTAGCGGCACCTGCGATATCGCTATGAGTTCAAGGGATATCAAGGGCAAAGAAATCAGCCTGGCAAAAGAGAAAGGAATAATTCCCTTTGAGATTAAGGCAGCCCTGGATGGTTTGGCGGTTGTAGTGAATCCGAATAATCCCGTAAGCGAGTTGACTCTTGACCAGCTCTCAGATATTTTCACCGGTAAAATTACCAATTGGAAAGAATTAGGCAACCAGGATTTAAAGATTGTCCTTCTTTCCCGCGAAGTTAACTCCGGCACGCATGTTTATTTTAAAGAGTATGTATTGCGTAAAGGAGACCCTAACTCAAAAGAAGAATTTGCTCCGGGTGCTTTGCTTCTCCCTTCTTCGCAGGCGATTGCCGATGAGGTAGCGCAGAATACGGGGACAATAGGTTATTACGGCATGGGCTATATTTCAAATAAGCAGAAAGCCGTTATGATTGCCAAAGATGAAAACGCAGAATACGTCCCTCCGACAATAGAGAATGTGGCCAGCGGTAAATACCCAATATCCCGGCCGTTATTCCTATATACTAATGGGGAGCCTTCTGGTTTAGTAAAGAAATTTGTTGATTTTTGCCTGTCCAAAGAAGGCCAGGAGATTGTTTTAAAAACGGATTTCGTCCCCGTAAAATAAATATAGGGACACCCAGCTAGCCAATCGGCAGGGTGTCCCTCTTATAATGCGGAAAATTAAGGAATTTATTATCGAAAAACTAATTTTAGTCTGCGGGCTGGCTTCCATATTTTTTGTGGCCATGATTTTTCTTTTCCTGCTCAAAGAGGGGATGAACGTATTCCAAACTGTCAGCCCTTTTAAATTTCTTTTCGGCAAAAGCTGGTATCCCATTTCCGAACCTGCGCAGTTGGGAATCTTGCCTTTGATCCTAGGTTCTTTATTAGTTACTTTTGGTGCTGCGGTTATTTCTATCCCCATCGGCGTCGCCTGCGCAATTTATATCGCGGAAGTCGCTCCCCAGAATATGAAAGAAATACTTAAAAGCGGAATTGAGTTATTGGCGGCAATACCTAGCGTGGTATTGGGTTTTATCGGTATGGTTACGATTGTGCCTTGGGTAAAAAATATATGCCATCTGCCTACCGGTTTATCCGCATTGTCGGGTTCGATAATGCTGGCATTTATGGCTATGCCTACGATTGTTTCCATCGCCGAAGACGCCCTTTATTCCGTACCTAAATCTTACAAAGAAGGCGCGCTTGCCCTGGGTGCCACGCATTGGCAGGCAATCCATCGGGTAATGCTTCCGGCGGCTTCTTCAGGCATACTCGCGGCAGTGATGCTTGGTATCGGCAGGGTTATCGGCGAGACTATGGCGGTGATGATGATTACCGGAAATTCCGCGGTAATACCGCATAGCATCCTGCAGCCTGTGCGCACTCTCACCGCGACAATCGCCGCGGAAATGGGGGAAGCTGTGGTAGGCAGCGAACATTATTTTGCGCTTTTTGCTATAGGCATAGTCTTATTTATCATAAGCTTTGCCATAAATGTAACCGCAGACCTATTTTTGCATAAAAAAAGATGAGCAAGAAGAATTCCCAGCGCACGCAGAAAATAGCCTTTAGCCTTTTATCCCTGGCTACCCTTTTAATCGTTATCCCCGTAGGCCTTATTGTGATAATTATAATCCAGAAGGGTATTCCGGCTATAAACTGGCAGTTTCTCTCTGACGTGCCCAGACAGGGGATGAGGGCAGGGGGGATATTTCCGGCAATTGTCGGTACAGTTTACCTGGTATTAGGCGCGATTGTATTTGCCCTTCCCATAGGATTGTTAGCCGCCATATACTTAAGCGAATATTCAAAAGATAATTACCTTACCAGGATTATAAAGTTAGCGATTGTAAACCTCGCCGGCGTGCCATCGGTAGTTTACGGTCTTTTTGGTTTGGCTTTGTTCGTCGTATTTTTTAAATTCGGGGCATCCATTCTTTCCGGATCTCTTACATTGGGGATTATGATTTTACCTATAATCATTACCGCGTCCCGCGAAGCATTAGAGAGTGTGCCGTATTCATTCCGGGAAGTAAGTCGATCGCTCGGCGCAAGCAAATGGCAGACTATCAGGCATATAGTTTTACCGAATGCAATTTCAGGAATAATTACCGGTACGATTTTGGGGTTAGGCAGGGCTACCGGCGAAACTGCGCCTATTCTTTTTACTGTGGCTGCCTTTTATCTTCCTCAGTTGCCTGCTTCTATTTTTGACCAGGCTATGGCCCTTCCATACCATCTTTATGTTATTTCCACGCAGGTTCCTAACGTGGATGAAAAGGTAAGGTATGGGACAGCCCTGGTTTTGTTGGTGTTGGCCCTTTTTATGAATTTAGTGGCGATAATTATACGATATCAGTTTAGGAAGAAGAAAAAATGGTAAACTTCATAAACCCGGCAGGTTTATTTTGCGTATGATTAAATTCAATATAAAAAATTTAAATATCTGGTTCGGGCATATACATGCGTTAAAAGACGTGACTATTGATATTACCGCCAATGAGATTTTAAGTGTTATCGGGCCGTCGAACAGCGGAAAGACGAGTTTCCTGAGGATGTTAAATCGGCTGAATGAATTAAGCGAAAATTTTAAGATGGGCGGGGAAGTGAAATTCGCCGGGCGAAACATCAATGATATGGACGCGGAATTGGTGCGGAAAAAGATAGGCATGGTTTTTGCGCTTCCTTTGCCGCTGCCTTTATCGATATTTGATAACGTGGCCTATGGCGTAAAAATGTATGGTTTAAAAAACAGGAAAAAACAGCAGGAAATTGTAGAGAAGGCTTTAAAGCAGGCTTATTTGTGGGATGAGGTTAAAGACAGACTGCAAACATCAGCATTTAAATTGTCAGGAGGTCAGCAGCAGAGGCTTTGTATTGCAAGGACATTAGCGGTTGAGCCGGACGTGATTTTATTTGACGAGCCCTGTTCGGGTCTTGACCCCATATCAACCGCAAAAGTGGAAGAGGCCATGCTTAAGCTGAAAGCAAATTATACCATTGTCCTGGTTACCAATAACGTAAAGCAAGCAGCGCGCGTAGGGGGCAAGACCGCCTTTTTTCTTTCCGGCGAGTTGATCGAGGTAGATAAGACGGACAAGATGTTCACTGCTCCACAGGATAAGCGCACTGATGATTATATCAGCGGAAAATTCGGATGATACCAAAAATAACAGTTAATAATTTGGACTTTTGGTACGGTAATTTCCAGGCGCTTAAAAATATAAACGCGCTTTTCAAGGAAAAGGTGATTACCGCGATTATCGGGCCTTCCGGCTGCGGCAAGTCAACAATGCTGCGCGTATTTAACCGGATGAATGATCTGGTTGAGGGGGTGCGCACAACAGGGGAAGTTCTGATTGACGCGGAAAATATAATCGCCCCGGATACGGATTTAGTATCTTTACGCAAAAAGGTAGGCATGGTCTTTCAGAGGCCGAACCCTTTCCCCTTGTCAATATATGAGAACATTGTTTTCGGGGAAAAAATACATTATTCCGGAACCAGGCGCGATAAATTGGACGGGATAGTAGAAGAGAGCCTGAAATCAGTGTTGTTATGGGACGAACTAAAAGATAACCTTAACAAATCCGCATTATCATTATCCTTGGAGCAGAAACAAAGGCTGTGCATTGCCAGGCTCATCGCGGTAAAGCCTGATATACTATTGATGGATGAGCCGTGCTCTACCCTGGACCCCCAGGCAACCGCCAGGGTTGAAGAATTAATGCGTGAACTAAAGAATAATTATACTATAATAATAGTTACGCATAATATGCAGCAGGCGGCGCGCATCTCGGATGACACGGGTTTTATGCTTTTAGGCGAACTCATAGAATTCGCAAGGACTGAGGATATTTTCACCAGGCCTAAAGATAAGCGCACTGAAGATTACATAACCGGAAGATACGGTTAAACATCTGCGAAGGAGGTTTAAATGCAGAGGCATTTTGACGAGGAACTAAAAGGACTCCATAAAGAAATCCTTAAAATGGGCGCATTTGTCCAGGAGGCAATCCATAAATCTATAGAGTCGCTTAAGAACCGCGACAAAAACCAGGCCCAGGAAGTAATTACTACCGACGATAAAATAGACGAACTTGAGCTTGTCATTGACGAGCATTGCATTGATTTGATTGCCCGGCACCAGCCCATGGCAAGCGATTTAAGGTTTATTACTACCGGCATGAAAATAAACGCTGAGCTTGAACGTATCGCGGATTTGGCAGTGGATATCTGCCAGAGAGTTTTAGAGCTCGTAGATAAACCTCTGCTTAAACCCCTCATCGACACCCCTAAATTAGCCGTGATTTGCCAGGAGATGGTGCGTGATGCCATTGACGCCTTTGTAAGCAGGGACGTTGCGCTGGCAAAAAAGGTAGCTGTTTCCGATGCCGAGGCGGATAAACTGCGCAATTTTATCGCCGATGAACTGGTTAATGACTACCTGGCAAAAGACCCTTCTACGGCAAGCCGTGCCGTACCGCTTTTACTGATTGCCCGTCACCTGGAACGTATCTGCGACCACGCCACCAACATCGCCGAAGACGTAATATATATGGTTGAGGCGAAGGTCGTCAAACACCACAAGGAAGAATTATAATACCCGGCCTAAATATTTAATATTATTTATTTGACATAAGTATTATTATATGCTAATATTTGAATAGATGAATAGATATACGCAGGCGGCCAGAGAGGAGGAAACTGATGGAACAGAGGCTTTATGAGATGCATGCCGGGATGTGCAAGGTTTTTACTTCGCCAAAGAGGCTGGAGATATTGAATTTATTACGGAACAAAGAATTGTCGGTAGGTCAGTTGGCCAAACTTGCCGGTATCCGGCAGGCAAATATTTCGCAGCATTTAAGTCTCTTAAGAGAAAAAGGGATTGTCAAAACCCGCAGGTCCGGCGTAAGCATCTATTATTCCCTGGCCAATCCGAAAATTATTAAAGCCTTTGACATAATAAGAGAGATGCTTCTTGAAAGATTAGCCCAGACCGAGAAGCTATCGCAGGATATGCTTAAAATTAAGAAGGCATAATGAAAAGACATATAAAGCAGATTTTTATGGCGGCTGTATTTCTTAGTGTTCTTATCGGGGGATGGAACTATCCGCTTCTTGGGTATTTCATACCATTTTGTATGCTTTTAGGCATAGGCATAGGTTTTTTCAGGGGGAGGAAGTGGTGCGATTGGTATTGTCCGAGAGGAAGTTTCTATGATACACTGGTTAAACCTGTCAGCCCGAAGAAGCAAATCCCGGAATTATTTAAAGGGCTGCCGTTTAGAATAATTGTACTTATCATCCTTATGTCCGTAATGACGGTACGGCTGATTGCCTTCTGGCCGGATCCTTATAGAATCGGAAAATCTTTTGTACTATTGCTTACGGTGACTACGACTTTAGGCATAATCCTGGCTTTCTTTTTTCACCCGCGCACCTGGTGTTATCTTTGTCCGGTAGGGTTACTGGCAAATTTAGCGGGAAGGGGCAGGTATCCCTTAAAAATAGATTCTAACGCCTGCGTAGAATGTAAACTTTGCGCGAAAATATGTCCAATGCAGATTGAACCCTATAAATTCAAAAAGGATAAAATCGGGGTTGTCAGAAACCGGGATTGCCTTAAATGCAGGACCTGCGTGGCAGAGTGTCCTAAGAAGGCATTGGAGTTTTAAAAGGACACCTGGTGCTAAGTGGAATTGCGCCAGTATGCCCTTTCCGGGCAAGGAGGTAAAAAATGGACAAGATAACGCTTATACTTAACGAAGGGCCAAATACCATGCGTTCCTGGAACGGAATCAGGCTTGCCGGCGGCCTTCTTGACGTTAATATGCAATCAGAGATAGTCTTGTTCGATGAAGCTGTTTTTTGCGCCAAAAAAGGCCAGAATCCTCCGGAAGATTTAGAGGGTTTAAACCTTGCCCGGAAACTCTCGGATTTGATTAAGATAGGGGTTAAAGTTTTGGTCTGCGGCAGCTGTTGCCAGGCTCGGGGAGTGACGAAAGAAGAATTGATTGACGGCATTGAGATTTGTTGTTTAACCGACGTTGCCAATTCCATAAAGACCAGCAAGCAGACACTGGTATTTTAAGGGAGGTTCGAAATGCAAAACATCAGCCCCGATGAAATTAAAAAAATGGTCAAAGATAAATATAGTGAGGTTGCCACTAACCCCTGCGGGGTGTTTAATTTTCCCGTCGGTAAAGCCTTTGCGCTAAAGGTAGGCTATCCGAAGGAAATTTTAGATAAACTTCCTGTGTCTTTGACCGAATCTTTTACCGGCGCAAATAACCCTCAAGCCTTCGTAGAATTAAAGGGCGGCGAAGTTGTCCTGGATTTGGGTTGCGGGGCGGGCCTGGATTTGTATTTCTATGCCAAGGCAGTAGGCCTTGAAGGCAAAGTTTACGGCCTGGATATTTCTCAAGACATGGTAAACAAGGCAAAAGAAAATATGAATGAGGTCGGCATAGAAAATGCAGAGATTAATATGGGTGAATCCGACCGCCTGCCTTTCGGCGATAATTTCTTTGATGTAGTAGCCTCAAACGGGATATATAACCTTTCTCCAGATAAAGAAGCGGTAATGCGCGAGGTTTATCGGGTGTTAAAGCCGGGCGCAAGGACAGTTTTCTGTGAGATAGTCTTGAAAGAGCCGCTTTCAGACGAGGAAAGAAAAAGCCACAGCGACTGGTTCAGGTGTATCGGCGGAGCCCTGGTAGAAAAAGACTTCGTAGCGTTGATGGAAAAAACCGGATTCAAAAATGTAGAAGTCATCTCAAAAATCCGCAATGCCCGCACCGGGCACAAATTTGCCATCTGCGCAAATATCCGCGCTTATAAGCCTGCCTAACGCTCTCGGTTACCAAAAGCCGGGGTTGACCTGCCTGCTTTTACGTGATATAATTTTTGACTAATACAAAAATTTGCATTACTATAAAGAATGGGGGTTACTATGGATGAGATATTGGAAATATTGGAGAAAGACGCGCGCGTAAGTCCGGAGGACATCGCCAGGATGACCGGCAAGAGCTTAAAAACAGTAAAGCAGGCGATTGCCAAATATGAAAAAGAAGGGGTAATCTTAAAATACAAGACGATTATCAATAAAGAATTGATTAAAGATACGGATGCAAGTGTCCGGGCCCTGATTGAAGTTGATATTGCGCCTCAGAAAGATGTGGGTTTTGACAAGATTGCCGAACGCATATATTCATTCCCCGAGGTTTCCAGTTGTTACCTTGTTTCCGGGGATTACGATTTATTATTAATCGTTGAAGGCAAAGACATGCATACGGTATCGAATTTTGTGGCGGAGAAGCTGGCTCCTATGGAACATGTGAAAGGCACTTCCACGCACTTCCTTATGAAAAAATACAAAGAAAACGGCGTTATGCTGAAACATAAAGAAGAGAATAAGAGGATAGCGATATCATATTAGCGCATAGCGTAGAGCGTATAGCGGATAGGAAATCCCATACGCTTCCCGCAGGGCGGGATCCCGCAAGCTAAGAGATAGCATTGCGGGAAAACGCTACCCACTAAACGCTGAAAAATGATAAAAAATTTAATTTCTAATAAGGTTCAACAGATGCAGCCTTCGGGGATACGGGCATTCTTTGACCTTGTGCTCGGGATGAAGGATGTTATATCTTTAGGCGTAGGGGAGCCGGATTTTGTCACCCCCTGGCAGATCCGCGAGGAAGGCATTTATTCGCTGGAAGAGGGCTTTACTTCTTACACTTCCAATAAAGGTCTTTATAAATTACGCTTAAGCATAAGCCATTACCTAAAAAACAAATACGGGCTGGATTATTCTCCTGACGATGAAATCCTGATTACCGTAGGCGTAAGCGAAGGCGTGGATTTGGCCTTGCGTTCGCTGATTAACCCCGGGGATAAAATACTGATTCCCGTCCCAAGCTATGTCTCATACGGGCCGGTAGCAGAATTGGCAGGCGGGACTCCGGTATATATAGATACAAAAGATAATAACTTCAGGCTTACGCCTGAATTATTAGAAAAACATATTGATAAGAAGGTTAAAGCCTTGTTGCTTAATTATCCGGCTAACCCTACCGGGGTTTCTTATGCGCAGAAAGAATTGTCCGAGATAAACAGGGTACTTTTAAAACACTCCTTATTTTGTATTACCGATGAGGTCTACGCAGACCTGACTTATGACTTTGAGCATACGCATTTCGCGGTCTTGCCGGGGGCAAAGAAAAATACGCTCTATCTGGACGGTTTCTCAAAGAGTTACGCTATGACCGGCTGGCGCGTGGGTTTTGCCTGCGGCCCGAAAGAAATCATCGCGGCAATGACCAAAATCCATCAATATACGATTATGTGCGTTTCCATAACTTCGCAGATGGCGGCGTGCGAGGCTTTGCATAGCGGCAGGAAGTCGGTTGAAGAGATGAAGCGGGAATACCACAGGAGAAGGGAACTCGTAGTCGGCGGCCTATGTAAGCTGGGATTGGGTTGTCATATGCCGGAAGGCGCATTTTATGCCTTCCCGAATATAAAAACCACCGGGATGAAGGCCATGGAATTTGCGCAGGGCCTGCTTAAAAAAGAAAAGGTGGCAGTTGTTCCGGGGACAGCTTTCGGAAAAGAATATGATGATTATATACGCATATCCTACGCTTCCAGTTTTGATAACTTAAAAGAGGCGTTAAAAAGAATGGAAAGGTTTTTAGAGAAAAATGGCTAAGGCTGCCAAAAAGGATAATTACTGTGTTTACGTAAAACAAATTGAGGCGCTTTCTAAGATCGCCAACCTCATTACTTCCGGTTTGTACTTAGAAGAGCTTTTGCGTTTAATCGTGCACGTTACTGCCGAAGTAATGAATTCCAAGATTTCTTCTTTGATGCTCCTTGACCCGGATAAAAAAGAACTGGTGGTAAAGGCCACGCAGTCTATTTCCGAGGCATACAACAAAAAACCCAATGTAAAATTGGGCGAGGGCATCGCCGGATTAGTCGCCCAACAGAATAAACCGATATACGTCTTAGACGTCAAGGATGACGCGCGCTATTTAAACCGGGATATCGCCAAAAAAGAAGGGCTTTGTTCTCTGGCCAGCGTGCCCATGGCTGTGAAAGGGAGAATGGTCGGCGTGCTTAACTGTTATACCTCTAAAAAACACAAATTTAGCAAATCCGAACAGGATGTTTTGACTGCTTTGGCTAACCAGGCGGCAGTAGCCATTGAAAACGCCGAACTCGATTTAAGGGCGCGCAGCGCCGAAGAGGCCCTGACTACCCGTAAACTCGTTGAGCGGGCAAAAGACATCCTTTCCCAGGAAGCAAACATCCTGCCCTCTGAGGCATACCGGCTGATTCAAAAGCAAAGCATGGACTCGCGCAAATCAATGCGTGAAGTAGCAGAGGCAATAATTTTAGCCAGGGATATAAAAGAAAAAAAGTCTTAAAAACGGGGTCAGAATTATTTTTCGTTAGATTACCCTCATTTTTACGTCTATTAAAGTAAAGAGGAGGGATTTTTTATGGCTAGAAGACCCCGCTTATTCATATCAGATGTACCTTATCATGTTCTCCAGCGTGGCAACAACAAAAATCCTATATTTTTCTCTTCGCGAGACTATCTTTTCTTTTTGGAGGTGCTTCAGGAAGCAAAGTTGAAACATCCCTGTGTAATCTATGGCTATTGCCTTATGACAAATCATTTCCATTTGCTTATCGAGCCAAAGGAAAAAGAAAACATAAGTTTATTAGTTAAATTAATAGGTTCTAAATATGTTCGGTATGTTAATAAAGCTTATAAACGCACAGGGACGCTTTGGGAGGGGCGTTTTAAGTGTTGCATGATTGAGCGAGAATCATATTTTTTATCCTGTTTGCGTTATATCGAGATGAATCCTGTAAGAGCTGGCTTGGTTAATTCTCCCGAGCTATATCAGTGGTCTAGCTATCGCGCGAGGGCGTTCGGGGAAGAAAATTCGTTTCTGACTCTGGATTCATGGTATAATAATTTAAGTTCAAGCCAGCAAGAGCGGGAACTTATTTATCGCCGTTTATTTCAAGAGTCGCGTTTCGACCGAAACTGGAAATTAATAAGAGAACTTACTAACAGAAATGGCATTGCGGGCAATGATGAGTTTAGAGAAAAAATAGCAGAAATTACCGGTCAGGATACAGACCTTAGGCCTGCCGGAAGACCGCGAATCAATGAAAAATAATTCTGACCCCGATTTTCTACGCATAGCCATTGCCCAGATTAACTGCACGGTTGGCGATTTAGAGGGGAATGCTGCAAAGATCAAAGAATACATCGGACAGGCCCGCCGCAGCCAATCCGATATAGTGTGTTTCCCGGAACTAGCTGTTACAGGTTATCCTCCCGAAGACCTGCTGATTAAACCGAAATTTGTCCAGGACAGTTTAGTTAAACTCAAAGAGCTCGCCGATTTTGCTAAAGATATTACGGCCGTAATTGGTTTTGTAGACAGACAAGGTAAAGAATTATATAATGCCGCGGCAGTAATTTATAACGGTAAGGTTAAAGGAATTTACCGCAAGACCCATCTTCCGAATTACGGTGTATTTGACGAAAAACGCTACTTCCATCCCGGAAAAGAACCGCTGGTTTTTTCTACCTCTGGCGGATCCGCCGGAGGAGGAAAATACGCAAAGATTATCTTTGGCGTGAATATCTGTGAGGATATCTGGCACCTTGCCGGACCAACGGAAGCGCAGGCCAAAAGAGGGGCAAAATTCATCATCAATATTAACTCTTCTCCTTATCATGCCGGAAAAATCCATGAAAGAGAAGCGGTGCTATGCAAGCAGGCCAAGGTCAATAAGGTCGCAATTGTCTACGTGAATTTAGTTGGAGGACAGGACGAGCTTGTTTTTGACGGACAGAGTATGGCCGTTGACGAAAAGGGCAGGGTGATTGCCAGGGCCAAAGCCTTTAAGGAGCAATTGCTCTTGGTGGATATAAAAATTCCTCCTTCCAGGGTTAAGGTAAATAAAAAAATAATTACTCTAACTGATAAATCCCTGTTTAAAAGCAGGATCCCGCTACCGGCTTGGGTTTCTAAGCCGCTTGAGCTTGTTGAAGAAGTTTACCAGGCACTGGCTTTAGGTCTGCACGATTATGTTTCAAAGAATGGTTTTTCTAAAGTAGTCATGGGAATAAGCGGCGGGATTGATTCTGCGCTGGTTGCGGCTTTAGCCACAGATACTTTAGGCAAAGAAAATGTCACCGGCGTATTCATGCCTTCGCGCTATTCTT
Source organism: Planctomycetales bacterium (assembly GCA_005239725.1). GTDB lineage: Bacteria > Omnitrophota > Gorgyraeia > Gygaellales > Profunditerraquicolaceae > SBBM01. Next base: position 747 of record SBBM01000058.1, on the reverse strand, counting down.
CCCAAGAATCGGAAGCAGACGCCAGGGAATTGGCCCAGAATTTAGGCATAAAATTACTGAGTATCCCCATAGAAGAAATATACAAAGTTTACCTTGACACCCTTGAGCCTAATTTTACAGGTTTAGAAAAAAATATTACCGAGGAAAACCTTCAGGCGCGCATAAGGGGGAATATCCTGATGGCGCTTTCCAATAAATTCGGCTGGCTGGTTTTGACTACTGGGAATAAATCCGAGATGAGTACAGGTTACGCTACGCTCTACGGAGATATGGCCGGGGGTTTTGCGTTGATTAAAGACGTGCCGAAAACCCTGGTATATAAGCTTTCTAAATACAGGAATTCTTTCGGCGCCGTTATCCCGGAAAGAATACTTACAAAAGAACCGACCGCAGAACTTAAAGCCAACCAAAAAGACAGCGATACCCTCCCGGTTTACGAAACGCTTGACCCTATCCTGAAGGAGTATATAGAGGAAGATAAGGATTTGAATAAGATTATTGCCCTTGGTTTTGATAAAGAGACGGTTATTCGCGTTGCCGGGATGGTAGATAAAAGCGAATATAAGCGCAGGCAGTCCCCTCCCGGTATTAAAATTACGCCTAAGGCATTCGGCCGCGACCGCCGCATGCCCATAACCAATAAGTACCAAGGGTAAAAATAAACTTGACAACTTGTCAATTATAAGGTATATTTATAATTGATGAGTGAGTAGTAGGAAAGACAAAGATGTCTTCTGGCCGATGTTG
>SBBM01000053.1 GCA_005239725.1 Planctomycetales bacterium | reverse complement strand
GGGTTATTTTTGACCCCCTGGCGCACGGCTAAGGAAAGAGGCTATGGCATAGAAGACTCCGGGCAGTTTGAAAAACCCGGTTATATATTCGGCGTAAACGGCGCGGTGGCCTTTTACCGCAAAGAGATGCTTGAGCAAATTAAGATAAACGGCGAATATTTTGATTCTGATTATCGCATATTTTACGAAGACCTGGATATTGCCTGGCGGGCCAAGAACAGCGGATGGAAAGGATATTATATCCCGACTGCAATCGCCTATCACTTAAGGGGAGGAACGGTAAGAGAGGGAAGAGGGATTAATAAGAAATATGCCCGGCGCTACCTTAACGATGAATTGCACTTTGATTTAGTAAAAAACAGGTATCTTTCCATCATAAAGAATGAAAGTTTACTTGGTTTCTTGTTGCATCTGCCGTTTATTCTTATACATGATATTATTATGTGGGCGTATATATTACTTTTTAGTCCGCGCCTGATAAAAAAATTATTTTTACAACCGATCCCCGCAAAATCCGCTTTTAAAAAGAGAAAAATTTTATAATTCCCCGCATATTTAGTGATATAATTAAGGCATGGATGACCTGGAATTTGTCCAGAGGTGCGTCGGGGGGGATAGGCAAGCCTGGGATGAATTCATCGCAAGATATTCCCGCCTGATATACAGTTATATCCACTCTGTTTTTAAAACAAATAATACGCATAATCTTACATCTGATGTTGCTAATGACCTCTTCCAGGATATTATTCTGTCCCTGGTCAAAGACAACTTTCAAAAATTAAGGAGTTTTAAAGGGAAAAACGGCTGTAGCCTTGCCAGCTGGCTCAGACAGGTAACAATCAATTCTACCATAGATTATATCCGCAGGTTAAAGCCAGTGGTTTCTATTGACGAGGATAATGATGATTTAAGTTTAAAAGACATATTGCCGGATAGCTCACCCTCTGCCCCTGAAAAGATTGGCTTCAAAGAGAAACTTGCCCGCCTTAAAGAATGTATAAAAATACTGGATACAAATGATAAGTATTTTCTGGAATTGCATATGAACAGGGGCTTGAGCCTGGAAAGACTGAAGGAGCATTTTAAGGTTTCGCGGGGGGCAATAGATATGCGTAAGTCAAGGATTATCGGGCGGTTAAGAGAATGTTTCCGCCTTAAAGGTTTTGCGTTAGATTTATAGGGTTTTTACGTCCATTATACCGGGAGAGGGGCTTAAAAAATGCAGGAGAAAATAGAGAGATTAATCAAGGCGGTTTATAAAAATTGGAAACGTGAAAATATTGCGGATAATAAGGTAGTGCATCCTGACGAAGAGGATATCGCCTGTTTTTTTGAGGGAAAATTGCCCGGAAAGGAGTCAGAGAGGCTAAAGAGGCATTTTATAACATGCCAGAGGTGCGGGGCTATCTTAAAAACGCAAATTGAATCGGGCGCCTTAGAAGAAAAGGAGGTGCCGGCAGATGTGCTTGAGCGCGTAAGAAAACTGGCAGCCGGGCAAATATCATCGTATATATTAGAAATAATTTTGAAGGTCAAAGAAAAGATTCTGGAGTTATTAAATACTACCGGAGACATAGTTCTGGGCCAGGAATTACTCCCTGCCGCTGTCCTGCGCAGTCGCCAGATAAAAGATTTTAAGGATGAGATAAATATATTTAAGGACTTTAAGGATATAAGGGTTGAAGTAAAGATTGAAAATAAGGATGGGCGTGAATTTAATCTATCCGTTTTAATAAAGGAAAAGCAAACGCAACGCATACTTAAAGATGCGAGGGTGACGCTTCTAAAAGGAGATTCCGAAGTAGAGTCTTATCTTACGGATTCGGGAAAAGCCGTGTTTGAGCATGTGGCATTGGGCAAATACACAGTTGAAATATCCACTCTTCAGAATAAACTCGCCTCAATCATCCTGGATATAAAAGCGTAAAATATATGGCCCAGGGACAGAGCGTCTTGGCTTTAGAGGTATTCAGACAGGAAAACCAGCTAAAGATGGGCATCTTTGAGCAGGAAGACATCGCAATGACTGTAAGGCATTATAGCCAATGTCACGTGTCATTCGAAGAGATTGATAATCTATGCCAGGAAGTTACATCTCTATTGAACAAGGCAACTAAAAAAGGGACATTAGAGCCGGATTTGTTCGGCTCTTTGCGAAAAACAGGGCAGCTGCTCTGGGACGGTTTATTGACGCGCCCGGTGAAAGATAAGTTAAGGGCCGCAGAGAATTTAAGCCTGGTTTTGTCGCTGGATGAAGAACTGATATATATCCCCTGGGAATTGCTGTATGACGGCAGGGATTTCCTCTGCCTCAAATTTAACCTGGGCAGGTTAGTCAGGACTAAAAAACAGGATTCGCTGCCGCAATACAGAAGTTTGAGCAACAAGTTAAGAATGCTGATATTAGTCAATCCTACGAATGATTTGAAGTCCGCCTATGCGGAGGGCGTGCACATCAGAAACCAGTTTGATAAATACAGGAATGCCTTGGGGATTGATTTTAAATCCTCTTCCGTCAACACCTTATATGTAAAAAAGAACCTGCGCGATTATGATATTGTCCATTTTGCCGGACATTGCGAATATGATTTGCAAAGCCACAAAAATACAGGATGGGTTTTAAGCGACGGCAGGTTTACCGCTAAAGACATATTGGCAATGGGCGAAACCCTGCCTTTGCCGAGCCTGGTATTTTCCAATGCCTGCCAGTCGGCAGAGGTTGAGGCGCATTTCGTGGAGTCGGATTATCAGGAGAAGGCTTACAGCCTTGCCTCGGCATTCTTATTTGCGGGGACAAGGATTTATATCGGCAGTATCCGCAAGATAGAAGATTCGGAAAGTTTTATTTTTGCCAGGGAGTTTTATGCGCAATTAATCAAGGGCAAACCGATAGGCGAATGCATCCGCTCGGGGAGGTTAAAATTGATACACGAACACGGTCTTGCCTCGGTTGGTTGGACGGCTTATCTTTTATACGGAGACCCCGCATTTGCGTTATTTACGGGAAAATCAAAACCGCAATCCCTGCGAGCAAAAGGGAATGCCTTTCTTCAAAAAAGGCATAAGAAGATCATAAAAATATTATCGGCTGCCATTATTTTTATCTTTGCATGCCTGGCCGCATATATTTTCCTGCCCACCATTAATCCGGGCACGTACATCAAATTCCGGGAGACGGAAAAATTGTTTGCGAAAGGCAGAAACCAGGAGGTTATCGCCCGTTGCGGTGATATCGCCTTCAAAGACCCCCTCTTTTTGCCGGTTTACCCGCTCATCGCCGATGCCTACCTGCGTTTGGGGAATGCCGATGAGGCCCTGAGGCATTATTATAAATATGCCCTTTACAGCCAAAAGAAGGCGGACAACAGGAATTTGGCATCCGCATATATTAGGATTGCCTGGGCTTATCACCAGCAGGGGGGATACCAAAAGGCATTTGATTTTTATAATAAGGCAATTGCATTGAGCAGGCAGAATAACGACAAGTTGAATGAAGCAATCGCCTTGCGAAGGCTCGCGGTCTGGCATATAGATAGAGGTGAGTATGATAAGGCGCTTGAATTGTTGACAAAAAGTTCAGAAATTAACCGGGAGAGGGAGCATTCGGGTAAGTTCAGGTATAATTTGGCCTGCGATTATTTTGACCTGGGTCTTTTATTTTCAAATAAGGAAGATTTCGGCACGGCGCGCGAATTTTACAACAAGAGCCTGAATTTATTCCAGAAATTAAAATTGAAGAGCGAGTTAAGCGATTGTTTCTTTAATTTAGGGGAGATATATTTGTTTGACAAGGATTACCGCAAGGCGCTGGAATTTTACATGAAAGGACTGGCGATAGACAAGATGCACAGCAATATGCCGAATATCGCCGCGGGCTACGGCATGATAGGCGAATTGCATGCAGAGATGGGCAATTTCGCTGAGGCGGAGAAATTTTTCAATGAATCGGTGTCGGTTTCTAAACGCATAAACGCCAGGCCAGAGTTAGCATCAGGGTATTACAACCTCGGCCTTTTATATAAGTCCAGGGGCGATAAAGATAAGGCCAGGGAATATTTTATCCAGGCCCGGGATATTTACCGTTTCATAGATACGCCTGACTTGCAGGAAGTAAACCGGGAGGTTGAAAATTGTAATTAGGATATGCTATACTTTGTCTGTAGACAGATATAAGGCAAGGGGCTAATTACCAGCGGGCAGGCAATGCCCGGGTAAACAAATAAAGAAATTTCCCCTTGCCTTTTTTATTTTGGTTAGATTTTGCCGTCTCTTACGTCTATTGAGGTGAAGACGCCCGGCGCTAATCCTGCACCTGGCCCTAAGAGGAATTGGGCCGGTGCCCGCATGGTGGCGGAAATTGCGCCAGTGTTCTCCTCGTGGACAAGGAGGTGGCAAAATGGGAAAGCATATATGGATTTTAGTTGGGTTAGGTTTTGCGGCAGCATGTTTCATAAACAGCTCTTTTGCCGGTGAAATCGGCTGGAGTGATATTGGCAGGGGAAACTTGAACTTAAAGGCAGTTTTGGTTGCGCAGGATAATCCGCAGGAGATTTATATCGGCTCAGAGAGCGGAATATTTAAAACAGAGGACGGCGGCGGTACGTGGAGGAATATTTTTTCTTTAAAAGGCACAAATAGGCAGGTAAATTTTCTGGCATATGCCCCGGGAAACAATAATTCCTTGTATGCGGCAACCGGAAGCGGTCTTTTTTACAGCGCAAATCAAGGCAGGAATTGGAAGAGTGTTTTTCAGGGCAAGAGTTATCCGGAATCCGATTGCACAACCGTTGCGGTAGCTTATGCTGCCGTTTATCTAGGCACACGCGCAGGGCTTTTTATAAGTAAAGATGACGGCCGCACCTGGCGTAAGGCAGAGGGAAAACTGGGCAGCAGCCATATTTTGGCTGTCGCGTACGGTATTGATAGCCCGGCTTATGTCTATGCTGCCTGCGCGGATGGCGTATTCAGGAGCACAAACCACGGCGATGCGTGGGAAAAGGTTTTTTCAGCCAGCCCTACGGAAAATGGCGATGAAGGGCAAGAGCAAGGTGAAGATACCGACGAAGCGGCGCGCTTTTCCGCTATAAGATACATATGCGTTGTCCCGGGAGATATTAACCACCTTTATCTTGCTACTGCTAGGGGTGTTTATGAAACTATGGATAGCGGGCAAAGCTGGGAGAGATTACCGGATTACGGCCTGCTTAGCCAGGACGTAAGATTTATAAAGGCAGGCACGGGGCAGAGGCTCTATGGGGTTACCCGGTCAGGGATATTTGAATATAAAAATGAAAGGTGGAAAGAGCTGTCATTTACCCTGCCGGTCAGTGAAGTTAATTCCCTGGGCTTAGATGCCGGCGGAAATTTATACGCT
>SBBM01000039.1 GCA_005239725.1 Planctomycetales bacterium | reverse complement strand
GATATAAAAGTGCTGCGGGCGGCAAAGGCCCTGAAGGATAACTGGGATAGCCTTTCTATCCTCTATGTCCATGAGATAATGTTGCTCTTAAAAGACGGCATAGTCAAAGATATGCAGAATAAAGAACTTTTACAGGGGGTTCTGCAGCAGCTTAAGATAAAAGATGTTTTAGACCGCAATGCCATGCAATTCCTGCAATTAATGCAGTCCGATAAACCCCTCGCTGAAATAAAAATCGCAATGCTTAGCTAGGCAATCCACAATTTAACCAGTTAGATTACCCCTCTTTTTCCGTCTATTGATGTAGAAAGAGGGTTTTTATGTTTGGATTAACACTGGAAGAACGCAAAGTCGTATTATTCTTGATCTCTATGGCATTAATTGGCCTGGGAATCAGTTTTTGCGTAAAGATTAATTCCCGGGTGGAAGAATTTGTAAAAGCAGGAGAGGGTTTGGCCAAAATGGATATTAACAAAGTAACTTTGGAGGATTTATCGGCTACGAAGGGCGTGGGTAAGAAATTAGCCAAAACCATTATTGAATACCGTAATGCAAACGGCCCGTTCAGGGAAATAGAAGAATTAAAAAAAGTTAAGGGCATAGGCGATTACAGGCTTGAGAAATTAAGGGATTATTTTTTTGTGGAATGAAAAGGCCATTAGTTTCTTTAACGTTTGCCTTTTGTTTGGGGATATTCGCTGCCAGCCGCATAAATGCGCCGTTTATTTGGGTTTATTCATTAGCAGCCATATTTTTAGGCTTGAGTCTAATTTTGGCCAGGGGGAAATTGCCTTGCAGCACCTTTTTATTTTTGCTCGCCCTTTTACTCGGTATGTTATCTTTTCAAAATTCCCAAATCCTGCCCAGATGCCACATCTCCCATTATGTTTATTATAAGGATAGTAATCTTTACAGAATAACAGGTTTTGTTATCAGCGAGCCGTCAGAGAAATTCAACCGTACTTTATTCATATTTAAAGTAAAAGGATTAAATGGCATTTATTGCTGCGGCGATATTTTTGTCCGTGTCAGGGGCAAACAAGATTTTAAATACGGAGAAGAATTAATTCTCGCGGGGAATTTATATCGTCCATATAAGTTTAATAACTTTTACCGGCAGGGGGATGTAATCATGAATGTAAAATCCTCCAGTCATATTATCAGGTTGAATAAGAACTGCGGGTTTTTTCTTAAAAGGTTTGCCTTGCGGTTGAAGGATAAGTTTGCGGAAGCGATATTTAAGCATGTTTCTCCTGTTGCCGCCGGTATTTTAGAGGCCATGGTCCTGGGGGAAAAAAGATACGTGCCGCCGCTCATATATAATTCCATGGTTAAATCCGGCACAGTGCATATTCTCGTGGTCAGCGGATTTAACGTCGGGATAGTCGGTTTCATAATTGTTTTGCTTTTAAAATTGATAAGGATTCACCGCAGGGCCCGTTTTTATTTTGCCGTTCCTTTGTTGATTGTTTATTGCTTGATGACCGGGGCATCGACGCCGGTTGTGCGGGCAACGGTTATGGCAATAGTTTTTATGTTCGGCTATTTGGCGAAACGGGAAACGGATATTTATAATTCCTGTTCGCTGGCAGCAATGCTCATATTGGGGTCAGACCCCAATCAGCTATTCGACATAGGGTTTCAGCTTTCATTTGCCAGCGTAATTTCCATAGCCTACCTTTACCCCAAAGCAAAATCGCTCCTGCGCGTAGAATCCTTAGAAATAAAGTATGCCAGGTTTTTTCTTGAAGGTTGTTTGGTTTCTTTTTCTGCCTGGCTGGGGACAATGGGGCTGGTTGCCTATCATTTTAAGTTTTTTTCTCCCATTACTGTCTTAGCCAACATTTTTATTGTCCCTTTGGCAACTTTAATTACCCTCTGCGGCTTTAGCCTGATAGCAGCCGGGTTTATCTGCCCGTATATAACTTATTTATTTGCCTATACCTGCGAATTGTTGGTTAAGTTTCTCCTCGGCATAAATGCCTTTATGCTTAAGTTGCCCGCCGCTTATTTCCGCCTGCCTTAATTCAATTGACAAAAGTTGGCGCATATGTTAAAGTTAACCTATTATGAGACGGATAATCCTGATTTTTATTATTTTAACCGGCCTTTTTGCCGCTCCGGCATATCCATACTGGATCTGGACCCCAAAGACAGGGAAATGGATAAATCCCAAGCACGAGGTCAAGCAGACTCCGAAAGAGCAGTTTGATTTTGCCAAAGGACTTTATGACGCCAAGGATCATCCGGCGGCACGGCGGGAATTCAGAAAGTTAATCAGGTCTTACCCCAAGTCTTTTGAGGCATCTGAATCCCAGTATTACCTGGGGCTGGTAGAAGAAGCGCTGGATAACCTATATGAGGCATATAAGGCATATCAGAAAGTAATAGATGTATATCCGTTTTCGGAAAGGATCTCCGAGATTAATGAGCGCGAATATAAAATTGCCGAAGCCTTTATGTCGGGTGAGAAGCGCAAGGCCATGGGAATGGCGCTTCCGGTTGAAAATCCCGCCATAGAAATACTTAGTAAGATAGTGGAAAATTCCACATACGGACCTCTGGCGGCAAAGGCGCAATACAAGTTAGGCCTGGTCTTAAAAAGCCTGCTCAGGTATTACGAAGCCGAAGATGCTTTTAATAAAGTTGTTTCCAGCTATCCGGACAGCGAATGGACCGAGGCCTCAAAGTTTCAGATTGCTTCCTGCCGGGCAGCTATCTCAAAGGGCGCATCTTATGACCAGGGGGCAGCGGGCGAGGCAAAAGAGAAATTTGAGGATTTTGTAAGGGAGCACCCCGATGCGGTCTTATCCAGAGAGGCAGAGAAGAATATAAACGAATTAAGGGAAAAAGAGGCGCAGGCAAATTTTGAGATCGCCAGGTTTTATGAAAAACAAAAGGCATACGAGGCCGCGAAGACTTATTATGTCGATGTAATTATGAATTATAAGGATAGCGGCTGGGCACAAAAGGCCCAGGAAAGATTAAAGATGATGGAGACGAAGAAATGAAAAAAAATAATTTGTTTGGGAATGCTATTTTACTAGTTACTAGTTACTCGTTACTGGTAACTCTTTCCGGGTGCGGTTACACCACCCGTTCCATGATTTCAAATAAATACCGGACCATATACATAGAGCCTTTTGTTAACAAAATAGATATAACGGCTGAAACCGACACCGGTTATAAATATAAAATCAACCAACCCATGCTGGAAACGGATATTACAAGGTCGGTTATCAACAAATATCTCTTTGACGGTAACCTTAAGCCGGTAGCCGAAGAGTCTGCGGACCTGATCCTAAAAGGCGAATTAATTGATTTCCGGAAAGACCCGGTAAGGTATACGGATTCTGATGAGGTTGAGGAATACAGGCTTAATCTGGTGGTGAATATAAGCCTCTGGAACAATATGACAAAGGAATTAGTCTGGCAGGAGAATGGATTCACCGGCGACACTACTTATTTTGTCACAGGCCCTCAGGCAAAATCCGAAGATACCGCAATAAATGATGCGTTATCAGATTTAAGCCGCCGTATTGTCGCGCGCACTGTTGAAGAATGGTAAGGGAAGAAAGACGCGTTTACCTATTTATCGGGCAGGACAGCGCTTCCAAAGATATAAGGCTTTCTGGCCTTAAGGAAACATTCCTCAAGAAAGAGACAAAAGAATTCAATTCAGATACCCTCTATGGCCAGGAGTTAACCCTTAAAAGCCTGCAGGAAATACTTTTATACCTCCCTCTGAATTCTTCTTCCGGCAGATTAGTGGTTATAAAGAATGCGCAGGATTTAAAAGAAAATATAAAGGATTTCCTTGCCCGCTATGCAGAACACCCCCATCCGAAGATTCTTCTAGTATTGGATATAGACAAATATGATTCAAGGGATAGTTTTATGACGCGCATCTTTAAAAACGCGCAGGTGTGCCGTTTTAGGGAAGAGAGAAATTTAACTGCATTTGATTTAAGCCGCCAGATAGAATTAAAGAAAGCGTCTTCCAGTCTTAAGATCTTAGACAAGCTTTTAAAAGAAGGCGAAAAGCCGGAGAGGATATTGGGGGGGTTAAGGTTTAACTGGGAAAAATATGTTTCCGACCCGGTAGAATTAAGAAAAAGGCTTCAGGCCCTGCTTAACTGCGATATAGAAATAAAGACAGGCAAACTAAAACCCGTCTTTGCGCTAGAGAAATTTGTGCTGAATTTATGCCGCCTTCCCCGGCCTTCAATTGAATATCGGCGGGATTTCGCCTGAGTCGGGCGTCTAGGCGGAAAGGGCTCTTGTAGCTAATCTTGATTTTCTGCGGCTGGCTGTATTGGGATGGATAATCCGTTTCTTTGCTGCCTTATCGAGTAAAGAAAATACCTTTCTCAGAGTAACCTTGGCTTCAGCAAGATTCTTAGCCGATACTAACGCCCGGAATTTCTTTATTTCTTTTTTAATTTCTTTTTTTATTTTCAGGTTACGCTCGTGCCTTTTTTTATCTACGCGTATCCTTTTAACCGAGGTCCTTTTTTGGGGCATGTTTTTTCTCCCTGAACACCTACTTTATTATTTGCTGAAATCCCGCCGCAGGCGGAATAAGTAATAAATATATCATAATCGTTTAGCCATGTCAACAAATAAATCTATCGTCCATTCGACTACGCTCAGGGCCGGTGGTGAGTGCAACCGAACCATCGCCAAATCCGCAGGGCTCATAGGTTTTGCCACCCTTTGCTCGCGCATTCTGGGGTTTTTGCGCGATGTGGTTATTGCCAGGCTTTTCGGGGTATATATTTACGCCCAGGCATTTGTTATTGCTTTTAAGATACCAAATTTGTTGCGCGATTTGGTAGGAGAAGGCGCAACCAATGCGGCATTTGTCCCTGTTTTTACGGAATACAGTGTAAAGCACAAAAAGGAAGAATTTTGGGAGCTGGCAAATGTGGTGTTGAATTTGCTTTTGGTTGTGCTGATGGGTATTACCCTCTTAGGGATAGTATTTTCGCCTGTCATCGTGCGGTTAATCGCCCCCGGGTTTGTCAGCACTCCCGATAAGTTTTCCGCTACAATTAAACTAACCCGCATACTTTTCCCATATATCCTGTTGATAAGCCTTGCGGCTTATTCTATGGGCATACTTAATTCACTGAAGCATTTTGCCGCGTCTGCATTTGCGCCCTGCCTTTTAAATATTTCCATCATCGTATGTGCCATTATGTTCGGAGAAAACATCACGGGCCTGGCGACGGGAGTTTTAGCGGGAGGGGTTTTGCAATTAGCGGTCCAGGTCCCGGTTCTTTATAGGAAAGGTTTCCGGCTGGATTTATTCAGGCAGTTTAAACATCCGGCAGCAAAGATTATCGGCAACCTTATGCTGCCGCGCCTGTTAAGTTCGTCTATTTATCAATTAAACAATTTCCTAGATTCGATATTCGGCTCATTAGCCTGGGTTGTAGGGGACGGGGGGGTAGCAATATTGTATTTTTCCTATCGGTTAATCCAGTTCCCGCTCGGCATATTCAGCAATTCGCTTTCACAGGCAATATTGCTGGCTTTTTCTAGTCAGGCATTGGAAGAGAGCCGGGATAAATTAAGAGATACGCTCGCTTTTGGCCTGCGGGCGGTGTTTTTTGCGATGCTCCCGGCGGCAGTGGCTTTCATGGTTTTAGCTAAACTGATAATATCTGCACTCTTTGGGGGGGGGAGGTTTGATTTGTATTCTATTGATACTACGGCCAATGCCCTTTTATTTTACAGTATAGGCTTATTTGCTTACAGCGGAACAAAAATAATCCAGTCCTGTTTTTTTAGCCTTAAAGATACAATGACACCGGCAAAAATCGCTTTTCTGGCTTTAATTATGAATATTATTCTAAATTCTATATTAATGTTTCCGTTTAGAATCAGCGGCCTGGCTTTAGCCACATCTATTTCAGGGATAACCTCCTTTATAATTCTGCTTATCATGTTAAGGAAGAAAATCGGCGGCTTCGGCATAAAGGGCATCGTCGTTTCATTTGCGCGTATCTTGGCGGCAAGTATCAGCATGGGCGTTGTATGTTATTTTGTTTCTGTCAATAGCCCTCTGAATAAATATCTTACTCTCAGCTTTACAATTACTTTAGGACTATTATCTTACGTCGGGTTTTGCTTCATTTTTAAGGTCCGCGAAATACAGCAATTACGGAATTGGCTAACCAGAACCAGAGAACCAGGGGACAGTCCCCTTCGTTATAACTTCTTATGAAATAACGAGTTGTAGATAGGGAGAATTGAAATTGCGCCATATTGGTTTTTTTAAAAATCCATTTTGTCTTTTTATAACTCTTTGAATGATAAGGAGTAACAAGTAAGGGAAACGTCCCCTATGGAG
>SBBM01000027.1 GCA_005239725.1 Planctomycetales bacterium | reverse complement strand
TTTAATTTATGTCTGCGATACGCATAGGCATAGATATACGGGAGTTACGCCGGGATGTAAAAACCGGTATTGCCAGGTATATTTCCAATTTCTTAATGGTTGCTGCTAGGCTTAAGCCGGAATGGGAATTCGTGCTTTTTGGAAATCAGCACACTTTTGCTCCGGCACTAGCAGGAGATTATAAGAAGGTAATCATTAGCGAGGGTTCGACTTTCTGGTGGGACCAGGTTGAACTTCCGCGGGCCTTAAAAAAGGAAAGGATAGATTTATTTTTATCTCCTTACCACAAGGCGCCTTTTTTTGCGCCGTGTAAAGTTGCGATAACCATTCATGACCTGACGCCGTTTTTGCCATTTCTCCCGCATCAAAAAGAATCTTTTGTGAAGGTTATGCTCAAAAAAATAGTTGGCAGGTTAATTGCCAGGAAGGTGGATTTGATTGTTACTGTTTCTCAACATTCAAAGAAAGATATAATAAATCTGTTCGGTATTCCCGAGGAAAAAGTGAGTGTGGCTTACAACGGCATTCCGGAATTATTTTCTCCGGTAAAAGATGCAAATCTACTGGAGGCCGTAAGAAAAAAATATACGCTTGCCAGGGATTATATCCTTTATGTGGGCAATCTCCTGCCGCACAAAAATGTAGATGGGCTGCTTAAAGCCTATGCGCGTTTACCCGGCGATTTAATCGCTCGCTATCAGTTGGCAATTGTTGCTAAAAAAGACGATAATTTTAAAATACTTTTGAAGCTTTGCGAGGAGCTGAAAATTGCAGATAAGGTTATATTCATTGATTTTGCTGATGATGGAGATTTGCCGGTTTTATACAGTATGGCGTCAGTTTTTGTCTTCCCGTCATTTTACGAGGGTTTCGGCCTGCCGGTACTTGAGGCAATGGCCTGCGGCGTACCCGTGCTTTGTTCTTCGGCTGCTTCATTGCCTGAGGTGGCAGGGGATGCGGCTATATCATTCGATCCGCACAATACAGAAGAAATAACCATGGTTATCGGAAAAATATTGTCCGATTATGCCTTAAGGAGAGAATTATCCGTTAAAGGATTGGAACGGGCAAAGAATTTTTCTCTCGAAAAAACCGCAGGAAATATAATAGAGAGTATCGAGGAGGTTCTATAATGCAGATAACCAAAATTGCCAAGCAGATTATAAAAACCTACTATCGCGCCCTTGGTTATTTCCCGGTAAATATTGCAGGGCTTAATTTTAAATGCGACCCCTATCACCTTGGTTTCTGGATAGATGCCTCGAGGAGCCGTTGGGAACCCCAAACCTATAAAATATTATCCGAATTCCTCAATTCCGATTCGGTTTATTGCGATATCGGCGCCTGGATTGGGCCTACGGCTATTTACGCCGCCAAAAAATGCCGGCAGGTCATTTGTTTTGAGCCTGACCCCGTTGCCTATCAGTACCTTCTCTGGAACATAAGTTTAAATCGGCTTTCAAATGTCATGCCTTTTAATATTGCATTGGCATCGCCTGACGGTATTGTGAAGATGGCAAGTTTTACAAAGGAGCTCGGCGACCGCATGACCAGCCTCTTAGATGCCGGCCAGAAAGAAGGGGCTATAGATGTGTTGGCTCTAACCTGGGAAACATGGAGCGGCATTTCCAGGATTGGCAAAATAGATTTTTTTAAGATTGACATTGAGGGCGGTGAATTTACTCTCATCCCAACTATTAAAGATTACTTATTAAGGCATAAACCTATCGTATATCTTTCCACACATACACCATTCTTTAGCGTTGACACAAGAAGGGAGCAAATGGCGCGCATTGTAGAAGTGATGAATATATATAAAAGGTGTCTGAACGAAAATTTGCAGCCGGTATCTCTCAGCGAATTAACCGGCGAAAAGGCTTTAAGCCAGTTACAGGCATATGTTTTTATGGATTAGCCGGGGATAATAGATTCTCTTAAGGTATTTTATAGCTCTTGATTATGAAGCAGTAATGTGTTATAATTGCTTCAGATATTGAAGCGATTATCATAATTAATCGCTTCATGTAAAGAAAAGGGGAAAATGGGTTATATTTGGGAAGCTGAAAACTGGTTTGATTTTAAGTATAACGAGTCGCTATTGCTGGGACCTTTAAGCCGGGCGAGAGTCTTGCAGGGTAAATTATTAGGCCGCGCCGCTTCTCTTGACCTTAAACTTGAAACTGAAGCCGAAGGCGCTATTTTAGTTGAAGAAGCTGTCCGTACAGCAGAAATCGAAGGGCAGAAACTTAACCGGGACGCAGTCCGCTCATCGGTTGCAGTGAGGCTTGGTTTGCCTAAGGGCGTTGGTGTACATGATAGGAATGTTGACGGCCTTGTGGATGTGCTGCTAGATGCTGTCCGGCTTCATGATAAGCCGCTTACTTTAAAACGGCTTAACAGTTGGCATGCAGCATTGTTTCCTACGGGGTATTCCGGCTTAAGAAAAATTAAGGCAGGCAGATTCCGCGGCGATGAGCCTATGCAGATAGTATCCGGGCCTGTCGGCAGAGAAAGGGTGCATTTTGAGGCCCTCCCGAGGGACCGGCTTGCCGAAGAAATGAGATTGTTTCTTAAGTGGTGGAATACATCGCTAGGCCGCATGGACGGTATTTTACGCGCAGCCACGGCTCATTTACGTTTTGTGACTGTGCATCCATATGCAGACGGCAACGGGCGCCTGGCACGGGCCCTGACGGATATGGCATTAGCCCAGGACGAGAAGTCGAAAGCCAGGTTTTATAGCATCTCTTCCGAGATTATGCGTAACAGAGATAAGTATTATAAAATTCTTGAAGATGTGCAAAGGTGCCGCCGTGATGTAACGGAATGGTATTTGTGGTTTATTCAGTGTTTAGCCGCATCTATAGAGCATTCTCAGGGTATAATTGCTAATGTATTTATGCGTGTAGAGTTCTGGAATAAGCATGCGCAAACTACATTGAATGAGCGTCAGAAAAAGGTCGTAAACCGCATTTTGCAAGCCGGCCCGGGAAATTTTACCGGCGGGCTTACGACACGCAAGTATGTTAGCATTGCAGATGTAAGCCGCGCGACAGCATTTCGTGAAATTGCCGATATGCTTACTAAGAAGGTATTGCGCCAGTTGCCCGGCAAGGGCCGCAGCGTACATTATGATGTGGCGTGGCCGTGATGGAAGAATTAAAAAGCAGGCAATATAAGATGCCGCGAATAGTACCAAAAGAAGATATTAAAAATATTTTAGTCGTAAACCTGGGTGGTATAGGGGATGTGCTTATGGCTACGCCTGCCCTTAAGTCATTGCGCTATCTTTATCCTAGTGCGCGCATAAGTGTATGGGTTGTTCCCAGGGCGAGAGAGGTATTAGAAGGTTTAGGCTGTTGCGATGAGATAATAAGTTTTGATATTCCGGTTGCTGAACGCCGGGGGTTCACAGTATTTGTTAAGTTCTGGGAACTTAAGAGCATAATTTCTTTTATTTTTTCGCTGCGCGCAAAAAGGTTTGATATGTCCATTAATATGCGGCCGCTTATATCTGTTGTAAGCAGTCTAAAGATGGCGGCCATATTCAGGATTATTGGTTCCAAATACAAGGCCGGCAGGGATACAGAAGGAAGAGGATTTTTCCTGACTCATAAATCCGCAGAAAAATATATCAGCCATACGCATGAGGTGGAGCATCAATTAAACCTAGTGAAGATTTTAGGAGGGGATATCATTGCCCATAATCCGGAAATGCGTGTTTCCGAAAGCGATATTCAATTCGCAAACAATTTTTTCTCAGTAAACCATATACAGGATTCGGATGTAGTTGTCGGAATAAACCCGGGTGCGCCCTGGCTTTCTAAACGCTGGCCTGTAGAGAATTTTTCTCAAGTCATCTCGGCATTATCGAAAGAGCCGGGGCGTAAGATTGTTATTACCGGAAGTGCCGAAGAGGGACAAATCGCGGATAAATTAAAAGAGATGAGCGGAGTAAACGTCATTAATGCCTGCGGAAAGACAACTTTAAAGCAACTAGCGGCCGTGATGAAACGTTTTAACCTATATATCACCAATGATACCGGCTCAATGCATATCGCCGCAAGCGTGGGAGTGCCGATGGTAGCGATATTCCGGCCGGGGCATATTGAAAGAAACTCTCCGTACATGCCTGCGGAAAAATATGTTATCTTATCAAGCAACGCAGATTGCGCCCCCTGCCAACTGGTCGAATGCGTTTCGCTTAAATGCTTGAGATTTATTACGACAAAAGAAGTTCTTGATGCAGCTTTTAGGTTATTGGATAGGTTTAAAGAACTTTTTTAAAAATCAATTGCAAAATTTTCAAATAGTGATATGCTCTCTAGTTGGAGAGTAATAGGAGGGCATATTTCTAACATCTATCTAATCAAAGACTTAGCCCGTCTAAGTGGCCATTCTATTCATACTATAAAATATTACCTCAAAATAGGCTTAATCAAGGAATTTGGGCGGAGCCCTGAGACCGGATTCCGTTACTTTAATGATTCTACTATCGAAATATTGCGGAAAATCCGCGCCTTGCGTAAGCAAAATAAATCCATAAAAGAAATCCGGCATGAGTTACTTTAACTCTCTAGGCTTAGACAAGGAACCTTTTTCTACCAGCCCTGACCCGGAATTCTTCTATCGTTCCCTGAGTCACGACACAGCCTTAAAGCGCCTGGAAATCGCCATACGCCTGCGCCGGGGCTTAAACCTTATCCTGGGTGATGTGGGCACGGGCAAGACTACATTACTGCGCACGCTCCTTAAAGACTTCCGTAACGAGGATAATTTTGTCTTCCATATGATTTTAGATGCCGGGTATAAGTCCGAATTTCAGTTTCTCTTTGGTCTAGTAAAAATGTTCGGTATCACCCCAGAGTTTAAATCCACGATGGATTTTAAGGAGGCGCTGGAAAAATACCTCTTCCAAAAAGGAGTAGATGAGGGCAAGACGATTATCCTGCTTATTGATGAAGCCCAGAAGATAAGTTTGGAGAATCTAGAGGTTTTACGCACCCTCCTGAATTATGAAACGAATGAATACAAGCTTTTGCAGGTTGTGCTTATGTCACAGATAGAATTACTCCCCCGGATAAAGCGCATCCGCAATTTTTGCGACCGTATTGCCTTAAAATATACCATTAACCATTTCGATGAAGCAGAAACCAAAGCAATGATACAATTCAGGCTGAAGCAGGCAGGTTGTGGGGGTAACATTAAACTGTTTACGGATGGGGCCATGGAATTGATCTATCAGCATACCCAGGGGTATCCCCGCCGGATAGCCATGCTCTGCCACGATGCCTTGGAGGCTATCGTAATGCACGAAAAGCCGTTTGTGGATGCCGGAATAATAAACACCCTTATTAATCAGGAAATAAATGCATGAAAGAAAATGTTGTTCCCGAAGAAAAGCTTTTACGGCTTATAAGAGGCAAGTCGAAACCCCCTGCAGCCAAACAGCCGGCCTTTAGAAAAATCAAATTAAACATCCATAAAATAATTACGCTGGCGTTTATAATTTCCTGTATTCACCTGGCTGCCTCATTTATCCATCCGTTTATCGCTTCCAAAGAAATTGATTTATCGGAAGCCTCCGAAAGAAAAGATATCCTGGCTGATCCAAAACTAAAAGAAGAAATGAAGCCATTTGAGTATTACTTGGAGGGCATAAAAAACAGGCAGATATTCGCGGGCTCATCGTTAGCGGGGGCAGATAGAACAATGGGCAAAATAAGCCCGGATTTAAATAAAGACATAAACTTAGTCGGTATTATTTCCGGGGATAATCCGCAGGCAATTATTGAGGATAAATCTACACAAAAGACATATTATTTGAGTAAAGGGCAGTTTATAGGCGAATCCCAGGTGGAAGATATACAGGAAGGAAAGATAGTCTTAAACCACCGGGGGAAAAGGTTCGAGCTTTATTTATGACGGGGAGAATAACATGAGTAAGAAAAATATTTTATGGGTTATGGTATTTGCATTCTGGATTCCCTGTTTTGGCCAGGAAATTCAACCTGCCAAAGATCAAAATAAAATATCCCTGGATATAAAAGGCATGGATATCGTGGATGTTTTAAAGACATTGTCCAGCCGCGCCGGAATGAATGTGGTGGTGGGTAAGAACGTTACCGGCAGGGCAACCTTATTCTTAAAAGACGTGGATGTGCGCGATGTATTCGAGATAGTAATCCTGGCAAATGACCTTGCTTATGAAGAGAAGTCCGGGATTATTAACGTAATGACGCAAAAGGATTATGAGCTTCTTTACGGCGAACGTTTCCAGGATAAAAAACAGGCAAAGGTCATCCCGCTTAAATATGCCCGGGCAGCGGATTTATCCAAAACATTGGCCCAGATGAAGGCTAATACCGGAAAAATTGTAGTGGATGAAGGCTCTAACACTTTAGTGCTTATGGATTCGCCTTTAAAGTTAAAAGAAATGGAAAGTTTTGTCAAGAGCGCCGATGTGCAGTTAGAAACGCGCATATTCAATTTAAACTATGCCCAGGCGGACAAAATAAGCGCGAAAATCCAGGATACCGTAACCAAAGGAGTAGGTTTAGTACGGATAGATGAGCGTACTAACAAGGTCGCCGTTAGCGATTATGCGCAGAAATTAGATGAGGTGGCTAAGATAATCGCCGCTTTTGACGAAAAGACGCCTCAGGTGTTAATAGACGCCCAAATTATAGAGGTAAAGCTTTCGGATAAGTTTGAGATGGGGGTGGATTGGGATTACTGGCTAAAGAAGAACTTTAAGGTTACCGCATCTTTACCGGTGGGCACCAGTAACCGGCTGCTTCTCGGCACAGCCTTATCTTCCATCACTTCACAAGGTGATTACAAGGCAGTTCTTGATTTACTGCGTACCATAGGAAATACAAAAATACTCTCCAGCCCCCGGATTATGGCTCTGAACAACCAGGAGGCAAAGATACTGGTAGGGACTAAGGATGCCTACATTACTTCTACGACTTCGCAGGGGGGTACCGGCACTGCGGTTACTTCTCAATCTGTGAATTTCGTGGATGTGGGGATAAAACTCTACGTTACTCCCACTGTTAATGCCGATGGCTTTGTGACGATGAAAATAAAACCCGAAATAAGTTCTGCGGAAAGAACGAGTATCACCTCTGAGGGCAAAATAACCCAGATTCCCATTGTAACTACTTCAGAGGCAGAGACTGCGGTAATGGTAAAAGATGGGATAACCGTAATTATCGGCGGCCTAAGAAAAGACGAAAGGAAAAAAGAAGTAAAGAAAATTCCTCTAATTGCGGATATTCCGCTCGTGGGGTTCTTTTTCCGGAGCACTTCCGATGAGACTAAAAAAACGGAGTTGGTTATACTGCTTACGCCTCATATTATGAGCGGAGAAAACCCTTATTCGGACTTCGCGGAGATAAAACCCCTGGATGGTGCGGTGTTAAAAATGCAGAAAGGGAATATTATTGCCGAAAAAATATCGCCAAATCCATCTGATACCTATGCTAAATATAATAAATATGTTGGAGATAAGGTGATGGCTTTGGCGGCTTTTACCGAAACAAAAGGCGAAAAGGGCGAAGTAGAAGTTTCTTTTTCTCTTGATTCTGAGGGGAGATTGACGGGTGAGCCTAAAATAACATCTTCCACAAACTCAAAAATAGACAGGGCAGCCATAGGTTGCGTAAAGTCGGCTTCTCCGTTCCAGCGGTTTCCTAAAGATTTGGATAAAAAAGAAGAAATTTTTACCATTACGCTGGCTTATCGGTAATAACGTCTTTAACTGAAAGGCTTAACTATGGAAAATAACATCTTAATCGGCCGGATGTTAATTGATGCGGGAGTAATTAATTCTGAGCAGCTTCAGGCCGGTCTCGCTGAACAGAAGAAATCCCATGAATTCATCTGCACAACTCTGGTAAAACTGGGTCTTGCGCCTGAGGAAAAAATATTTAATGTGCTTTCCCGCCAGTTAAATATACCTTATATAAGGGTCAATCGCGTGGGCATCGAACCCTCGGTTATCCGGATGGTCCCCGCAAAATTTGCTATCCACTATAAAATAATGCCTTTCGAATTTAAAAATAATACCCTTACTATTGCCATGGCCGACCCTTTAGATATCCGCACTTTAGACAATATGCGCCTTCTTTTAGGCGTAGAAGTAAAATCCGCCTTATCCGGCGAGCCGGAAATCATTGACGCTATCCGTAGATATTACGGCCTTGGCGCGGATACCCTTGAGAAAATAATGGATAAGAACGGAGAGGTGAAAGAATCGACCCCGGGAGGGCAAAAGATTGAAGAGCTGGAGGGTTTAACGGAAGATGCCTCTGTCGTAAAGTTTGTAAACGAGATATTGTCGGAGGCAATCAAGAATCACGCTACCGATATCCACCTTGAGCCTTTTCAGGATGAATTGCGCACGCGCTTCCGCATTGACGGTATCCTCTATGATATAAATACTCCCAAAGACATAAAATATCTGTATGCCTCAATGGTTTCCCGGATTAAGATCATGGCAAACTTAAATATCGCCGAACGCCGGCTTCCCCAGGACGGCAGGATAAAGATAAGGATTAGCGAAGGGGAGCTGGATTTGCGCATTTCCACTCTGCCTACCGCTTTCGGCGAAGCAGTGCACATCCGGATATTGAGTTCAAGGTTTTTCCTGGAGTTGGAGAAGTTAGGCCTTTTTCCGGATGACCTTGAAATTATTGAACAAGCAATAAAAAAGCCGCACGGGATTATTTTTGTTACCGGCCCGACAGGTTCAGGCAAATCAACCACTTTATACGCATCTCTTTCACGCATAAATTCAAGCGGGATAAAGATAATTACCGTTGAGGATCCCATTGAATATCAGTTAAGAGGGGTAAACCAGCTTCAGGTTAATCCGCAAATCGGGTTTACTTTTGCCAATGCCTTAAGGCATATGCTCAGGCACGACCCGGACGTAATGATGGTCGGAGAGGTCAGGGATTCGGAAACCGCGGAGATTGCCATCAGGTCGGCATTAACCGGGCATCTGGTTTTTTCCACCCTGCATACAAATGACGCCGCAGGAGCAATTGCCAGGCTTATTGATATGGGTATTGAGCCGTTTCTGGTCTCGTCTTCCCTGGAATGCCTGGTTGCCCAGAGGTTGGTAAGGTTAATCTGCCCTAAGTGTAAAGTAGCGGCAAAGCCGGATGATGAGGTATTAAGGCAGATAGAAAATGAGGTAAAATCTGACAGCAAAATAGAAATCTATGAGGGTAAAGGATGCCAGGATTGCAGGTTTACCGGATACAGCGGACGCACCGGCATATACGAAATATTAACTATCACCGAACCCATAAGAGAGTTAATACTTAAAAGGGCGTCCACTCAGCAGATAAAACAAAAGGCTATTGCAGACGGCATGCACACCTTGCGCCAGGACGGTTTGCAAAAAGTCTTTAGCGGCATTACGACTTTTGCCGAGGTTATGCGCGTAGCCCAGGAAGAGAAATTTTCAAAATGATAGATAAGATTCCTATAGGCAGCATGAGAAAGAATACGGCATTTATCTGTCAGGTTACTGATGATGCCCTGAAAGTAATAAAATACGTAACTACCCCCGGAAGACAAAGTGAAATAAGAGGGTTAGATATTCAGCCACTTTCATTAAATAGAGACAATGTAGAAATAATCCAGAAATTAAATAAGGTTTTTAAGAAATTAGGATATGCCAATAACCCCATAACTGTATCTTTGCCCCGCAACCAGGGAACCTGCCAGTATTTAAGGGTGCCAAGCACAGCTTTGGAAGAAATTGAAAGGATCTCCCGGTTGCAAGCCCCGCGTTACCTGCCGTATCAAGCGGAGGAATTAGTTACCGCGTATCAGGTTATCTCTACGGATAAGGAAGGCTACTCGAATATAAATCTGGTTATTGCCCCCAGGGAATTAATCGGAAATTATCTAAAAATTTTTAATGAATTTAAGCCGCCTAAAATTAGCATTGTTTTAAGTTCGTATGGTTTATGCAGCCTGTATAATTATGTTAGGGTTCAAGAATCTGATCCGGTAATGGTTGTAGATATAGATTCCGTTTGCACGGAACTAGCGATAGTCTCCGGCAGGAAAATGCTTTTCAGCCGGGCATTTAAACTTAACCGTCTTGAGCCGGATTGGGAAAGATTATTTGCCGATGAAATAAATAAGACTAAATCTGCCTATTTAAAAGAAGTTTCAAAGGAGGCTCCGAATAAAATTTTAATTCTTGGCGGCAGTAATATCTCCCGGCAGTCTTTAAAAATTCTGAATCAACAAACTGATTTGGCAGTTGAGGTTTTATCTTATGCCGAGGATAATAAATCTTTAGAGAGTATCCGGCAGGATATCTTAGATTCCAAGTTTTCCTGTGCAAACATTATCGGCTTGGGCATGGCGGATATAGCTGAGTCCCTTAATCTTATCCCTGAAGGTATAAAAGAGAAAGAGATGAAGAAATCCCGGCATAGAGAGATACTGCGGATGATTTCATTCATATTAGCCACAGTTTTTATATTTACCTTAGGTATAGTGAAAAATTTAGACAGCAAATCGCAATATCTTAAGAAATTAAATGCGCAGTTAGCCGCAAATGGGAAAGAAGCCAAGCCCCTTGAGGATATAGAAAAAAGATTTAAAATATTGCAAAATAGGGCGCAAAGAAAGCCGACTGCCCTGGATATAATCTATGAATTACACAGGAAAACCCCCAATCCGATAACCTTAAGTAATTTTGTTTATGGTGATGCTCAAGTAGTCTTACGCGGCCAGGCTCCGGACTTAAATCCGGTATTTACGTTTGTTTCGGAGTTGGAAAAATCACCGCTATTTAAAAATTTTCAGATTAAAATCAAATACATGACGAAAATAAAAACTCAGGCAGGGCAGGTTATAGATTTTGAAATCACAGCCCTAAAAAATAAATGATAAAGGCGCTCAACAAAAGAGAAAAGATAATTTTCTATGCGGCATTGGGCGTAGTTGTTTCCACGCTGGTTTTTAATTTACTGTTTGGCCCTGCCTTGGCTAAAAACCTCCAGTTGAATAAAGAAATTAATATCGCCCGCTTGAAATTAAGGCGGTATGCCCGGCTTTTAAGCCATAAAGGCGACATACAGAATAAATATGAGAAACTTGTTTCTTTCCCTGGTGTCTCTGGAGAAGAGAAGGGTTCTTTGGTGAGCGCTCTAACAGAGTTAGAAAACCTGGCTAAAAATGCAAATATACGCATTATGGAGATAAAGCCTCAAGGTGTGGATTATCAAAGCTCGGATGTATCCGGGGAAATCCTCATTGATTTACGCGCGGAAGGCACAATGGAGGAGTATTTAAAATTCTTCTACAACATCGAAAACTCGCTTTCGTTGTTAAAGATAGAGAAGCTCCGGCTCTCCGCTAAGCCAAATGCACCCATTCTGGAAGGCGCATTTTCCATTTCGCGATTCTCTGTCATGGATTAAATTCAGGAAAACCTTGACAGGGTATATTCGTCGGTATATGCTGTGTTTTACAGATCAAATGTGTATAGATAAACATAATTTAAGCTAGGAGGAAAGAATGCCCAAAAGAATTCTTTCTATGTTTGCAGCGTTTCTTTTAATATCTCTTTTAATATCTGCTATTTTTATTCCCAGAGAAGTGGCATTAGCCGATAACCCTTCGTTTAATTTCTGGATAACCGAAGAGGTCGTTTATACGAATCCGAATCACGCCAGAGGCTATATTTATTTTCACTGGAGCCCTGTTGCGGGAGCGCGATATTATAGGATTTTACGCGACGGCAAAAGCTATGCAATTTCGTATTCTACCACAGGTTTATATTTATACGGTTCAGTTAGCGCGCCTCTTTATAATTTAGACGGGCAAGAAATTTTCCTTCCTGCCTGGACAAATTTCAAGACAAATACATATAGCCGCGCCTGGCAGATAAAAGCTATATTAGCTGACGGGAAATTTCTTCTTTCAAACACTGCAAGCGGACCTTCGGCGCCCGTTACTGTAAAATCCACTAGCCAGGTTCCATTAAAAAACAGGCAAACGGTAGGTGAGCCGATAGAAATTGCCACCGGCAATATGTTTACCTCCCTGACCGACATTTCCATCCCCGCGCCGGAAATCCCCCTGGAGCTTTCCCGCACCTACAATTCCCAGGATGACTTTAACGGCTCATTCGGATAC
>SBBM01000060.1 GCA_005239725.1 Planctomycetales bacterium | reverse complement strand
GCGAAATTATCCAAATCAATCGTGAGGTGGAAAAATTTGTCTCCTTTTATCTTCTCTAATACAACCTTGCTCAAATTATTAAGCTTAATGTGATATGTGTCCAATACAGCGACCTCAGAGTTAGGCTCGAGAGTCGTTGTCAAGAAAGTGCTATCCGTTGCAAGCAATTTCTCATGCCTGGCTTCTTTATCTTTATCATACATATCCTCCCAATGCTCGCCATAAGCTGCGATTAATTTAGATTCTAACCCTAATATCGTTAATATATAGTGGAAGCCCTCTACGCTCTTTTGTTCATTTACGAAATCTATTAACATCTGCTCCTGCTTCTGCTCATTGGCTTCTTTCCTGATAGCTGCCCATCTTTCTCTCAATGTTTCCACTTCTCTTATGTTGCGTATGGCCAAATCGCGATGCCTGTCAAGCTGGACAGCAAATGTACCCTTAAGCTTGCCTCTCAAAGCAGCCTTAAGAACAGCGTAAAGAACCTTCTGATGAGGTTTGACAGTATGAACCTCTATGTTTGTGCCGGGAATTTGCATCATAGAGCCTATTCCGGGAATATCTATTTCAGGAATAGCATTAAGGTAATCGCTTCGCACTATTTCTTCATTGTTGCCGGCAAACAATTTTACCGGATTAAATATACCAATTCCGGCAGCCGCAACCGCAGCACCAGATATGCTTAACATCTTCAGGAAATACCTGCGGGTAAATCCCTGTCCAACCACCGGCGAAGAGGTAATCTTCACCGCAACCCCGACTTTCGATTCTATCGGTGAAGAGACATATTTACTGCCTGTCTTCTGCAGGACGGCGGCAAGCTCGCTCCTTGCATTCTCTAATTGGCTATTGTATTCGCTGTTTTCCGGGTAAATGCCTGTTAACCTTTCCAGTAAATTGGTCTTTACGCTGAGTTTCCTTGACAAGGCCACCCAATCATTTAATATGCCGAGCACCTCTACATCCGCGCTTACCTTATCAATGACTTTCCTGAGGGTATTCACATTCAATTCCAAAATACGGGCGTACAGAATAATATCAACTGTCTCATCGGCAAGATGCGCAAATGCGCCCCTGAGATGCTTTTCCATTTCGCTGTAAATCTCGGAGTTTAAGGCCTTACCCGGAGCGATTTCCATCGGATTATTCAAAATTAAATCAAGCATTGAATTCTTAAGTTGTTCTGTGGGCACATCCGATGCCTTTTGCAAAAATTCGTCCGAAGCCAAATTTAAGGATTCCAGGCTGCCGGTATACTCCTTCAAAGGAAGCCATTGCTTTTTAATGGGATGGAAATAATCAATGAATCCTGCAGGCACAACATTAGCTATTGTTACCATTATGCCATGGTCAACAACCCTGTTAGTTTCAGGCAAATTCTTATTTATGCGCAGTAATACGGGTATGGAGCCGTTATTTATTGCCCTGCCGAAATAAGGCGCTATCTGGCCGAAGTTCTTGCCCGCGTAAACCGCCTTGCCTTCCTGGCCGCTGGTTTCTTCCAGCCCCGCGCGCTTTATGCCTGCCAGGGCTCTCAGGCTTGTAGCGTGATAATAATAATCGCTGCTTGCGGTTATTTCTCCAGCCTTGGATTTATAGTAATTCCTTATCTTGTTATATAATGTATTCCACCAATTTTTGGTTGTTTCGTGTAATTCTATCGCCGAGGAGGCAGACTTTGGCGCCTGGCCGTAAATGGCGCCAAGGCCGGTCTGGCTATAAATTTGCTCAAATATGCCTTTTAATCCTTCGTCCGAAAGTATTTCGTTAGCCGCGGAGATAACTACATCCGGATTCCGGTAACCGAAGGAGGCCGCGTAACGGTAGGCCACGAAGAACGGCGTAATATGCCCGAAGAGCTCTATGCCTACGCCGAAATCCGTTTTCTTTATCTTTGAAGCCAGGCTTATTAAATTATCCCAATCTATATTTTCTTCGCTCTTCTCAGCTTTCCCGAACTGGTAGGTAGCGTCTACTAAAGCCCCGATGAAATCTTTTATGTATCTGCTTTCATTCCTGCGGTACCAGAAATCCGGGCTCTCTTTTACGCGGGCAATTAAGCCGTTAAACGCTTCAATCTTGACATCCAGGCCTTTGTTGCTGTCCCTGATTGCCCTGACATAACCGTCTATGTTGTCGTATTTATCGCGGAGGTACTCAATTAACTTCCTTGCCTCTGTGCTGCTTTCTTCAATCTCGGCTACCAATTCCTCTAATCCCTCTTCGTTGCCCCTGAAGAACAATCTTACTACAGCTTCAGTCGGATCATGGATTAATGCCGTAAGGTTTTCCGCAGTAGGATTATCCAGCACATCTTCTCTGACGAGCGTGGTGCCTACATAGTTTTTGCCATTATCATACTCTACGGAATTCGCGAATGTGCCTTTCAATTCTATAATGCCTAATGCCTTTCTCAAGATAGCCTCTAATTCGTCATCGCTCAACGGCTGGATAATAGCCATCTTAGCGCTGTCATTTGCCTTATTGGCGCTGAAATATTCCTTAAGTTTCTTAAACAATTCCTCGGCATCCTTATCCAGCCCGCCGCCTGAGCCGCCCGCACCCGCGCCGGCAGACGGAGAATATAAGGAGCCGATACCTTGCCCTAAGCTTTCAGGGTAGAGAGAAGAAAGATAAGATTGAGAGTAAAGGCCGGATATTTTGGGTGCAGCCATATTTATGCCCAAAGCATAAGAACCTTTGTTCATCGCTAAGTTGTACCTCGGGTAATGCAGGAGTTTATTGTAATTAGTGGAGCCCTTGGTCTTCCAAAGCATCCTTTCACTCATGCCTTTTAAGAAAACCTCGGACATCTTCTTAAGTTCGGGGCTGGACTTATCGGCAAAATATTTCTCCGAGTAAGTGCGTATAAAATCTTTGAACGCTGTGCTCTCTTTGGAACCGTTCGGACGGAAGAAATAAGATATCCTTTCCCGCAAAGTCAGACGCTCTACTTCTGTACCGACAGCCGATTTTACATATTGCATCTGGTCCGGAGTCAAGACCTCGCCTTTTTCAAGTTTATTTCTTGCCCACTCCAGAGCGTCAACAGCAGTGAAGGCAAGGGCAAACCATTCTGTCGGGTTATAGCCCCAAAGGCTGTCCCTGCTTTCGCCTAAAGGAATACCTGCTTTTAATCCAAAAAGGTGGCCTAATACTTCGTGGCGGGATTCTACTTCGCCCACTGAACGCAACTTAAACCCGTAGAAACCATCGGCGCCTAAAACGGAATCAAGCCTGTTCAGAGGCAGCCATACTTCATACCTGCCCTTCTCTTCCGTTCTGTCCACGAGTTTAACGGTATCTATTTCAGGCCTTGCCAAATGGAAAGAAATCTTGCCTTCCGCAAATATCTGTATTAATTCCATTGTTATTTCCTCGGTTGTCTTGCCGCTTAGATGTGCTTTTATCTCATCAAAAGAACCCATTACTTTCAATAAGATATCCTGTATTTTGGCCTGATTGGCATTTGCCAAATCATAAAGGATATCCATTTTAATCTTAGCTGCGGCATCGCGTATGGAGAGTATACGTGATAATCTTACCTTACTGGGCAAGAGGCCTTTAGTTCGTAACGGAATGGCGGTGATTATCTTATCAACCACCGCATTGGCATCATAGATAGAGGCGGGTTTGCCAAGGTCATTTTGCAAGCTTAATTTATCCAATAAGCCCTTGAACCCATTATTATATTGCGCAATAATTGCGGCAGTATCATATTCACCTATCTTATCTTTATTGGCTTCCAAGGTCTCTTTTAAAATGGCAAGACTATCAATGAGCTCAATGGTATTCTTTATCCTGCCGGATTCTTCTTCAATGGCATCGAGTTTTTCCAAAGAGAACCAATCCGCAAAATTCCTGCCTAACTCGGTGCTTACCTGTTTTACAAATATGCTGGCGATTTCATACCTATACTTTTCGTAAGGGGCGAGGGTGATGTTACTCACATCTCTTTGTGCTTCATACCCTAATTCCAATAATTTCTTGTATTCTCTAAAGAACTCAGCTAGACCTTTTTCATATTTGGAAATTTCTTTCCTCATTGACGCGTTATTTTCTATTTTCTTAAGCACTGCGTTTATAAAAGATTCTTCGGGCAGGCTGGAATCAACATCAAACCCGGAGATGCTCTTTAAATCTGCGGCTATCTTTCTCTTCGCCTGGATATGATTTGCCCAGTCTTTGGCGGAGAAATCAGTAATAGACTCTATCTTACTAACCTGCTTGCCTAACGCTTCGGAGGTAATTAAAATACGGTAAATAGAATAATCGATATCCTTCAGCACTTCTTCTATACCGGCCTGTTCTGTACCGACTGGCAAATACTGCCCATTTATCTTCTTTATTAGTTCTTTGGAAGCAGAATTCCTCGCCTTTTTTATGCTAAAGTTTAATTTATTCCTGAAATAATCACGGGTTTGCGCAAAAAGTTCCTTTTCAACTTCGCCAAATTCTTCTTTTATTGCTTTCTCTATGTCGGCTTCAAGCTTAGGGTCGCCGTTAAGAAGAATATTTATATCTTTATGGGCATTATCTTTTAGCTTTTTAACACCTTCCTGTTTTCCTATAGAAAGATAGATATCCCATTTATAAACAGGCTTGGCTTTTTCGAATGCCTGCTTGTCTAAAAGCGCGGTAATCGTCTTTAATACGTCTTCGGAGGTATCCGAATATTTAAGGGCACGCTTAATGAAAGCAAAATCCTTGGTATTAATAACCTTATCTGTTCCGGAAATAACTTCTGCCAAAGAGGTCGACTTTTCTTTAGCTATCTCGATCTTTTCATCAAGTAAATACTTTCTGATGGCATCGAGTTCTGCGGGTAAATCAATCTCTTCGCCTGTTTTCTTTTCTTTTAATTGCTTGGCTTGTGCCTCTATTCTCGCGGCTACATCCTTAATCTTAACCATTTGCTCGTTAATGGCTGCAGCCGCCTTACGGCCGAATATTTTGCCAAATAAAGCTGCTTTTCCTTCGGCTTGTGCATTTTGATAATCTAAAACCGTTCTTACTGTAACATTTTTGCCGAATCTGTTGAATAAATCCGCTATTTTCTTCGCTTTTTCAAAGGAAGAGTTCCCGTCGTAATTTTCATACGAACTGCTGTAAAGTTTATCCAAGGTAGCACTGAATATCTTATTTCTGCCTTCCATTTTTTGATAAAATCCGCCGAAGACTGTAAACGGCCTGAAGAAGCCGGTGATAACGCTTAACCAGGGCCTGCGGGAAGATTCGGCATATTTATCGCTGACGGCATATGCGGCGCTGGCCAGATTAAAGAGGTAATTCCGGATACGCTCATTACTTAACGAGAGCTTATTAATCTGCTTTTCTAAATAATCAAATTTATTGAACGCAAATACCGGACGGTATAAGATTGAGGGGCTGAGAATCTGTGAGAGGTTGCGCAAAGAAGTCTTATTATCAAATTTTACAGGATTAATCAAAGAACGCCGAGCCGTATTCTCCACACCGTTATCTCTATAGGTAAAAGCAAACCGCCTTATCCAGGAAACGGGGCTGCGTTTTTCGCTTAAACCTAAGGACTGCAACGCTAAAGCCGGGTTAAGCTGGGCGGCAAAAGGAAGATTATTTGCCCATTCAGGGTTAACCATATCCAAAAATAATTTTTGGTCGCGCAGCTGGGAAAGTTTATCATAATCAAATGCCGGATTGATACTCATACTCAAAATGTTTTTAAAATCTTCCATCTGAGCGCTGCTAACCGGCGTGGATAAAGCATCAATTTGCCCTGCCAGGTTAGAAGCAAGAGAAGGAACGGTGTCAAGATTCGGGGCCGGCGTTGAGAGCACTTGCGTTAACGACTGCTGCAATTGTTGCGCAAAAACATTATTTTGCGTTTGGCCATCCAGAATATCAAGCATAACCCATGCGACATTCCTATTGGTTAAGCTATATGTGCTAAAACCATCCGCTGCCCGCTTCAAAGCATCTCTTTGCTCTGAATTCACGGGAATTCCGTTTCTTTCCATTAAAGCGACGGCCTTTTCTACGCCTGACTTTACTTGTTTGCTCTGTTTAAGCAACTCTTCGGAATAATTGGAAGAGGTACGGACTGTTGGGAGGAGAGTTGTTTCTGCTAATTTCTTGGTGAGAGAAAGAAAATCTTCAACTTTTTCAATTTTATCTACGGTAGGAGGCGAGGCATCGGTTTCTCCCAACACTCTCTCTTCAAAACTCTTATCTATATCGTCCCACTCTTTTAACCTGAATGTACCTTCAAATAAAGAACGCATATTATAATTATTCCTGAAAGGAGAATCGTTGGCCAGGATTTCGAGCTTGGAATAAGTAGGCTCATACTGGTTTTTGTCAGTCCTAAATGCCTTGGCGTTACCTTCCAGGACGTTTAATAAGGTCTTGATCTGGGAACGCTGGCTCTCAAACTTTTGCCTGAGCATATCTTTGGGATTTGCGATATCCTCAAAAGCATATGACGTATATAATTCAGAGTTCCTGTCTAAGATAACTTCCTGATATACCCTTTGCAGGAATGAATATTCTTTTCCACCAGAATTTTCCGCTGCCCACTGCAAAGCCTCCTCAAAAGGCTTAGTTAAAAATATCTCTTGCATAAGGCGCGTACACATATCCAGAGATTTAGACGCGTTATCTACGGCATCCTGCACATATAGAGCCAATTTAATTGCTTCGCCGTCAGAGGAGAGGTTTTGTTTCTTTAGTAATTCCAGCTTTTCACCTTCCCAGCGGCCTTTTAAATATTCTCTTATCGGGGCTGTTTCCTTAAGATATGCATTTACCTGTTCTTTTGTATAATACCAATACGCTTTATCGCCCCGGTTAGCGCCTCTGTTAATACGGGCAATGCTCTGTAAAGCGCTGGCCATATTTGTCTCTCCGGCGCCTTCTGCATAATACAGATTCACTTTCTTGCCTACGTTTATACCTTCTTTCCCGATTTCTGTAACAACAATAATCTTTCCCTCGGTATTGTTTTCAAGTTCTCCGGCGGCTTTATCCAGGGCATCTTTTTTCTGGGAAGAGGAGCTGGTATCAAAAAATTCAACTTTCTTTTCATCCCGCACCGTTTTTTCGCCTAATTCTCTTGCCAAATATTCCTTGAACTCTCCGAGGCCCTCAGCGCCGACAATTACATAACCGGACTCTTTCTCTTTCAATCCCGCTGCCACATCTTTTGCCATTCGTTCATAAGGATGGACCGAAGAGCTCTGTTTCAATATTACTTCAGTTACTTTCTCATCGCCAACCTGATAGAGTATCCTGTCACCAGAATCTACAAATTTCGCCTTTTCTCCTTTTTCGATGAATTTTCCTCCGTTAAACAGCCACTGGATAGCCTCAAAAGGCGTTCCGGTCAAACCCGGCCTCCTTCCGCCTATTTCGGTAAATAGCTTTAACGAGGAAGATGAAATCACGGTCTCTCCTCCGGCAAAAGATTCACTCCAT
Organism: Planctomycetales bacterium; assembly: GCA_005239725.1. GTDB lineage: Bacteria > Omnitrophota > Gorgyraeia > Gygaellales > Profunditerraquicolaceae > SBBM01. The sequence goes on along the minus strand of SBBM01000060.1, from coordinate 17,102 downwards.
TTAATCTTGCCGGCATCATCTATAAAATTTTCTTTGGCCTCAGCCCTTTCCAAAGCACTGGCAACCATCAATGCTTTGTTGTTTAAGACCATGTCGGGCTGCATGCCGTCAGCCTTGCTTGTTACCACCACTCGGCCGTCTCTGGTCAAAGCCACATCAGTTCCTTGCCTTATGATAGCGGAGGCAATGCTGCTTATTTCTGCATCAGTAAGCATCTTATCCCTATTTAATTTTGTGCGGATGTGCTCGATGGCGCTGCGCGTTAAGGCTATATTTTTATCTCCTTCCCTGGCATACCCTCTTAAAGAAGGCTCATTTTCCTTATCCTTTTCTGCTGCCCTTTCCAGGGTAATCTGCGATATTTCACCGTTCTTAATCGCCTTCTTTATCGCCTCATAAGCCGGCCTATATTTGATATATGCCGACAATAAAGTCGTATGGCCCCTGCCTACAATCGCTTCCAGGTTATTATAAGCATTCTGCACTTCATCAAAGACCACCAGGTGGTTTTTATCGCGTAAATATTCGAGGAGTTCTGTAGCACTCTTCTGCTCCAGGTAATCCCCGGACATCCTGCGGTTAAAAACATGCGGAAATTTTTCATAACTGCCTATATTGATTGTCCCGGCTTCTTTTAGGCTTGATAAAACCAGGGAAGTGGGCGTGAGAGGATTGGCGATAAGTGTATCTATATCCTGGAGTTTAACCCCGAACAAATCCGCCCAGAATCCGGCCCTATCCATAGCAGCCTTCACCAGCGATGTATTGCTGGTTAAATACAGGCTGGCAGAAGCTTCGCCTGCCAGTGCTTCGGAAATCAAAGCCAGGATGATGGCTTCGGTTTTTCCCTGGCTCATTGCCGCGGTTATGTCCTTACCTTCCATAATTTCCAGTATGGAATCGCTCGTTTGCACTTCATTTAAATTATATCCCAGCTTTTTAACAATCTTCTCCATAATATTAGAGGTGACTAAAGAACTTATTTCTGCGTATTTGAATGGATTCTCATTTGCGCCCTTCAACCCAGTTGCTTCTCTGACTACCGCAGTCAATTTCTCCATAAATTTTTCTCTATCAGAACTGTTTACTATTTCTAATTTTTTCAGCTCCCTTCCTCTAAATGTAATCCTGGTATCATCGATAGAAATAATAAAGTTTTCGCCCTCTTTTTCTACATTAATTCCCCGAACCTTATCATCCAGATTTTTTAATATATCAACTTTCTTTACTCCAAATTCGCTCCAATGCTTTATTTCTCCGGCAGCGCGCTTTTTCGCCATGCCGATTACCATGGGTTTACCTCTATCCCTAAAGAAATCATTTACTTTCTGCCTGTCGAAATTAAAGAGGTTATTGTTATCTTTTAAGGTAAGTTTGTATAAAGCATCCTGGTATCTCTGCCAGTCTTCCACAGATATATCTTTTTTGGCTTTTAAGTTATTCTCCGCAACTTTAAAATTGCTTATAAGACTATCTGCCCTGGTAAAATTTACTTGCCATTTTTTAACCCAGTCACGGAGTTTAAGCGTAATATTCACATCCCAGGTGTAAATCCTGTCTCTCAATCTTATTCCGCCATATTCTCCGCCATAGGGAGACTTTTTAGCCATTAATTCTTTAGCCAGCCAATTCTTTCCTCTTATTAGGTTTCCCTTCTCCGCTTCAGCCTTTGCTTTATCGGCTTCTATTTCTTTATCCCATTTAATAAGGTCATTTTCCAGTTGGTTTTCCGACTTAGAAAGAGGATTACTTAAATATTCAAACATAATTTTTGCCTTTCCTCTTTCTGCTTTGGTTTTCCCTTTTGTCTGTTCTTCCTCAAATCTATTCTGTTGTATTTTCCTCTCGGCAAGGGATTGCAACAAATAAGGATTGCTGTTTCCTATTATTCTATCCTGGGAATCCCGTAATTCTATTTCTTTAACTCTTTCCCCAAGGTTTATTATTTCATTAATCTTTGCCTCTTTGATAATCCGATTAATATTATCTTCTTTCTCTTTTTTATCTTTACCTTCTATATTCCGGTCTAACTCCTGCCTTAACATACTCTCTATTTGTTCACCGGCCTTCTTAGCATCCTTTTCCGTTAATATTATATTGACGATGTGTTCGGTGAGTTCGCCCCTGTCATAAGTAGAGACCCAAACTTCAGTCGTCTTAACCACATTGCTGACAAAATTGTTTACTTCTCTGATTAACGTATTCAGATTTGTAAGATTCCCTTTCGCCAAATCCACTCTCTCGGCTTCAAGCTTGCCTGCCAGGCTCTGCGCTACTTTTTCGGAAACAGCCACGTCCTTTAAGAAACGCGGGACGCGGCTTAAGCCGAATGCGCCGGTTAATTGGGCTTTTTCAGCTAATTTACCTAATGTCATTTCGCCTTTTGCAATGCTCTCATCTTTTAACGCCTCTATAAGCCGCATTTTCTCTTCGGCATTTAATCCTCTTGCCAAAGACTGGATTGAGCCGCCTATCTGCAGGGAAAGGTCTTTCTCCAAGGCATTATATAAATCTCCATTTTTTTCAATTTCAAATTTAACCCTGCTTTTTCTGCCATTTATAGTTTCTACAACTTCAATTTCTTTATTCTTGAGCGCCTTGGCAATATCTTTGGGATGAATCTTCGTCCGCACTATATCGCCAAGCGCCTGGCGTAATACCGCGGTTTCGTATTCTCCGTTCTCGCTGACCCTGGAAACAAATTCCTTTCCTAAATATACTTTTTCATTTGATTCTGCGCCTTTCAGTTTTTTCTTAATGTCAAACAATTCCTCCGAAGTCCTCTGGTTCAACATTTCAGAATAAGCCACTTTTTTAGCCTGGCCAAGCAAACTTAAAGGCAGGGCCCTGCTGGTCAAGGGCGCGGAAAAATCTCCTATTTGTTTTGATAAGTCCGCGACCAAGGTTGACATCTTATCGAATTTGCTCTTACTTTCCTTATCTAGATTGCCCCTTACCCTTACTTCTTCCAGCGTGGCTTTTGTCTTATTAAACTCTTCTACGCTCTTAAAGCCGTAGCCTTTAGTAGCCATTCTTTCTTTTGACTTTTCCTTTACGCCCTCAAACACAAAATCTTTCTGCAATTTTACTTCCGGGGCCTTTTGCGTTGACATAAATTCAAAATACACATCATAGCCTTTAGTAAATTCCTCTATATCTGCCTTGCTTAAAACTCTTTTCGCGTCTTTTTCCAAGGCATCCCTATCTTTGCTATAAAGTTTTTTATACCATTCTTTAGCTAAATCTCTATCGTAAGAAGAATTCCCTGTCTGCCTTCCTGCCTCTTCCTGGACAACCCTATCTATAACCAATCCCATAATTTTACTATTCTGCAAATTACTTTGAACAATTCTCTCTTTTACTGCCTCTCTTATATGGGCTTCAGTTGGCGGTTTTATTCCTATTACATTATATTCTCCGGAAGGATTATGCTTGGAATCCTTACTAGCTATTTCCCTTGTCCGGGCTTCAATAGCCGACTTATTGTTTTCTCCAAACTTTTGCACACCCTGTCGATAAAGAGCCTCTGCCGTTTCCTTAAAAGATTTGCCAAACATTTCCCGGGTTAAACCATCAACAGCGCTATTCCCAGCATTTTCTTTTAGTAATTCTATGGTTAAGACTTTTGTATAATGCTTTAACGCTGGAAGCCCTAACCCTTCCTTCTCCGCTAATTTCTGTGCCTCCCTATGTATATTGCTCTGCATTTTACCCCATTTTTCCGCGCTCATTCTCTCTTCATAGGATTTCTGCACCTTGTCGAAATTAACAGGGAGTTTCATCTGCCTTTCCAAATCAAATGCCTTTGCCAAATCCGCAGGGAGTTCTGCCGATACCCGGTCTCCGATGAATTCCACTAATTTTTCTTTAGAGAAAATTTCATCAGGAGTAACGAAATTACCGTTAACAATGGCCCTGGAAACGTCGGAAGCTATATCCTTCACTAACTGTTCTTTATATTCATGGTGATACTGGCTAATTTCGGTGTCCGTTAAAATTCCGCCGCTTGAAAGTTTATCCCATGCCTTATTTAACACTGACTTGTCGGCTCCGCTAAGGCCGGCGTATTTGTCTATATCGCGTTCCAAGGCTTCGGGGTTATCCCGGTAATAACCCATATTAAACTCTTTAACTTTTTCTTTATCGAGATGAGTCCCTTTTGCCGTATCTTCTGCTGCTTTGCCTGCTACATCTTCTATTATTTTATCAATATTCGCCTGGGTATTTATTCTTCCTTCTACCCCAAGGGCATTAAAAACATCACTCACAAAACTTTCTACCTTCCCGTTTAGTCCCTTGCTTATCTCTGCCGCTATCTCTCCGTTTACCCTCTCGGAATTCCTGATTATCCAATTTATATCCTGGCCTGTCTCTCTTAAAACCCGGGTAATCGCTACTGCCGCTGCCTTGCCGGTATCGCCTTCTCTGTATAATTTCCCGATTGCCCCCATTGTTTCGCCAGAAATCCTGCCCGGAGATGGCTTACCTAAAAATGCCACGGTAGAGAAAAATTCTTTTGTGTCCGCAGTTAATCCGCTCTTTTCTCCGTAGGCATATTTTATCAAATTATCAACGCCGCCTAAGGCCGCATTAGCTCCTTCTACTATCACCGGCATAGTAACCACCGTAGAATCAGCCCACTTCAGCATACTTGACAATCTTCCGCCTGCGCCCAGCTTACTTGCCTGTTTGGCAATAAATTGATCCAACGTCATTGTTTTTGAAAAACCAAGGCTTTCATTCCAATAATTTCGCAGGGCAAAACTACTGTATTTAAACCCTTGCTCTATAGCGCCGCCCTGGACAGAAGGGGCTAGTTTTTGCGCCTGGAAAGTATGGAATGCCGGGCCCATCCATCTGCCGGAAAGCGGGCCTTCCATAGCTGAATAAAGACTGCTTTTTATAAATCCTTCCCAGGTAAATTCTTCTTCTCCCCCGGTAAGCGGATTGAGGACCTTTAACCAGCCCGGTTTATAAAGTTCTGCCTTTGCCTTATCCCATCCTTCAGTGGCGGCATTTATCCAGAAGTTGGCGGTTTCACGCAACGGGCTGATTATAAATGTATTACCTGCGCCGAATGCCGGTGATACCAGTAACCAGTTTACCGATGAAGCAGCACTGCTGTTATATAACCAGGATGGGCCTGTTGTCCTCCCTTCACCTAATTTTATCCCGAATAACTCTGCTTGTTCGCCTTTTCCTCCGGGTAAAATATTCTCCATGTTTCTTGAGAAAGATTTGGAAAGATTGCCTAAAAACCAGAAAGCTAACCCGCCTTCAACCATTCCGGTTGCGCCACTACCGCCTAACCCCATCAAGAAGTCTTTCGCAGAAAAGTTAAAACCATTGTTTACTAAATGGTTGGCTAAATAACTGGTCATTTCAACGCCTGCTCCGGCAAACGCGCCGTATCCTATCTTCTTTAAACCTTGTTTCCAGCCATTCCATTCACTTATGCGTAAGACATCTTTTGAATTTTTACTAAATGGATAAATCATTGCCAGCCCCCAAAGCGTCCCTTCAAGGGCATCCTGCCAAGTTAAAGCATCAGCAATGGTAACATCGTTACCAAATGCATCTTTTTTACCTGTAAAAACATTGTATATACCCTTGACCGCCGTATTAACCAATGCGCCTGTTCCTGCATAAGTGATTCCTCTAACCCAAAGAGCGGAATCAGGCGAATACCTTTTTACCAAACCCTCGGCAATCTTACTGCTGCCGAATTTACTGCTAATCCCTGCGGCGACAGCCTCTAAATTCTGCAATTCATAATTACTTAAGCTATAATCCTTTTTGGCCATTAATCCTTTGTAATCCTTTTGCAGGGTTGCTACTTTTGTCAAGGCTTCTTCTTTTTTCTCGGCCGCGGTCAAAGCTGCCTTTAATTCTTTAGCCCCCTCAACGGCCTTTATCTCGGATTCCGGAGCCTCTACTAATCCGCGCACAGTTTTTATTCCTTTACTTTCAAGCCCGGCAACCGTTCTTTCAAGGTTATCTAATTTGTTTAAAGACCTCGCCTCAATCCCTAATTCATTTGCCCTATTACCTAAATTAACTGCATCTTCTACACGATTTGCGCTTTTGAGTTCAGAAAAGAATCTACCCGCCTTTGCTGCCCGCACCATACCGACAAATTCTATCACCCCTCCGCCTAAAGCGCCAAATACTCCTCCCTGGCCATAACCTTTGAAGAAATCCATCCCGATAGAAGCCATTGTAGGTTTGTTGCCTTTCGCTATTTCTGTGCCAACGCCGACAACAGAATTAATCCTTCCCCAAAGCAACCCCTCAGAAACAGAATAAGAAGTGAGCCTCCATGCCAAGGCTCCGCCGGGAGTTAAAGCCCTGCTGGCGTTGGTTCCCCACGCTGCCACATCATTACCTAAACCGCCAAGAGCACCAAAGGCAAAAAGCGCCAAATGCCCGTCTACTCCAAGGTCTTTTATACCGTCCCATCCGGAATTAAATATTGCCGAAGTTGTATTCCAAAATCCCTTTGCCCCGGAGATTGCGTCCAGATTGCGGACAACGCCGCCTGTAAAAGCAAACGCATCGCCGGCTAACATCGTCCCTGTGCCTCTAATAGTCGCTTTAGCAGCAACCTGAGCCAAAGCATTAGAAACAAACCCGGCTTCAGACCCTATCATACGGCCGATAACTCTTTCTGTAGTCGGAGTAAGGACTTTTGAAATAACCTTTTCTAAATATGGGCTTGTTCTTTGAACTATTTGGGAGGTAAGCCCGTTTAAACCGGGTATAGGCACTCCTCTAACGCCGGTATATACCACAGCAGTATTAGCCAAAGATGCAACATGAGATATGCCCACAATTTTCCCGGTAAGTTTTAATATATCCAAAGTTGTTACTTCTTCCCCGCGCGCCTTTTTATCCATAACATCTTGCGACGCCCACTTGCCTCCCCGTGCAACCCCTTCTGTAATCAATGCAAAAGGATAAATCACAACACCTAAGGTATATCTGAGGCCGCGCGGTAATCCTTTCCACACTTTTGATGCTATGGCTAAATCATCTTCCAGGCCGCCTTTTTCGGTAAGATTAACTATTCCTGTTTTACTGTCACCGGAAGCAAAAACCGATTCTCCTTTTCTCTTCAACCCATTTAACACTTTTCCCGAAGGCACTGTCATTTGGGCATTCTGCAGGTTTATAGATGAACCTCCCTGTGAATTAACGCCTGTTGTAAAGGGGGTCATATTAAGCACTAAATCTCCGGAGTAAAGAACCCAGCCGTTCTTTAAGGAATACGCTTCGGCCTTTGTTTTGGCAGACGATGACCACCCATAGTAATCTTTAGCATCTTTATTTTTCTCGGTTGCCAGTTGGTCGGAAGGAGAACGGTCTAAAATCTCAGCAGGCCCATTGCTCCTTGCCTTACTCTCGCCAAACCATCCTGAAGGGGCAACAATTAAATCGGTAGAAACAAAACTGTGCCATTCACCCGCCTTTGTCTCTACTTTTGTCCAGAATTTAAAATCTTTGTTGGTTAAGCCGCTTAAATTAATGTCCCATACTTTGTTACCGTCTCTATCTGTCTGGGCAAATGCAGCCCATTTTTCATTCGCAAGATGAAGAAGGCGCGTTTCCTGCTGAGGCTTTGTCCTGTTAAAACTGTCCCTTACTTCAGCCTTGCTCTGATGGTAGGCGAATTTGGCATAGTCATGGTTAACGCCGTAAGCCAAAACTACATAATTATGCTTTTCGCCGTCTTTATCCTTTGATATATCTTTATATATCCCTCTTGTGCCGGAAGCAACTTCAAATTTGTCGCCGTCATAACGGACAACACCGCGATAAGCGCCCCAGTTATTATTAAGCATCAACGGCTCGGCATCATAAGGCATCTCTTTATCGCTATTGATACTGTTTAGACTGATTCCGGTTTTGTTCTGCTTAACTGCGCTTGTTATCTCTTTAGGAAGAGCTGCGGCATTAGCCTTTCCCGACAAATCCGTAACCCCTACAGTAGTAGTGACACCGGACATAAATCCTGCCGGTGTTGCCGTATCAGCGAATGGCTGGAGTAAAACCGCCTCATTTATAACTTTGGTGGGCGCAGAGATATATTCTTTGTTTCCTATGGTTACGTGTTTCTGCCGTGATAAGTCAAAATCAAAATATACTACGCTGTCTTTGGAGCCGGCAATAGGTATCGCGGTAACTCCCCGAGGCCTGTTATTGCTGCCGCCGGGTGTCCCTTCTCCCTTTGACTGGTCAGCGGTGAATCCTTCAAATACGGCATTAGCATCGGTATTTCTGAAAGAAGGTACAAAACCGGATGTTTTATTATTCCAAAAGATATTATTAAAAACCAGAGTGTGGGATTTTCCGCTGGTATCTTTTACATTATACATGTCAGAAACGCCTGCGACATGGCCGGTATTTAAAGGAGATTCGCCCTGTTTAAGCATGCTTCCTTTAGCGGATAAAGGCGTATATTTCTGCCCTTCTTCTTTATTGAAACTCGCCGACCACCATCCGTTATTGCCATAAAGAATACTGAATTCTCCATTCTCTGTCTTATCCCCTGTCTTTCTGCCTACAATGTAAAACTCATTTGCAAATACAGGCTTAAAAACACCTTTTATCTGCACGCTCCCTTTATCATCAAAATATATGCTTGAGCCGCCTCTCCATTCTCTTAAAATACCTCCGCCCCAGCCAAAATATGCCCCGCCTTTTGTGCTGTATTCCTTTGCATTAAAAATACCTTCTCCGGGATTTAGTGCTTTCAGGCGGTAATTTGCATTATATACGGCAAGATACGGGTTATTTTCTTCCAATTTTTCTACAGCTACTTTACCGCTCCGTTTTGATTTATCGTCTCCCGGCTTGTTATTTTCGTCCGGCGATGAATATTTGCCATCCACTTTCAAGGGAAATGGAGCGGAAAACCAAGGAAGTGACTGCCCGGCGTTTATATAGTGGTCTCCCTTTTCAAATGTAAGGCCTAATAAAGCCATTTTCCCATCTGCGGTTGTCTTTGATACTCTTTCCTTCGGAAGCAATATTTCCCTGCCGTCCTGTTTAATATTACCCATGAGCATCTGGTTTTCGGAACCCCTTATCTGCGTATCAATACTGATTGAATTAGGGATAGCGCGGCCGGAAATCTTTTCAATAAGTTCGCCTAACTTTTGCACTGCCTGATTATCAACCTGCTTTTTATTTAGGATTTCTTTTGCTTGTTTAAAAAACAGCTCGGCATTTGCCCTGGATAAACCCGGGAAAAGTTTTGTAACTTCAGCGGAAAAAGAATTGATATTCTTGGTTTTCCCCGCTTCATTTAGGACTCTTTCTGCTAAATAATAACGTACGCCTTCTTTGTTTAAAGCGAAGGCCGTATTGAAATAATTATAGTTCTTATTAGAGTAACCGGTGGGCGCCTTTTCTCCTACTCTAAAACTGAACACTCCCGTTTTATTCTCATTTTCTATAAATGCCGGACGGAATATGGACACTTCCCCATTACTGCCGGGCTGTTTATATTCAATGTAAAATCTATCCAGCCCTTTCTTTGAAGAAAGGATTACATAGGTAGAAGGGGTGATTTGAGCTAAGCCGTCCTCATTTAATGCGAAGGTATTATCCTTATTTATCTGCGCGATAATGTCTCGTTTCTCTGTTCCGTCGGGAGGCACTATCGTATCTAAATAACTATTCCACTCTTTTCGGCTTAGGCTTTCTTCATTTGAGCGGGACAGAGTATTAAAATCAAATGACCTGCCGAAGAAAGAAGAAGCGAGTTCTTTAACTACACTTTTCTGGAGGGAAGTAAGCTTATCCTGCGAAGCATTGTCTCCGGGGATTAAAAGGATCATTCCATTATTTGTTGTATAAGCTGTAAGTGGACCTGTTGTGACGAGAGAAAATTCGGAAACCAGTTTATCTGTTTTCTCTCCTCTCGGCTTACCTTCTTTATATTCCTGCACTTCTTTTACAACTTTTTCTTCTTCTGTCGCATAAATTAACTTTATTGCCCTTGCTCCGGAAGTAGCCGAAGCATTGCCGGCGCCACCTGAGCCTCTCGGCGTCATTACTGTATTTTCTCCAGACAATCCTAAAATTCCGCTAGCCTGTAATTCGTATAATTTCGAACCCGGCTGGGATTCTTTAAAAGTAATTTTCTGGACAGCCTCTACATTCTTTTTGTCCTTATCTTTTAAAGCCACTGCCGAAGCAGCAATGTTATCGGTCTCTCCTTCCAAATACCACAAGCCTTCTTTTGTTTTACCAAAAACGCCTTCCGGTGTAATACGTTGAATGGCTGCATAGAGCCCTTTTGGATCTTTAATGTATCTGTATACCTCACCCTTATTAAAGGCGCCGTAATTACCTTTGTTCTTTTCTGCTGTAGGTACAATGTGTATGCTTCCTATTATGGGTTGGCCATTATCAGCTCTGCCTTTTCCAAACACAAATTTAAACCCTTTATTAAATTCTTTTATGCTCCATACTTCGTATTGGGAGGTGAAACCCGACTCGGTAGTGCCGGGGGCAATAACCATTGCTGTGTTATCAAGGATAATCTTCTCTTTTGCTTCAACAGAAGCGCCGTGTCCGAAATTCTCATTGAGGCTTTGCCATCCTGCCTGCAGAAAACCCATTTCTCCGTTTAGATGCAGGACATCCGAATTCTTATCTTTGCCTGTTATTTCAAGCCTGGTGCTGCTGGTAAAATTAGATGCCTGCATAGGAGCATCTTTTTCCTGATGCAAAGAATCATCGGCAAGGACTGAAGGATTTAATGTTTTTATCATGCCCTTGTTATAATCAAATAAAAGGCCGGGTGCTCCTCCCGCTTCTCTACTCTGCCTTTCCTTAAGCAGGGCCTCTGCCTGGGCATCAGTGCCGTTAAATATGGACAAAGAAACGAAGTTTCCCTTTGCAATTAATTCCAAATGATTTACGGCCTTGGATTCTTTGCCTGACCAGTTTTTCCGGCTGACTGCGCTCTCAAACGTAGCTTCACCATTGCTTTCACCGCCAAGAGTAATACGTTTATTTGCGGTGTCCGTTAACCCTCTGGGAGTAATGAATTCTGCTTCTACTTTCTGGCCGTCTTTCCGATTGGAACCCAAATCCCACTCTCCGGTTTCAAACTTATAAGTCATCGGGTTCTTTTTCAAATCAACAAATGCCTGAGTTATTTTGGTAACAGATTCTTTTGTGCCGGGAACCAAATCAAGCATCTTCTCATTAACCGCAATAAAGTCTGTTTGCACGGTGCCCTTTATATCCATCGGTTGGGCATTGCGGGCAAAGGTAATCTCTGCTGGCCCGTCTTTGCCATACAACCACCAGCCGTTAAAAGGATTTGGCGCGCCATTCTCAGAGCCCTTGCCGAAAATCATTGAACTGTTCCTGGTCAACGAAAAACCTCCGGCATTAAGCACGAAGGATATGTGCTGGCTTGCATCTTCCATCTTACCTTTTACTAATATCTGGGCTTCATTTATATATTCACCGCGCGATAATAAAGACTCCAATTTAAACCTGCCGGGTCCGGTGCCTTCCGGCAAATCCGAGCCCCTACGTACTTCGCTGGAATAATCAACTTTCTTTATATCCGCGCCTTCAAAATTAATACTATTGCTTATATTATGCTCTATGCCTCCGTAATTATAAGTAGTAGACGGTAAGCGCACCAAAGTTCCTGCCAACTCCATTCCGTTTTCTGTCCATCCGATCCGCGACCTTTCGCCGGTTACAGGGTTATTGCCAAATACGCCGCTGGCAATACCTCCGATGGTTCCGTCTTTGACTTTAGAATAATAAACTGCTCCGTTAATATTTAGCGAAGAACCCTCTGTAAAATTTCTTACATCAGCAACCTGGGCCTGATCTTCCGTAGAATTATTTTTATATGTATAAATAAAGTTGGCTGCGTTTATCGCTTTGTCATTCCCTTCAATTCTCAGGTCAAAAGGTTTTCCCGCCGAACCAAAAGCAGTCTGTGCTAAGTAGCCGTAAGTCGACAATGTGTTTTGTCCCTGCTCTCTATGCCACAGGTATAAGTTGTCCTTACTATAAGCATTGAGGGAGAACTGGCGCTCCGAAACATTGGCATTCTCAGGAGGGACCAAAGAACCTGATTGCCCGGGAAGTATGCCAGTTATTTCCGAACGCGTAAGGCCTTCTTTCTTATCCACATTTAATCTGGCGATACTTTCATTTGGAGGATTTTCGGTATTGACCGACAAGTTTACGCTGGATTTAAAATTATATTTTTGAGTCAATAATTCACTGCTATCTATTATTTCGGGCCCGGCATTAGTCAACACCCCTTCCTGAACCGCAGAGTATCCTTCTTCCTTATTTTCTATCGAAATCCTTCCTGAATAGGTGGTGGTGGTATCGGCATCAGGATTCTTTTTCCACAATAGTTTTACTGAAGGTTCTTGTTGGGCCGAAGAAAAAAGGGAAAGAGGCTTAAAATTAAAAGAACGCACGAAGAACTCAGGGCTATAGCCCAGGGAGTCGCTTTCAGGCGCTTTAGCCGTAAAAATCATATCTGCTGTTGTATTACTGTCCAGCGGTATTTGGGCTGCATAAAATGTCCCTAACGCGGTTTTAGACTCTACTTTTTTAAAATCAGAACTTAATATTTTATCACGCACCGCTTCATCTCCAACCGTTGGTTTTATATATTGTGCTAGTCCGGATGTATTTGCGCCAAGGGTAGATTGCATTTTTCCCATATGCTGAGGATTATACTGCCCTATCGCCTTAAGAAGCTGCTGCCTTACCATGTTGTAATCAGATTCCCGAACATATCCCAGGCCTCCGGAAGCCCCCACATTTATAACAGAACCGTTGTCTCCGCCAATAACTTTTATTTTCTGTTGTGCAGCAGTAGCACCAACTCCTGTGACATAATCGCCCTTGTTAATGAAGCCGTAATCGCCGGGCGCAATAAAAGCGCCATTCATATCAAAGCGTATATTCATACCCGGTTCGCCAAGAATAAACATTACAATAGCACCATCTTTTCCGACACAATGCCATGAAAATATTGCCGCGCCTTCACCTATATTTTTGTTTCTTTCACCCCATGCCTTCAGTTCCTCCGGCTTATTTACAAATTCAGCGTCCCTTTGATTAACAAATACCGTTGTTTGGTAAGTAATGTTGTTTATATTGTAATTAGCCCCTCCGACATTAATTGTTCCCGTATCTGAATGCGCCAGCCGGCCTTCAAAACCAAATTCTTTGCCTTTGCTGAATTGAATATTGAGGTTTCCTGTGGCATAGCCCGTAGGTAAAATCGTATCCTGCTGGGCCTGAGGTACTGCGGTCCGCACCATGACAGGCACTTTATATTGCCAGGTTTTTTGTGTGTTTCCTGTACCGTCCGGTACGATCTGCCAGCTCCCGGCATAATTAGCACCTGTAGCTGTTGTAGCATAACTATTGGCATGATCAACGTGATCTAAGTGAAGGTAAAATGGATCCTGCCCGGCATAAGTAACCGTGGGTTGTATGGAATTAGAATAATGCGTGCCGCTTAAGTCATATTTGCCAAAATCCGTGTTGGGTGTAATATAATATGAAGTCGAGGTGGCATTATAATCGCTGTCAAGGGTAGTAAAGGAATAGTCATAGCTATCGTCATAATAGCCGCCGGTTATCTCTTTTAAGCGCTCTTCGCTAATAGAAGATTCGGGGACAGGCCCCTTCCCATTCTCCGAGAGAGACAAGGCGGGATCTGTCCCCGTTTGGCTACCGGAGATTAAGCAATAACCCGAAAATAACTTTGCGAATTTTTCTTTAGGCAGAAAGGTATTTCCTTTATCATAGAAATATTCCACCTTATCTTTTGTAATATTGGTAACTAAAACAAAGTGGCCGTTTGCGTTTGCAGGGCCAGAAGAAAGGTGGGCGATAAAAGGCGTTGCGGGGACAGGTTCCTTCCCATTCTCTGAAATAGCCAAGACGGGATCTGCCCCCGTCTTATTTATTCTTACGGCAGAAAGCTTCAGGCCGAAATATTCAGAAGCCTTCTGTAAGGCATATAAAGAGTTGTAAATAGTCTTGCCCGTATCATTATATGCAGGATTAATATTTCCCGCCAAAATATCAATCAGGATAAGCAGTGTGGACAATTCCTCAATCTTAACTTCAATCTCAGCCTTCTTTAGAAGAGTATATAAAACATAGGCCGAACAAGGGACTGTGCCGGTTTCCGGATTTTTTAACCACTCATATATTTTCCTGATGCGGTATCTGGTAATGACCTTGCGGGGCTCTCCGGTATCTTTATCCGCCACATTAACAGTAAACCCGGGCTTAATTTCTACCTGGCTGAGCTCTTTTTTATCTATAAAATATTTCAGGAAACTATTGACTGATTCGGCGATTGCTCTATTAAATGCCGCCGGCTCAAGAGAAACGGGGGAAGGCACAGCGGTTAAATTGCTGACAAGAGTGGGATTCTTCCAGAGGATTGCAGGATTATATTCAAGCGCCCAGCTGACCTGTTCCGGCAGGAAAACCGCAACTACCAACAAGGCAACAGCTCTTATCCAGGCTTTTCCCGCAAAGCTACTTTTAAACTTGGGCGGGATCCCGCCTGTTCCCACAATAGCCTGGCGGGAAAAACTGGACTTGAATTCTGTTTTTTCAGCGGGCTCTTTTTTATCCATTTGATATACCTAAATAATAAAAATGAAAAAGAAAATATCTCCCCTTACCCCAGATATTCTTTTTCTCGATTATCCCGTTGATTTTCTTCATTATCGAACTTTATTAAATATTTTAAAAACTTATTATTAAGTATATAATAAAAAATCGGCTTGTCAAATACTATTTTCCGTATTCGGCAACCCGGCTATCCCTTTCTCATCTTTTCCTTTACTGAGGACCCGCGGCTTTGCGTCCCTGCTTTACAGCAGGTTTGCCTTTTCGTTTTGCAGTAAAAGTATATCATATATATCTTATATGTCAAGCGAATTTTTTTCCTGAAAAGCAAGCGTTTTCAAACGAGAAATCGGCAACAATTCAGTAGCTTTTAAAGGCGTGATTAGGGGCGCTTTGGGAGCCAAAAATCAGAGAGGACGGCCAGGAAACCTTGCTTTCCATATGGTTTCTGCCGCCCTCTCTTCTGCACGGGACACTCACTAGACGGACAAAGCCGTTTTTTTATTTGGTGGCCCCGTTTAGATTAGTTCTTATGTTCGGATCCCTGCCTATGTCATTGACAATATCCCGCCAGGTAGCTTTGGTTATAGATAAAGGCCGGGAATAATCCCATGGCCTGACACCAAGAAGCTTTCTTGAGTCATCCTGATATAAAACCCAATACCCAGCCTTTTCTTTAGCTGCTTTAAGCTTATCTTCCGGCAGCAATACATGATTTTTATCGGCTTGGGCTGCTAATAAGTCGGCTTTCCTGACCGCGTGAGCCGCAGCTTCAGGAGTAAAATGCACAAACCGTTCCGGCTTAAAACCGAAGAAATTTGCAACAGTTGATGAGCTGTTTGCTAATGAAACCAGATTTGTCACTGCCCCGGAACTAAGCACGCCTACATAGTAACTATCTGTTTTATACTTACCGGTCTCGCTATCCCTTATGGTATTTGGCGCGGCTAAAGGCGCAGATATTGATTTCATATTACTCATCAGGCCGACAAACTGCAAGGTGGAATAATCGCCTATCTTATACCCAAAGGTAAGCGATGACTCCAGAAAATTCTTTTGTGAATCAGCAACGCTGAATAGTATGGATGCACCTAAGCCTCCGGCGGTAGGAGCCTTGTTTATTTCTTCGTTGTACCTCTTTATATCTTTCTTTAAGTCATCTCCTGTAAGGTTAGTATTAACAGGCTTAACAACGAAAAATTCGTCATCAACCGACATCTTTGTGCCTAACCACCAGCCAAAGCCGCGCACAACGGAGGTGCTTAAATTTGTGGCATAAGCCGCGGACATCTCACTCGCGCCGTTTCTATACAATGCGTAAGTTAATTCTACGTTTAAAGCCGGCATCAGTGTCCTGCTTAAGAGACCACTGCGTAACCCAAGCCAGGTGGATTGCCACATGGCAGAAGAAGGAGAAGAACCTAAAGTGTCTAAACCCTTACTGAATGACTGATTTTCTATACTTTCAAGAAGGGCGCCTTCTCTTGACGCCACCATGTTCCCCAAAAATTCTCTTTTACCAGTCACCGAGCTTAATTGCTTTCCAATATAAGACTCGACTTCTGCCTGTGAGAACTCACTCTTCTTAGGCATCTTTTCCACAATAGCTTGTGCAAATCCTTGCCCGTATTTCTTATCTATTTCTGCCCAGATTTTTTCTTCTTTAGCCGTTAAGTCACTACCCCGTTTCTTGTTAAAGATAACGCTTCTTTCTTTCGGAGTTAAGTTATCCTTCCCGCCCCAGTTATCCTTAGCGCCAAGCCAATCGTTTATCATTCCGTCTTTAGCAACATCTTGCGCATCTTTCTTGGTATCCTCAGACCAATCGTTATATTCTCTATCTTTCAGTTCATTGGTATAAGTCTTCAGGTTATCATTCAAAGCCAGTTTAGTGAGGTATTCCTGATGCTGGAGTTTCTGCGGGGTGGTCATATATACAAGCCCGGTGGAGTATCCAGCATAGCCTGCCAGACCTGAAACCGTATAGTCTACGGTATCGCCGATGACAGAACCAAAGGCCTGGTATTTCATATAATTTTTGTCTGTTTTGTGGTCTTTATATACGTGCTTTGCCCATGCCTGTTTGGCAAAGCCCTCGGCGGCAGAACCCAACAAGGTAGGCCATTCATGCGCCAGTTCCTTAAGCGGCGCCAAGAGTATCCTTCCGGCGATTGTCCCTATGCCGGCAGTTTCGGAAGAATAGACATCGACATACTTAGGCTTATTCCCTTCTGTTTTATCTGTCAGGGTGTAAGAAATACCTGGCTTCATTATATATTTATTGCCCTGATTATCTATAATGTCGCCCCTGTCATAAACTTTGCTTTGTTTATAGGTATCGGCATCCACCCTGTCAGCGTAATCCATGAAGGATTCTCCGGGTAATTGCTTATCGGAGGAAACTTCTTTCATCGCCACTGTAAGCGCTAACGGCTTGCCTT
>SBBM01000062.1 GCA_005239725.1 Planctomycetales bacterium | reverse complement strand
TCCATCAACTGCTGGGCATAAAACATGGCGTCAGCCATTGCTTCTGAACGGCTTGAGCGCCAGGCCACATCCGACCACATAGTCAATAAAACAGGGACGCTTATTCCTAAAACTACGATAACCGCCACCATTTCAATTAAAGTGATGCCTTTTATCCGCCGCCTCTTCATCCTCACTGCATATTCACCAGGCCCGTATTGGCCGTAACAGTTATTGTATTAGTATTACCTCTATACGTAAAGGCAACCGAACCATCGCTTGCCAAATCCGTGCCGCTGGAATTTTGCGGCACCCCTTCCAAGCTAAACCGTAATGTACCCTGGCCTGCCCCTCCAAAATTAACCGAAGCAATATCTATATCCTTATATTGCGCATCCGTAGCAAAATTTGTCTGGAGAGCGCCCCGGGTGAAGGGGTCAGTCATATTATTCCAGGTGCCGCTGCCAGGAGAAGATTCTTCCTGTGCGCTATATGTATCGCTGGCGGTATTAAAAACAATCCTTGTATTTGTATGGCGGGATATGGCTATTTGCTGCACATAGCGTATATCCGAAGCGGTTTTTCTGACAGCGCCGGCGAGCTTCGCGGCATAAAAGCTGTCAAAACGCGGAACAGCCAGCGCTGCCAATATGCCGACAATTACAATTACCATTACCACTTCGATAAGCGTAAATCCTTTATTTTTCATTAGGCTGGAACTTTTTCTGTCAGTCATATCTTATTATACTATAATATATTATGCATAAATATCAAGCAAAATTTGCCAGTCAAATTTTAGGCTAAAATTTTTTGGGTTGACATTTTATTATTTGTAGTATAGTATTTTTACATGGTTGAAAAACTTAAAAATGTAGTAGAAAACATAGCAAGGGATTTCCTGGAAAATTCCCTTGCCCTGCGTTACGATATCTGCACATGTAACATATGCAAGACCGACATGCTCGCCTATATCTTATCCAGGGTCCCTGCCAAATACGCCACCACCGAACAGGGCATCATACACACGGTCATCGAGCAGGCGAAAGTCGAACACCGCGCGGAGATCGCCCGCGCCGTCATAGCCGCAATAGACATAATAAGCAAAAACCCCAGGCACAAGCAGCACGAAGACAGAAAAAAGACATTTCAACTGCTCCTGGATAAGATTTTTGAAGACCGGGGTCTGGATTTCCGGCACTACCGGGAGGAAATACTAAAAAGAAGAGTGGCCATGAGGATGCGCACAAATAATATCTCCTCATATGCCGATTACTTAAGGTTTTTAATCAAGAACCCTGCAGAATACGAAGAGTTATTTGCCGCTTTATGCATAAACGTCACCGAGTTCTTCCGTGACCCGGAGGTATGGGTAACTCTGCGCTACCTTTTTGAGAAGCTCGCCAAAGAAAAAACGAAAAAAAATGATTTGACGATAAAAATCTGGTCGGCGGGCTGCTCAAGCGGAGAGGAGCCGTATTCCATAGCGATAATGTTAAAAGAAATGGCAAAAACCGGTCTCTTAAATAATTTCTCCACAGAGATTGTCGGGACGGATATAGATAAGGCGGCGCTTAAAATGGCCGAAATATCAAAATACCCGAAGGAAAGCTTAAAAAACGTCAATGCCCAGTACCTGAAAGAATATTTTACCCCTCTTTCAGACGGACGGCATCATTTGAATAAAGACATAAAGGATAGGGTCAAATTTCAATACCTGGATTTGATTAACCAGGAAAGCGTGGAAAACCCCGATGTGGTAATCTGCAGGAACGTCTTTATATATTTTAGCCGCAGCCTCCAGGAACAACTCCTGACAAAATTCCACAAGGCCCTAAAACCCGGCGGCTACCTTATTATGGGCAAGGCCGAAATTATCTTCAGCGAGGCAAAGGAAATCTTCAAAGATATTGACATTAACGCCCGCATCTACCAGAAAAAAGAAGTCTAGTTAGCGATTACCGAATATAGCTGTCCCTACCCTTATTAAGTTTGCCCCTTCTTCAATGGCAAACTTGTAGGAACCGGACATCCCCATAGATAAATAGCGCATATCAACATGCGGCACTCCGCGCGATTTTATGCGCTGGAAAATTTCCGAGGTAATCCTGAAATATTGCCGTAATTCTTGCGGCTCCCTGAGATTAGGCCCCATTGTCATCAAACCCATAACCTTGATATTGCCTAAGCCGCTGATACTGGCGATGAACTGTTCGGCGTCCTCGGGCAGGATGCCGAATTTATTCTTTTCCCTGCCGGAATTTATTTCAACCAGTACGGGCATAACCCGCCCCGCCTCCTTTGCCCCCTTATCAATTTCAGAGGCTATTTCAGCCGAATCCACCGTCTCAATCATGTCAAAGATTCCTACCGCCTTTTTTACCTTATTCTTCTGCAGGTGGCCGATAAAATGCCATCTGGCGCGTTTTCCGATCGCCGCAAATTTTGCCTCTGCCTCCTGGACATAATTTTCCCCGACAGTTTTTATGCCGGTCTCAAGCGCCTCCGATATTTCCGCCACGCTCCTTGCCTTGGTTGCCGCTACCAACTCTACGCCCGCAGGCAGCTCCAATAATATTCTTTCAATATTCTCCTTAATCATATCCTTAGATTAACAGGATTTATCATTTTGTCAATTTTAAATACCCGGGGACGGTTCTCGTTGCAATGGCACAAGTTATAAACAAGAGAACCGTCCCCTCTTTTCTCTTTCTCCTCTTTCTCTTTTCTCGTTTTTGCTTGACAAAGTTCCTGCCGGGCTTATTATAATGGAAAGACAAGGAGGCCCGCATGAAAGACGAAATGGATATTTTAAAAGAAGTGGGAACCATAACCGCAGCCCACGGCAGTATCGCCCTTTCCGAAATCTTAGGCACAAAAATCAACCTGGAAATACCCTCGGTTGACATTATTCCCAGCGGCACAATTTTAAAAAGGATAAACCCCGATGAAATAGTAATCAGCGTATCCAGCTG
>SBBM01000006.1 GCA_005239725.1 Planctomycetales bacterium | reverse complement strand
TTTTTATATGGCGCATTAGAGATATTTACTACTATAGTGCTTATTTTTGGTTTCTTTTCTATTCTTTTTGGCTCAACATTTTTATTTGTTGATTATCTAGAAGCTTGGAATTTATTTTTTAGTTTGTTATATATTCTGACAGGATTAAGTTATCTCATAAGTGGCATATTCATATTTAAACTATCTAACCGGGCACGTAAATTAGGTATTTTCATTTCAATTGGCATTGTATTAATTCATGTTATGTCATTTTTATGTTTCATTTTTTACTTTGATTATTATGGGTGGGGTAGATTCATGCTACTCAAGTTTTCACCATATCTTATAACGCCTTTATTTTTTGTTATTTTCCTTACCCGCCCCAAAATAAAAGAGAAGTTTAAGAAATAATGTTTGATATTTCCACCACCCACGACCCCAACATCAAATATGGCCCTGAAGGCAATGTTTCTGTAATGCTCCCCATTAAAAAGGGGTAAAAATAGCATCTTTTGGAGAAATTAATTAAATTCTCCGACGAGAAAATGGCAGGAGGTAATAAAGAAAGGCGATTTTAGATTTTCCCGACGAGAAAATAGTTTCGTGACAGCCACTACTATTTTAAAGAAAGGAGGGTTATTAAAAATGTTTACTCGACAAAAAATATTTCTGATAGTTTTAGGAGGATTATTTATGCTTCCTACCACTGCTTTTGCCCAAATAGAACGTGCAAGAATTTTTATTGCTTCAGATAGCAATGAATTTGCTGGTTTTGCGGGTGGGAATGAGGTTCAAGGACAAGGAGCAGATTGGGCTATAGGTAATAGCCGTCCTCGCCAAACTACCCTAACGGATGATATGGTGTTTTCCACCTGTATCGGTGATTGGAGAGACCCTGATAATTGGATAGAGAGAATGAGGATTACTCAAAATGGCAATGTCGGCATTGGAACAACGAATCCAGGAACGAAATTAGATATAAAAGCCTCAGCTACCATTGGTCCTATCACCTTTAGTGGGTCTGGTCTTAATGATATGGCTACTGGTGGCATTCCTACTTTATCAGATACTATAAATTATAGGGTTCAAATTGATGGCATAGGGACTCCTGATACCTTCAGATGGTCAAATGATGGCGGCTCAACTTGGATAGAATTAGTTGCTATTACTGGTTTTGCTCAACTTCTTGAGGCTGGAATATTCGTTACATTTGGAGCAACTACTGGACATACTTTATATGACTATTGGGATTTTACAGTTACAGTTGTAAATCCTTTACAAATTAAGAATGCAGCAGATACTAATCTTTTAAAACTATACAATAATGGTGTAGTTGAATTTGGAAATTTAAGTCATTACTATACAAATGATTTATGGAATTTTGCGGCCGAAGGTAACGCGGGACCTGGAGCATTTGTTGATACAATATATGCTGGAGATGGACCTACAGGCTTCTATTCTTTGAAAGCAAGAGGAACATTAACTTCACCTACGATAGTTAATGCAGATGATTCTCTTGGTCTTTATGGATGCTTTGGTTTCGATGGCGAGAAGCCTGTGCATGCTGCAGAAATAGGTTTTCAAGTAGAGGGTGCACCTAGTTTGGATAATATGCCTGCAAGAATAATTTTCTTTACAAATCCAGGAGGCGGAAGTGAGGCTATCGAAAGAATGCGTATTACCTCAGAAGGTAAAGTCGGTATCGGAACGACGGATCCCCAATATACATTAGATGTCGAAGGTTATGTGCAAGCACAGGGATACTACACAGGTGATATCGTCTTCCAGAAAAATGGCAGCAATCTCTGGCGAATGTTTGAGGATGAAGATGGATTATATATCGAAAGTATAAAGACAGGCAAAGTTTACAAGCTAGCATTGCAGGAAGTAGAGAAGTAGTATTGTGCACGAAATAATTTAGCTGGCCGGGAAAATGCTTCAAAAGCATTTTCCCGGTGTAAGATTAAACGCAGCCCCTTTGCTTTAGGGAAAATTTCAATTCTTATTTTTTATGAGCAAATGTAAAATCTTATTAATTATAGTATCAGCTTTGTTTATTTCACTGTCTGCCTCGGAAGTAATATTACGGCTTGCAGGATACGATTACAGCCCCTTGAAATTAAAGGAACCGGAAGAGCTTGTCAAGGGGCTTGGCAAGACTGATTATAGATTACAGCATTCTTATTCTGACGCATACTGTGTTTATGACCGCCTGCTGATATGGCGGCCAATAAGAAACCGCGGCATATTCAATGCCCAGGGTTTTAGGGGAAAAGAATTAGCGCAGATAAAGCATTCATATGAATATCGTGTTTTCATTATCGGAGACTCTAATGCGTGCGGCCCCCTGAATGAACCGGGCTGGGGCGAATATCTGGAATTAAGGCTTCGGGAGGAAGGCCACCGTATCTCTGTTACCAATGCTTCTTGCTGGGGGTATACTTCCTATCAGGGGCTAAGGCGTTTTGAAGAGATAATAAGATACGAGCCCGATTTAGTACTTATAAGTTTCGGGGCAAATGATGCGCATAGGGTTAAAGTTTCCGATGAATCTTACATGGCAACTAAACGCTGGATTCCCTCGATCATTAATAAATCCAGGGTCGTGCGGTTGGGCGTTGCTTTGATTGACGCCCTTTTAATAACAACTAAAAAGGGTCGCCTTGAGCCACGGGTGAGTTTACAGGATTACAAAAGAAACTTGGAAAGAATAATATCCCTTGCGGATTCAAACAAGATCAAGGTAGTACTATTAACAAGGCCGTTTATCGGGGAATCAGAACACCCCTTATTGTGGAAGAATTTTGCTCCCGATTACAATGAGCTTATCAAGCAGATTGCCTACAAAAATAAGGTAGGAATGATTGACATATACGCATATTTTAAAGACAAGGAAGAGTATTTTTATGATGAATCCCATTTTAATACCGCCGGATTTAGGCTATGCGCAGATATAATCTATAACTACTTAAGAGAAAATCTAAATGGGCAAAAATAAGATTCTTGTTATTCTTGTGTTACTCATTGAAACTTATTTTTCCAGAAGGCACAAAATTTACTTTTCGTTTACCAGAACATGATTTTCTAACGTGGTCAGATGCCCCTGCATATTATATAACAATTTATCTACCATATCTTTTAAATAAACTAACAGATGAAGAATTAAAAAAGCCTTCAATAGCCGAAATTATAGAAGGGGAAACAAAAATAATAAAAGACTAATTCGTCCACGACCACAACGAGCTCCTCGTTTCTCCCCGAAGGTGATGTTTCATAAAATAATCTCCTTTCTGAGTTTAGTATACAAGAAAGCTTTAGATAATTTGACAGGCGGCGCTATTTTGTGGTATACTTAAGCAGGTTGACATTTAATATAGTTAAATATTAAGGAGGTTAAATATGACAAATATCCCTTTATCCGATTTTGCCGATAAGATGAACGAAATCATGCCTACCCTTATAAAAGAATTTGCCAGGCGCCAGACTAACGAGTTATATAAAGGTAAGATTACCCTGCCGCAATTCTTAATCATGGAGTTCCTGGACCGGCAAGGTGAAGGCAAGATGACGGACCTGGCGCGTTTTATGCGTGTGACTACGGCTGCCATGACAGGTATCATCGGCCGGCTGGTAAAATACGGCTACGTATCACGGATGCCTGAGCCTAGAGACAGGCGTATTATTAAGGTAAAATTGACGGCTAAAGGTTTGGAATTAGTAAAGAAGGTCAGGCAGGAGAGGCGGCAGATGTTCCTTGATATATTCGGCAGGATATCCGAAGAAGACCGCGAGAATTACCTGCGCATCATTATGAAGATACGGGAGATTTTAAGCAAAGGAAAAGAGGCTTAAAGATTATGAAAAAGGCGGCCCTGGCTATTTTTATATATTTTTTAATCTGTCCCTTTGCCTGCGCAGCCGAGCAGATATCTCTGACGCTGGATGAGGCGATTTCAATAGCGCTAAGGGACAACCGGGATGTTTTGTTAAAAACCGAAGAGGTAAAGAAGGCAAAAGAAAAGATCGCAGAAGCTAAAGCCGCGCTTTTTCCCACCCTTGATTTTACAGGCTCGCGGACATATACCCGGGGGCTTTATGCAAAAGATTTACCCCAAAGCTCAACCCAGTTTACTTTAAAACAATACCTCTATAAAGGCGGCAAGACCGTAAATACAATAGCACAAAATAAGGATGAGTTAGCCGTTTCAGAGGCAGAGTTGGATAAAACGAAATTGGAATTGGTATTAAATGTAAGGAAGGCCTTTTACACACTTTTATTATCTAAAGAGTTTACAGGCTTAAACAAATCCATATTTGAGAATGCCCGGGCGCATTTTTCCTCTCTTGAGGAGCGTTATAAAAACGGAGAAGAATCCCAGTCGGATATACTAAAAATCAAGTCTTCGCTCGCAAATACAAAGCAGGCGTATGAAGCGTCTTTAAACGAAATCCAATCGACGTCAGCGCTTTTAAAAAATTTATTATACCTGGATGAGGGGGTTGAAGTGGACCCGCAGGGAAAACTTGAATACCAGCCGGTAGATATCGCTTATGATGAGGCATTTTTAAAGGCAATGAAGGCAAGGCCCGAAATAAGGCAGTATGAAGCGCAGGAAAAAGCGGATAAAAGGGCAATTGAAGTGGCTAAGGCGGATGGCCGCCCGAATATTTATGCCTCCTGGGATTATTACAGTAAGTCAACTTCCGCGCTTTCATTTTCTCCGGGAAAAGGCTGGCAGGATTATAATGTGGTGGGCCTGGTATTCTCCTGGCCGATATTCGACGGTTGGGCTACGAAGGCAAAGGTAGAACAGGCAATCCTGGATTTAAAAGAAACGCAATTAACCAAGGGCAAGGTAATTAAAGACATTGCCCTGGAATTAAAGGAGGCATATCTTTCTCTAAAGGACGCCATTGAAAAAATCAAGGCCGTGGAATCCGATATAGCAGTATATAAGGATAACGTTGGCGTTTCGGAGGAGAGATACAGGCAGGGTGCGCTTAGCTCTCTCGGGTTGGACGACGCGCGGTTAAAATATGAAGTGTCCCTTTTTAACGAAAAACAGGCAACCTATGATTACATAATCGCCAGGAGCAATTTTGACAAGGCAACGGGAGGGCTGTAAAATGCAAAGATTAATCGTTTATTTCTTGTTTTTATTTTTGATTTTATTTGGCGGATGCGCCAAAAAAGAAGAGGCCAAAAAGTCAGTTATTCAGGCTATCCCCGTTAAGGCAGCCCGCGTCGAGATCAAAGATATGCACAGGGTCCTGGAATACGTGGGCAATATAAAGGCGCAGGATGAGGCAATGGTGTACCCTAAGGTAAGCGGTAAAATCATTGAAAAAGTCAAGATAGAAGGCGCTTCAATAAATAAAGGCGATACGCTTGTTTTTATTGACCGCGATGAAACCGGGTTTCAATTTAACAAGGCGCCCGTGGAGAGCCCTTTAAGCGGGGTAGTGGGAAAGGTTTTTGTGGATATAGGCTCAAACGTAAGCCCGCAGACAGCGGTAGCGTTGGTGGTGGATATGGATAAAGTAAGGATAAATTTAGACATACCTGAAAAATATCTGCCCAAGGTTTATTTGGGGCAGAATGCCCTTGTCCGCGTTGACGCTTATCCGGATAAGGAATTTGCGGGCAAGGTTACAAAAATAAGCCCCGTGGTTGATCTGGATACCAGGGCTTCCTATATTGAAATAGCCATTGATAACCCGGAACACTATTTAAAATCCGGAATGTTTGCCAAGGTCTCCCTGTTTATTGAAGAGCATAAAGATGTCCCGGTAATCTTAAAAGAAGCCATTTTGGGCAAAGAGCCCGACAATTATGTTTATGTGGTTGAAAATAATAAGGCTTTTATGCGAAAAATAACTTTAGGAATACACCAGGGTTCAGAATATGAAGTAACCTCGGGCTTGAGAAAGGAAGAGCTGGTTGTTATCCTGGGCCAGCAGAAGCTTTTTGACTTTGCCCCGGTAACAATAGAAATGGAAGGGGATTAATATGAATCTCCCTGAATTCGGCGTTAAGAGGCCGGTAACTAATTTAATGATATTCTTTTCTATCATCGTTTTAGCGGCCTACAGCCTTACGCGCGTAGGCATAGATTCCATGCCTAAAATTGAGCCGCCTATAATAACGGTAATTTCAGTTTACCCCGGGGCAAGCCCCGAAGACGTAGAGACCAAGGTCACCGAGCCGCTGGAAAACCAGTTAGCCACTACCCCCGGAATTGAAAAAATTACATCTACTTCTTCCGAAGGGATGTCTTTAATCCGCCTGAAATTCATCTGGGGGACTAACCTTGACGCCGCATCCAATGACGTGCGCGACCGCATTGACTTGACCAAGAGGCTTCTTCCGGATATACCGGATGAAATGGACCAGCCGTTCATCTTTAAATTTAATACCGCAAATATCCCCATTGTATTTTTAGGGGTAACGGCAAAAGAATCTTATTATGAGCTTTATGATTTAATTGATAAAAGGGTAGGGGATGCCTTAAGGCAATTGCCGGGTGTGGGGACCGTAGAACTTATCGGCGGGTTAGAGCGCCAAATTAATATCTGGGTGGATAGGGCCCGGCTCGAAGGTTATGGTTTTTCTATCTTAGATATTTATGAGGGGTTAAAAAAAGAAAACATCTCTCAGCCTCTGGGAGAATTAAAGTCTGGATTGACCGGTTATTTAATGCGGCTACCGGGAGAATTTGCAACTCCCGAAGAAATAAATTTAATAATTTTAGGCAAGCGTGATGGAAAATTCGTTTATCTTAAGGACGTGACTAGGGTGGAAGATAGTTTTAAAGAGGTAACTTTAAACGTAAGGATTAACCAGAATCTGGGCTTATTGATCTCCGTGCAAAAACAATCGGATACCAATACGGTAGCAGTGGCCAATCTTATTAAAAAGAGGCTTGCGGAATTGCAAAAAACGCTCCCCAAGGACATAAATATTTACCCTATTTTTGACACCTCAAAAGACATTATTAATTCGCTTGATTCCCTGAAGTCTTCGGTCTGGCTGGGCATAGCCCTGGTAATACTGGTGGTCTGGTTTTTCTTGAGGCAGTTTACTCCCAGCGCCATTATCGCCTTGACAATCCCGTTCTCGCTCCTGATTTCTTTTATTTATCTTTTTTTAAGCGGGCGCACAATTAACACCATAAGCCTTTCTTCCCTGGCGATTGCCGCGGGGATGGTAGTAGATAATGCCATCGTCGTCGTAGATAATATCTACCGGAAGATGGAACGCGGCAACCGGCCCCAGGAGGCAGCGGTCTTTGGGACCCAGGAGATGTTCCTTTCCATAGCCGCCTCCACCTTTACTACGGTAGTCGTATTTTTACCTATGTTATTTTTGCCCGGGGTTATCGGGATTATGTTCAGCGAGATGGCGGTTATTATCACCGCTACTTTATTGGGCTCTCTTTTTACTGCCGCAACTTTCAGCCCCATGCTTTGCGCGAAGTGGATGCGCGTAGTTAATACCGCGGACAAAAGACCGGGCCTGTTTACGCGGTTTTATAATTTTTCCGAGAAGATGTTTAAATCCTGGGAAGAATTTTATTCCAGGTCACTGGGGTGGTGCCTGCGCCATCGTGGCGTGGTCATTGTCGGTTTCCTGGGCGCGTTTATCATGAGCATATTTTTAGTGCGTTTCGTAGGCAATGAATTTGCCCCGGAAGAAGACACCGGAGATATGCGCCTGAATATCCAATTGCCCCTGGGCACCAGGCTTGAAGAGACCGATAAATTAGCTAAAAGGGTAGAGGAGATTTTAAAGAACGATGTCCCCGAGGCAGAGTTTTATTACAGCCGCACAGGTTCAACTCCCGGCAGGAGCCGGGCAATGGGCCAGTCTTCCGGGAGCAATGTCGTAACCGCAGGTGCAAAACTTGTATCAAAAACTAAAAGGGCGCGCTCCGTAAATGAGGTAGCCCAGGATTTAAGGAATAAAATAAAAAAGATCCCCGGGGTATTGAGGATCGATGTTTCTACCGGCAACCCCATAGGCAGGTTGATTACCGGCATGGGCGGCAAAGCCATACAGATAGAAATTATCGGGCATTCATTCGATGATACGGACGCGGCAGCCGCCAAGATTCAGGAGGCGCTGGAAAAAATTCCTGGCGCGGTGGATGTTGAAATCTCCCGGGAATTCCGCCAGCCGGAATTAAAAATAGAAATAGACAGGGAAAAGGCAGCCAGCTTCGGGTTAAATATGGATATTATTGCTAACAGCCTTAAAACTTATATCGCAGGTTCCACCGCGACCAAGTACCGCGAAAAAGGCAAGACTTACGATGTGTATGTAAGGCTGGAAGAATCTTCCCGTGAGGAGATTGAAGATATTGAGAATTTGACGATAGTTTCCCCTCTTACGCAGAAGCAGATCAGGTTGTCCAATATTGCCAGGATTCATGAAGGGTTCGGGCCATTGAATATTGAGCGCCAGAACCGCGAAAGGGTGGTAAAGGTTGAATGTAACGCCTACAAGCGCTCCTCGGGAAGGATTATCGAAGATATAAAGAAGGCGATGCAGGATATGGTTTTTGCTGACGACATTATCATAAACTTCGGCGGCGAGGCAGAGGAGCAAAAAAAGTCCTTCCGGGATTTAGGGATGTTGCTTGCCCTGGGGATTGTCCTTGTATATATGATTATGGCAGCGCAGTTTGAATCCTTGCTCGACCCCTTTATCATTATGTTCTCTATACCGTTTACTTTTATCGGGGTCATATCAGGGTTACTGGTTACCGGAATGACCTTAAATATTATCAGCTACCTGGGCGCAATTATGCTGGTGGGCATCGTGGTTAATAACGCCATAGTACTTATCAGTTACATTATTATACTGCGCGCAAGAGGGTTATCGGTCTATGACGCTATTACCAATGCCGGCAGGGACAGGCTAAGGCCGGTATTGATGACAACCATAACTACCCTGGTCGGGCTTCTCCCTTTGGCATTATCCACCGGCGAGGGTTCAGAATCCTGGAGGCCTCTGGGTATCACCATGTTCGGAGGCTTAACAGTATCTACCTTAATTACTATGTTGTTTGTGCCTACGCTTTATGCGGTTTTTTCCCGCCGGGCTATGAAAACGTAGGCGGGACCAGGCTCAAAAAGAACGGAGCAAAGAAAAAATGACAAAGATGGTAATGGTAGTTTATAATGAGGCAATAGACGCGGAAGTAACTGAGCTTTTAGGCAGTTGCGCTCTTAAGAATTATACTAAAGTTATGGGTGTTTTCGGCAAAGGGGAGGCTTCCGGAACGCATTTGGGTAATGACATCTGGCCGGGGCGAAATAATATTTTATATGTAGCCTGCGAAGCGGCTCAGGCAAAGCAGTTGCTTTCTCGCGTTAAAGAATTGCGTAAACATCTCGGCAAGGAAGGCGTTAAGGCATTTTCCTGGGATTTAGATGATGATTGTGCTATACTTGGGTAGTTTCTCTAAGCCGTTAATTATTATAAACGGAGACAGATGCTCCTATTAATCGGGATAATGTTTGTGGCAGGGCTTGGCCTTGCGATATACGGCCTTTTTTGGGCAGAAGATTCGGATTCTACCCGCGGCGCCGGCCGGGAAAAAAAGGAAATAAGGGGGCTGCCAGGCCAGTACGGTATTATTCAGCAAGAAGAGATGGTTTTAAAACTGCAAGAACGGGTTACTTTCCTGGAGAGCGAACTGCAAAAGACCAGGTCCGATTATTCAAATGCGCGGGTTGAACTTGAGGCAGCTAAGGAAAGAGAAACAGAATTAAAAGAAGGGGTGGCCAAGAGGGAAGAGTGGGTCAGGAAAAGCGATGAAAGTATTAAAAAACTCAAGGAGGATTATCTTGCGCTGGAGAAGGAATCCTCAAGAAAAGAAGAAGAACTTCAGAAAGAATTTGCCAAGGCTGTTACTTTAACCAAGGGATTACGGGAGGCGGATGAAAAGATAAAGGCACTGGAGCAGGAAATTAAGGATAAGTCGGAGCAAATCGAAACTTTTAAGCATAAGGTTGACAGATATATTAAAGAAGCCAAAGAATCCGCCGGCCTTATCGCAGATTTAAAGAAAAAAGAGGGCCTGAGTGAGTGGGTGCCTAAAGTCGATTTTAATAAATTAAATGAGGAGTATACGGAACTTGAGAAAGATTTAGAGGCAAAAGATGAAAGGATACAAAAACTCAGTGAAGAGATAGTCCGGTTGAATATTCAGTTAAAGGCTAAAGGGGAAGAGGTTAAACAACCGCAAGGAGAGTCGCAGCCGGTTGCGGAGAAGCCCGTTGAGGCGCCCATAACTCAGCCGGAAGAGATTATTACGCAAGAAGCAAAAGTAAAGGAAGCCAAGCCCCAAGAGCCTGTTACGGAAGAGCCGCTAGCCAAAGAACCCGCTAAAGAAAAATCCGCCAAGGAAGAGCCGAAGCCAGTCCCCAAGATTAGTTTGGATAAAATAAGAAATATAGGTATTATGGCGCATATAGATGCTGGAAAGACTACTTTAAGCGAGCGGATTTTATTTTATACCGGAAAGTCCCATAAAATCGGCGAGGTGCACGACGGTAAAGCCCAGATGGACTGGATGAAGCAGGAGCAGGAAAGAGGCATCACTATTACCGCCGCAGCCACGACCTGCCAGTGGAAAGACTGCCGGATTAACCTTATTGATACCCCTGGCCACGTTGATTTTACCGTAGAAGTTGAGCGCAGCCTGCGTGTCCTTGACGGAGCAGTTGCGGTTTTCTGCGCCGTAGGAGGAGTTGAACCGCAATCGGAGACAGTCTGGCACCAGTCAAATAAATATAATGTGCCCAAGATAGCTTTTATCAATAAGATGGACCGCGTGGGTGCGGATTTCTTCCACGTATTAAAAGGTATTGAAGAGCAACTCGGAGGCAATGCCGTTCCGTTACAGATACCCTTAGGAAGCGAAGCGGAATTCCGGGGGGTAATTGACCTTATAGATATGAAGGCTTATGTATATGAAGACGAAACCCTGGGCAAGGATTTTTACGTAGAAGATATCCCTGCTGATTACAAGGAAATAGCTGCCAAATACCGGCATATCATGATAGAAAAGGCAGCGGCATCCTCCGATAGCCTGATGAAAAAATTTTTAGAGTCAGAGGCGTCTTTAACCCAGGAAGAACTTATA
Organism: Planctomycetales bacterium; assembly: GCA_005239725.1. Taxonomy (GTDB): domain Bacteria; phylum Omnitrophota; class Gorgyraeia; order Gygaellales; family Profunditerraquicolaceae; genus SBBM01. The sequence goes on along the minus strand of SBBM01000006.1, from coordinate 14,181 downwards.
AAGGCTATACGTCAGGGAACAGTTGCCAACAAAATGGTCCCGGTAACCTGCGGCGCAGCCTTTAAAAACAAATGCGTGCAGAAACTTCTTGACGCCGTAACCATGTATCTTCCGTCGCCTGCAGATTTGCCCCCGGTTAGCGGTCACAACGTAGATAATCCGGAGGAAAATATCCAAAGGCAGCATGGCGTTAAAGATCCCCTGGCAGCACTGGCATTTAAGATTCAGTCCGACCCGCATATGGGAAAGTTAGTTTATGTCAGAGTATATTCCGGCATCCTCACCACCGGTACTTATATATTGAATGTTACGAAAAACAAAAAGGAAAGAATAGGCAGGATTGTCCAGATGCATGCCAATCAGCGGGAGAATATAGATTATGCCTTTGCCGGAGATATTGTGGCGGTGGTCGGGCTTGCGCATACCGTAACCGGGGATACGCTTTGCGACCCGGCTAATCCTATTTTACTTGAAGCCATAGAATTTCCTGTGCCGGTAGTCTCTTTAAGCGTTGCCCCGAAAACCCGCTCTGACCAGGATAAATTAGGCAAAGGCTTAGCCAGACTTGCCGAAGAAGACCCGACTTTTATGGTTTCATCCGACGAGGAAACTAAAGAAACGATTCTTACCGGGATGGGTGAATTGCACCTTGAAATTATTGTGGACAGACTTAAGGAAGAGTTTGGGGTAGAGGTAGCCGTAGGCCAGCCCAAAGTCGCTTACAAAGAAACTATCCTTAATAACGCAAAAGGCGAGGGCAAATATATTAAGCAGTCCGGCGGCCGCGGCCAATATGGCCACGTGGTTATGGAGATTTCTCCACAGGAGGCGGGGAAGGGATTTGATTTTGTTGACAGTATAAAAGGCGGGGCAATACCCAAATCCTTTATCCCTGCTATAGAAAAGGGCGTTGTGGAAGCAATGAACAAAGGAGTTTACGCGGGTTATCCGGTTGTTGATGTTAAAGTAAATATAGTTGACGGTTCCTTCCACGAAGTTGATTCTTCGGAAATTGCCTTTAAGCTCGCGGCCATCGAGGGTTTTAAAGAGGCATTTATGAAGGCCGGCCCCATACTTATGGAGCCTTATATGTCGCTTGAAGTTACTACGCCCGAAGAACACGTAAACAGTGTTGTGGGTTATATCTGCTCCTGCCGGGGCAAGATTCTTAATATAGATACCGGCAAGGTTAAACAGAAAATTATCTCCGCAGAGGTCCCTCTGGCCGAGATGTTCGGTTATACCGCAAACTTGCGCTCTTTAAGCAGCGGCCGCGCCGCAGGTTCCATGGAGTTTTGCAAATACATGCAGGTCCCCCCTGAAATCACCGCAAAAATCGTGGCGGAAAAGAGCAAGAAATAAGCTTTTTGTCTTGACAAAATCCCAGATTGTTTTAAAATTTAGAATAGTAAAATTTTACTATATTTTGCCAAGATTCAGGGGGGATAAAAGGTGAATTGGGAGCCTAAGTTAGAGGAAAAATTTAAGCTGATGATTTCCCGGATTCCGGTTTTTCACCGCCGAATCACCGAGGAAGTAGTTACTAAAAGGGCGCAAGAGCTAGCAGGTGCAAGGGGCGCAAAACAGGTTGGAGAAGAGGATGTGATTACCGCATTTTTTTCCGATGTCCCTTCCCCGTTTTACGGCATGATGGTCAGGCTCCTGGAGCAGACCGGTTTTGACTACAAAAAATACGGCTTCCCCAAAAACAAATCCTAATATGAACCCCGCCCTTCCTGGAGCGGGGATAGTAAGAAAGGAAGAGCGGGGGTGAAAATCGCAGTTATCGGCGCAGGCGCCATCGGCGGCCTGATAGCGGGTTATTTAAAGCTCAAAAGTCAGGGTGTCTCTTTAATCGGGCATGCGGATACGGTTAAAGCAATAAAAGAAAAGGGCCTTGAAATCTCCGGAGTGAGGGGGGATTCCAGCATAAAGATTGATATTGCGACAAAGTTGAATTATACCCCGGATTTAGTAATCTTATGCACAAAAACTCAGGATATAGAGAGCGCAGTAAAAGAAAACTTAATGTTTATCAAAAACGCAGTAATTGTAACTACGCAGAACGGCGTCCAGGCGGATAATATCGTCGCAAAATATATCCCCGAAGAAAATATTATCTCAAGTATCGTTATGTTCGGCTCGACTTATTTAGAGCCGGGCAAAATCGTGCATAACTTTGAAGGGAGCTGGATTATCGGCAGGGTATCCGGCGATAATGATGAGAAGGTGGTCGAGATAAGTAAAACCCTGGGTCAGGCTTTTCCGGTAATCCTTTCCGAGGATATGAAAGGGATGAAATACCTTAAGATTTTTGTTAATGCCAATAACTGTATCCCGGCAATATTGGGAGTCAGTATGCAGGAGGCATTCAGTGATATAGAAATTAGCCGGATAAGCGTGGCCATATGGAAAGAGGGGATGAATATCGTGCAAAAGGCAGGGATAAATTTGGTTTCCCTGCCGGATTTCGGGGTAGAAAAAATCACGAAATTAACTTCTTTGCCGGGCATTGAAGCAGCAAAGATATTTTCTATGATTATGGTTAATTTAAGCAAGGAGCCGCTTTATGGCTCAATTTTGCAGAGCATAAAAAGAAAAAGGTCTTCGGAGATTGACTATATTAACGGAGAGTTTGTAAGGCTGGCGGAATCTTGTGGAATAGAGGCGCCTTTAAATAAAAAATTAACTGAGATGGTTCATGTTGTTGAAAGGTCAAACGCCTTTTTTAGCAAAGAAGATTTACTGGATAGCGTAAAATAGGGGACGTTTCCCTTCATCCTATCTTATTATAGTGTAACGGGTTATAAATAGGCAGATACGAAAAATTAGAATATATATTAAGTCGACTATCTTCTTAAAAATCTATTTTGGGTCTTTGTAACTTATTGAAAGATAAATAATAATAAATAAGGGAAACGTCCCCTAAAGTGTAAATAAGGGAAACGTCCCCTAAAGTGCGTCCCCTAAAGTGCATATGAAAGAGATTGATTCTCCGTTCCCACGATTGAAACTAACCGTTACTAATGTTTTTGGGCATTGTTACCACGGGTATAAAATCGGCGATGAGCTGATATTGGAGGACTTTACTCACCCGCCGAAATTTTTTTGCCTTGGACTTGCCCACGCTTTATTTCCCGTAATCTATGCGTTAAGTTTCGGGGCAAAATTCCCCTTCAGAGATAACCAGCGTTCTTTACTGGTTACCTGCCCTGACGGCGGAAAGCTCGAGTTTAAGGCAGAAATTTTCGAGAAGGACAACGATAAAGTTCAATACCTACCTAAGGACCCAAACTATAAGGGGCCTAATCCTAAGAAAATGGTTATCGAGGTAGTGAAGGCTACGGGAAAATGCACCTTCGGTTATAAAGTCGGGGATAAATGGGAAACTAAAGGTTTAAAATGTATCCCGGATTTTTGCGGAGCGGCATTCCATACCGCATTTCCGGCGCTATTCGCTTTAAATTTCGGGGCTAAGTTTTTCTTTATGCAAAACCCGGATTCAATAGATACCGTTACCTGCCCCGACGGCGGAAACATTGTATTTAAGGTGACAAGAATAGAAGAGGAGAAAAAGGAGTAATATGCAGAAGCGTCGCGTAGTCATAACCGGCATAGGCCCGGTGTCGCCTAACGGCATAGGCAAGGATAATATCTGGAAAGGTATGTCTTCGGGTATATCCGGGGTAAAATTAGTGGATGGTTTTGATGTTTCCGTATTCAACACCAAGATTGCTGCGGAAGTGAGGGATTTTGACCCTTTCAAGTTAGGGCTTACCCATGAAGAAGTTGTGCGCATGGACAGATACGTGCAGTTCGGCGTAGTGGCCGGGGATATGGCAATTAAGGATAGCGGCCTTAATTTTTCTAAAGTTGACCTTGAGCGCGTAGGCGTATGCCTGGCTAATGCCATTTGCGGCACAAAATATATGGAAGAAGAGTTTGCCCTGGTGACTGAAGACGGCAAGAAACCGATTGACCCTTCAAAAGTGCGCCCGGATTTATATGACGCGGCGATGTTTAATACGCCATCCATAGAAATCAGCGCAAAATACGGGCTTAAAGGAATATGCAATACCTTATCTACGGGCTGCACTGCGGGGACAGATTCTTTGGGGTTTGGTTTAGAGACAATCCAGGACGGAGAGCAGGACATAATGATTTGCGGGGCGGCAGAAGCGCCGATTACGCCGATTACCTTCGGCGCGTTTGACGTGATTAATGTGTTGTCGGTGCATAATGATAACCCTGAAAAAGCCTCACGCCCCTTTGATAATAAGCGCGACGGGTTTGTTTTATCCGAAAGCGCAGGAATATTAATTTTGGAAGAATTGAATCATGCCTTAAAACGGAATGCCCGGATTTATTGCGAGGTGTTAGGTTTCGGCACAAGTTGCAATGCCTTTCACATGACTGACCTGCCGAGCGACGGTACAGCCATGGCTACTTGCATAGACCTTGCCTTAAAAGACGCGCAAATTAAACCCAAAGAAGTAGATTATATCAACGCCCACGGCTCATCCACCCGGATGAATGACATCTTTGAATCCAATGCCTATAAGACAATCTTCGGCGATTATGCGTATAAATTACCCATAAGCTCGCTTAAGTCAATGATCGGCCATCCTCTGGCCGCGGCAAATGCCGTGGAGCTAACGGTCTGCTCCATGATTTTTGAAAAGAATATACTTCCTCCTACGATAAACCAGGAAGAAAAAGACCCTTTATGTGACCTGGACTATGTTCCGAATGTGGCTCGAGAAAAGAAGGTAAATATTATATTAAAGACAAGCAGCGGGTTTTCCGGAATACACTCGTCTTTAGTCTTAAAAAGGTTCGGTGGATAATGGAAAAAATCGCAGTTACGGGAATCGGGGTAGTCAGCCCCTCGGGGATAGGCAAGCGCCAGTTCTGGGCGAATATCAAATCCGGCCGTTCTTTTATCAAGGGAATTACCAGGTTTGACGCCTCAAAATACCCCTCGCGCATTGCCGGACAGATTGATGACCTGGAAAGATACAGCCATATATCCGAGAGGTTACTCAAGAAGATAGACGCATTTTCGCATATGGCCCTGGTTGCCTCCGAAATGGCTTTGCAGGACGCAGGCATTGATATCAAAAATGAAGACCCGAACCTGGTAGGCATATTTTTAGGCAATGCTCTCGGCGGCTGGCTTTATGCGGAGACAGAGCTGCGTGATTTGTATCTTGAGGGCCGTGAAGGGGTGTCGCCGTATATGGCATCGGCGTGGTTCCCTGCAGCGCCTCAAGGACAGGTATCGATTTATTACGGGATAAAAGGATTTAGTAAAACCGTAGTTGCCGATAGGGCTAGTTCCCTAATGGCTATTGGTTATGCGCGTAAAGTTTTAAGCAAAGATAAATTAAACCTGATTTTAGCCGGGGGGATGGAGGCACCGGTTACGCCTTATGCGCTTTTATGTTGTAATACCTACGGCGCGCTCTCAAAGAATAATGCCCATCCGGAAAACGCTTACCGGCCCTTTGATAAAAAACGAGACGGCTGCGTAATCGGGGAAGGCTCCGGTATATTAGTGATGGAGGGTATAGAACGGGCAAAGTCGCGCGGGGCAAGGCCATCAGCGTATATTTCCGGATACGGCACAACCTGTGACGCCGTGGACAGGATTAATCCCGCCTCCGACGGAAAAGAATTAGCTCGGGCGATAGAAATGGCGCTGGCTGACGCAAAGGTTAATAAAGAGGAGATTGGATACATAAGTTTAGACGGTCTTGCGGTAGATATCTGGGATGACTCGGAAATAAGAGCGATAAAAACTGTTTTTGGCAGCCGGCTCAAAGATATACCTTTAAGTTGCCCCAAGTCAATGTTCGGGAATTTGTTGGGTGCGTCAGGCGCATTGGATTTGATTGTTTCTCTTCTGGCAATGGAGCATAATTTGGTGCCTCCGACAATCAACCTGGATGAGCCGGCGGCTAACGGATTAAGTTTTGTCAGGAAAGAAGCAAAGCAACACAATATAAGTAAGGCATTGATAATCTCCCGCGGCAGGGGCGGGATTAATTCGGTGTTAGTAGTTGAGAAAGGAGAAACCTGATGAAGATTTTATTCGTTATGCCCAAAGTCGGCGCCTGGGCAACTCACGGTAAGCACGTTGCCCCTAACCAGTTATACGCGCATTGGGCTGCCTATGTCCGGGAGAGGGGTTATGATAACCTGGAGGTTTTGGATTGCAAGGCCCTAGAAATTCCCATGGCCGAGATGGTCCAGAAGATAAAAGAAAAGAATCCGGATCTGGTTGTTTTAGGCGAACAATTACATTCATACGGCGGATACGCGGTGGTCGCGCATTTTAATGAGGCTGCCAGGCGCATAAAAGAGGCAGTGCCGAAGGCAAAGATAGTCTTTGGCGGCTTATGGTATTCGGCAATGCCTAGCGAAACATTGGAAACTAATAACTCGGTTGACTTTGTGGTTATGGGAGAAGAAGAATCATTCGGGGATTTGATTGAGGCTATAGATAAGAAAAAGAACCTGGCGGATATTGCCGGGGTAACCTCAAGGATAGACGGGAAAGCAGTCATGGGGCCGTATCGGGCGTTAAATATGGACCTGGATAAATTACCTCTTCCGGCGTACGATTTATTCCCCATGGATAAATATGTCGGGCACACGCACTGGAAACCCTTTGTGGATATGGTTACTTCCCGGGGATGCCCTTCTGCCTGCACCTTTTGCTACGAGTGGGACCAGTATGACCCGCGTAACCCTTCGGACTTCCTTAAATGGCGCGCCAAGTCTCCGGAGAGGGTAATGGAAGAACTGGATCTCTTGCACAAAAAATATGGAGTAAAAGTTGTAGTTTTGCAGGACGATAACTTTAATACTAATCCGGAGAGGGTGAAAAAATTCTGCGAGCTGAAAAAGGCGCACAATAATCCTATAAAATGGGTTTCTTTGGGCCGCGCCGTGGATTGGGTTAACTGCGAACCAATACTCCCTTTAATGAAGGAAACCGGGTTATTCACGGGTGTATTCGGCATCGAAGTTACCACCCCGGAAGAATTAAAAAAAATCGCCAAGGGGATTACCGTTGACCAGATTAAGAGGACCATTGAAATACTGCGTAAGCACGATATTGCGGTAGTCGCGGATATCATGATGGGCTTTGACCATGATGACGAGGCAGTAGTTAAGCAAAGGTATGAGTTTACCGACGAGGTTGACCCGGATATACTCTGGATAGGTTATGTTACCCCTGCCCCCAACTCGCCGATGTGGAAGATGGGCCTGAAGAAAAAATGGATTGACCCTAAAAATATTGATTTCAGCAAATGGGATTTCCTGCATCCGGTTATGCCCACCGACCACTTAAGTATCGAAGATTTGGGGCGGCTGGGTTCCTGGTGCATGCGCGAATTCTTCTCAAAACCGGGAAGGATTAACCGGATTATGGAGAGTAATTTTGATATTTTAGCTAAGCTTTGCTTCCAGGATGTTATGGCCGGGGTAGGCAAGTGGGAGGCAGGCGCTACTAAAGGCGAAGTGCATGTATAAATAGGGGTGTTCCCTTGGGGAACGTCCCTTAAGGAGGTGGAAGTGGATACGAAAGCAAAAATAAAAGAGGTCCTGGTAAAATTATTAAGGGTAAAACCCGAGGAATTAAAAGATGATGCCAGACTCTATGACAGCATCGGCGTTGATTCTACTGAAATGGTGGAAACGGTTATCGCCCTGGAAAAAGAATTTAAGGTTAAATTAAGCCCGAAAGAGATAACTAAATTTTCCACCATTAACGATATAGAGAAGAATGTTCAGTCCAAAATTAGCGTTTAGCATATAGGAAATTTTCAAAATCAAGTTTTCTATCCGCTATCCGCTATCCGCCAAGGCGCTATGAATATTATAGATTTAAGCCTACCCATAGACGATAAGGCCTTTGAAGTTCATCATGTCGAAATCGCGCGGGTATCCCATAAAGCGGGTGTCGCGAAGTTTAACCGCGTAATTATGGGCAAAACCTTGTTCGGTAAGATAAAATATTTTTTGGGCAAGCGTATCGTTAAGAAAGAAGACCTGCCCGACGAAGAATTTTTATCCCTTGAAACCGTGCATTCTCCGGTGCATATCGGCACTCACCTGGATTACTCATTTCACTATGGCTCTAAATCCGAAGGCCGGGCTTCAAAGACCGCAGAAGAAATACCCCTTGAATATTGTTATGATGATGGCGTAAAATTAAACCTATCCCATAAAAAACCTGATGAGGTAATTATGGCAGGGGATTTGGATTCAGCCCTGGCAAAGATAAATTACAGGCTAAAACCAAATGATATAGTTTTAATTTATACCGGTGCGGATAAATTTTACGGAAGCCCGAAATATTTTACGGATTACCCCGGGATAGATATTTCGGCAATAGATTATCTTTTGGATAAGGGAATAAAAATATTTGGCGTGGACACAATGGGCATTGACCGACCTTACCGGTTTATGCTTAAGGAATTTACAGAGAAGAAGGATGTGAAAGCGTTCTACCCGGCGCATTTTTACGGGCGCAAGAGAGAATTTATTCACATTGAAAGATTGGCTAACCTGGATAAACTTCCGGATTACGACTTCAGGGTAATTTGTTTTCCGGTAAAGATAAAAAATACCGGCGCTGCCTGGGCGCGCGTTGTTGCAATCATTAGGGGGACAGATTCTGTCTCGTATATTTCAAAGTAGGAGAAGGGGCTTGTCATGTAAAAAGGTGTAAAATGCTTGAATCAGCAATCATAGATTTAGAAAAAATGATGGAGTTCCCCAAAGAGGGGGTTTTCAGTAAAGTTTTGGTAAAAACAGATATCTCTAATCATACTTTAATGTGCCTGGCTAAAGGGAGCGATATCTCTGAGCACACCTCAACCCGCGAGGCAGCAGTAACAATATTAAAGGGTAAGGGCATATTTGTATTAGACGGCAAGAAAATAAAAATGAAACCCGGAGTATTTATTTTTATGCCGAAAAATGCGCCGCATTCATTGAGCGCAAGCGAAGATTTGGCGATTTTATTGAGCTTATCGGGAAAATAGCATCCGGCCCTATCGGATGGGCCGGTGTGCGCTTTCCGCGCGAGGAGGAAAAATGGGGCATACCTGTAATTCAATAATAATCAATGCGCCTTATGATTTGGTGTTTGATATTTCCAATGATATCCCGCGCTGGACAGAATTATTCGGCGGCGAATACAAGAAAGCGGAAGTCGTAAAAAGAGAGGGGAATAAAATCACCTTCCGCCTTACCGACGACGAAGATAAGTCCTGGCAGTCCTGGCGGCTCTTGTTTAAAGATAAATATTTTACTTATGCCGAAAGGGAAGAGCCGAAATTCCCTTTTGAATTTATGAAAATTGTCTGGCTTTATACGCCCAAACCCGAAGGAATCGAGATGACTTGGATACAGCATTTTCAGATGGACGAAAAAGCCAGGTTTAACGATGAGCAGGTTGAAGGTTTTATTAATAAACATTCCCGGGAAAACCTGGAAATTTTTAAACGCGTTATTGAAAAAGAAGCCAAAAAGTGAAACAGACCACTTTTGTTATCCTTTGCCTGGAAGGTGCGGTATTATCTTTTAATGTTGCCGCTACTGCTGCGCTTATCCCATCAATAGCCGATTCTTTTTCGGTAGCCCCATTTTTCGCTGGCAAGGCAGTCTGGCTCTACATGCTTCCCTATGGCCTGGCAGCATTGCTGTACGGCCCGTTAGCCAGGGTGTTTGACATAAGAAGGATTGGGCTCTTTTGCCTGTTCCTGTTTTCTTTAAGCAGCCTGGCAGTAGGTTTATCCAGGGATATCGCCGCTCTTTTTGCCGGCAGGTTTTTTATGGGGGTTTTCGGCGCTTCAGTTACGCCTTTAGTTTTAATCCTTATTTCTCTGATGAAGGAAGGAAAAGACCGGGGTAAATACGTAGGCATATTTTTTGGTATTACCTTTATTGCTTCGCTCACGGGTTTATTTTTGAGCGGGATTCTTCCCTGGCGTCTGATTTATATTGTTCCGGCAACAGGAGGGTTCCTCCTTTTGGTTTATATGTATTTTTTCCTCCCCAGCTTTAAATATGAAGCAGAGGGATTAAAGGTTAATTATCTGCGCGTTTTTAAAAACAAACAAGTCTTACATATATTTATCTATATATTTATCGTCAGCTTGATTTATCACGGCGTGCAGCCGTGGTTGAGCGTTTATTTTGTCCGCAAATTCGGTTTCACGCAGTTTTTAATCAGCATGCTTATTACTTTAACCAGTTTAAGCGGAGTATTCGGAGAGGTTATCGGCGGTTTTTATGCGGATAAACTGGGCAGGTTTAAGACTGTGGAATGGGGAATAATTATGATGGTTGCCGGAGTCTCTTTGCTCATTTTTAGCACCAGTGTAATTATCCTGTCGTTAGTTATGTTGGTCTGGGGCCTGGGCTGGACTTTTAACCATGCCGGATTATCAACCATGCTTACGGATTTGCCGAAAGAACTTTTAAATGAGGCGGCGAGTTTAAATAGCAGTATCCGTTTTCTTGCCGGAGGATTGGGCTCCGCATTAGGCGGTTTATTAATGCAAAAAAGCCTTAATCTTAATTTTATGGTTTGTGGCGCGGGTTTGATATTGCTTGCAATTCTTGCCAGAAGCCTGGTGATTTCAAAATAATTTTAGGGACACTCTGCCGATTGGCTGGATGGGTGTCCCTGCAAGGAGGTACGATGGATTTAAAAGGTAAGGTAGCGATTGTCACCGGGGCAAGCCGGGGCATAGGGAAAGCTTTGGCCTCGACCGCGGCGAGCCTGGGAATAAATTTGGCCATAGCTGCCCGGCAGGAAGGGCCGTTAGAAAAAACTGCAGACGAAATCGCCACGAAATATAAAGTCCAGATTTTGCCTGTTGCTTGCGATGTGACAAAATTGGAGGACCTGGAAAACCTGGTAAATAAAACCAGGGAAAAATACGGCAAGATAGATATTTTGATTAATAATGCCGGAGTTTCCAGCCAGCACCCATTTGAAAAGCAGCCTTTGGAGGATTTTGAAAAACTTGCGCACACCAATTATCTGGGGTACGTGCGGTTGATCCGCCTGGTGATTAATGAGATGATTGAGCGTAAATCCGGGGCTATAATTAATATGGTTTCCGGTTCGACTCTCTGCGACCCTTTACCCAGGAATTTTATCGTTTACAGCTCTCTTAAAGTTGGCTTACGTGCTTTTTCTAAAGGATTATTCTGGGAGCTGCGTGACCACGGTATTAAAGTTACTTCGATTTTGCCCGGCGTTACCGACACTGACCTTACGGGTAAGTTAAAAGAAATAACTGCGGATACCTCCAGATTAATGACTACCGAAGCCATAGAAAATGCGGTAAGATTTGCCTTGACTGTTCCGCAGAATGTCTGCCCTCTGGAAATCGCAGTGATTAATCAGCAGACACCCTGGACTAGCCCCGTGATTCCTTTTAAACAGGCGCACCCGGAAAAATAAGGAGGCTTTATGGATAAGCAAGATTTGAACAGTTTAAAAAAACGTTACCTCATCTGGCTCTATAAAACCACAAAAGAAGCGTTTGACCGCTATGAACGCAAATTTACGCAACTGGAAATAGATGAATCGCTTTTACAGGAAATAGAAAAAGAATTAAAGGATTCCTATCTGCCTTCCGAGAAGAAGGACCTTGAAAAGTTCGTCAATGATTTCCGCAATTACATTAACGAAAAGGAAAACGCCTGCGTTAAGCTGAAATACAAAGGCAAAAAAACAAACCCGGAATTTATTTTCCTGGATGCGAAATTAGAGGCAATAGAGAAAGCCATCGTAAAAGAGCTTGGTAGGAAGGCGCTTGAAGAGATAAAATCTCTTTATGAAAGCGAGATGATTCAGCGCATAATTAAAAGCACGGAGCATAAATAGTGTACAGGGGGCTAAAATTGCTGATAATTTGCGTACGCATATGCTTGGTCTTGATCCTAGTTATCGTTTATTTAAGGTATATGGAGAGGCGGACTCTATTTTACCCTTACAAAGTTATAGAATGCCTTCCCAGTGAATTCGGTTTTAGTTTTGAGGAAGCAGTTTTTAAGAGCGTTGATAATAAAGATATTCACGGCTGGTTTATACCTTATGAAGGGGCAACAAAAACAATACTGTTCTCCCACGGAAACGCCGGCAATATCAGCCATCGCCTGGAAAAAATAAAAATACTGCATGAATTCGGCTGCAATGTTTTTATTTTTGATTACCGGGGATATGGGAAGAGCCGGGGGAGTCCTTCAGAAAACGGCTTATATAAGGACGCCCAGGCCGCCTATAATTACCTTCTTGCCAAAGGCATTGCGCCTGAGAATATTATCGGTTACGGCGAGTCTATTGGCGGGGCAGTGATTATTGACCTGGCGGAAAAGAATAAATTTATGGCCTTAGTCCTGGAGGGCACGTTCAGCAACGCTAAGGATATGGCAAAATTGGTTTATCCTTTTATCCCGCATTGGATTTTTTCTTCCCGGTTCGATTCCTTAAGTAAAATAAGAGGTATAAATGCGCCTAAGTTTTTTATCCACAGCATAAATGACGAAATTGTGCCTTATGATTTAAGCAAAAAACTTTATGAGAATGCGCCTGGGCCGAAGGAATTTTTACAGGTGCGCGGCGGGCATAACAGTTGTTTTTTTGAATCCGAAAGTCTTATAAAAGAGAAAGCAGGCGCATTTATAAAGGGGTTATAAATGAGTATTATTGATGCTCACAGCCATTGGCTTCCGGATGAGATAATTTCCAGCGCCCATTTTTTTTCTAGGGCCTGGGGCGATATTGAGGCCCAGGTAAAGAAGATGGATGAAGCAGGCATTGATAAGGCGGTATTAAGTTATCCCACTTCAGACGCGCATCTAAAATTGGGAAGTTTAAGCATGGTAGCGCATATCTACAATAATAACGTCGCCCGGATTTTAAAACGCTATCCCGAAAGATTTATCGGGGCGGCTGTCCTTCCCGTGGATAATTCGCAAGACATGGCAGGCGAATTAAAACGCGCCGTAGAGGAATTAGGCTTTAAGGCTGTTTCTCTGGCTTCGAGTTATAATGGAACATACCTGGACGATAAGAGATTCCTGCCGGTGTATAAAAAAGCGCAGCAGGATAAGATACCTGTATTCGTGCATTCCCAGATAGTTAATCCCATAGGTTATGAAAAGGTGCAGGACCCTTTGCTTACTCCCGTTATCGAATATGTCTTTGACATTACTATGTCTATCGGCAAACTCCTGATGTCGGATATCCTGCGCGAATACCAGGGATTGAATTTTATTTTTGCTAATTTCGGCGGGGCGCTGCCGTTTTTACAGCACCGTTTTGACGCTACTTATCAGATGTTAAGGTCAATGGATTTTGTCAAAGACCTGAAGGGCAATCCGACGGAATATTTAAAGAATATTTATGTTGATAGCGGAGGAGACAAGGTGAAAAGCAACCTTCTTTTAGCCCTGGAGTTATCCGGGCCAAAGCATTTATTATGGGGTAGCGACTGGCCGGCAAAGAAAGATATTTCCGGTTCAATCCAGGCAGTTAAAGATTTAAATGTCAGTGAATCCGACAAAGGAGATATTTTAGGCAAGAATATAGCAAGATTATTAGGGACACTCCCCTTCGGTGACACTCCCTAAAGGAGAGGATGCTTATGGATTTTATAGAAATCATAAAAACACGGCGCAGTATCAGGGAATATCAGGATAAGCCTATCCCAAAAGATGCGCTGGAAAAAATAGTGGATACCGCAAGGTTTGCCGCTACAGCCAGGAATGTCCAGCCGTGGGAATTTATTGTTATTACCGAGCCGCAGATTTTAAGGAAAATAGCAGGATTGGCGGAAAACGGCAGGTTTATTGCCGAGGCCAGGGCCTGCATTGCCGTATTTTCTAGCGATACCAAATATTATCTGGAGGACGGATGCGCGGCAACGGAGAATATTATGCTGGCTGCCAGGGCGCTAGGCATAGGCTCTTGTTGGGTGGCCGGGGATAAGAAGCCTTATTGCGCAGATATCGCAAAATTATTAAATGTTCCTCATGCTTATAAATTGGTCAGTCTGATTCCCTTGGGTTATCCAAAATCTGACGGTCAGTTCGGAATCGGGGAGAAAAGGGCGCTCAAGGATTTATTACATTGGGAGAAGTTTT
>SBBM01000004.1 GCA_005239725.1 Planctomycetales bacterium | reverse complement strand
CTTACCCAGCATTCCCAGAAGCTCTCCCAGGTTGAAACCGATAAATCCAAGGCTCAGGATGAAATCAAGGCCCTGAAGAAGCAGCAGGAAGATTTGAATTCAAAATACGAAAAGCTCTCCCAGTCGCTTGATAATACGCAGAAGCAGGCTTTAAGCCTCGGCAAAGAAAAACAGAATTTAACCAGCCAACTCCAGGCCCTCCAACAGCAATTAAAAGAGATGGGCGAGCAGGCATCTAAGTCCGGGGAATCTAATAAACAACTCCAGGATGAAGTCAGCCGGCTTAAGAAAGAAAAGGAGGATTTAAGCAGTAAACTTAATCTCTATCAGGATGCGCTTAGTGACCTTAAGACCAGGAAAGAAGAGCAGATATCCCTCCTATCCCTCCAAGTTAAAGATTTTGAAAGGCAAAAATCGGACAGCGAAAAACAAAGCCAGGTTGTAAGCCAAAAAAACCAGATTCTTCAATCAGAGTACAATAAACTCGACGAACAATTAACCCAACTCAAGTCCCAGAAGGAATCCGAGCTCGCCAAGCTTAATGAGCAGCTTACCCAGTCGAAAACCCAGAAGGAATCCGAAGTCGCAGCCCTTAATGCAAAGTTGGCAGAGTTGAAAACTGACCTTACAAATTACCATGATTCATATCAGGCCCTTACCCGGGAAAAAGATTTGCTATCAGAAACTCAAGCCCAGATTGATTCTCAACTTAAAGATTTGGAAAAACAGAAATCCGAACTCGTTAAGCAGAACGAAAAATTAAATAATTCGCTTGTTCTTGCCGAGGACAGGCTTTCCCAGTTGGAAAAAGGCCAGGAAGCAGCCGCAGAAGAAAAGAAAAACCTTTTGAGGTTGATAAAGGATTCAGAAAGACAATTAGCCAGTTCGCAAAAAGAAAAGAAGGACCTAGGCAATAAGTATCAAGATCTAAATGCAAAATACGAAAAGCTTACTCACTCGTTTGATGATACACAGGACCGGATTTTAAGCCTTATCAAGGAAAAGCAAAGCCTGTCAGGACAATTACAGGGGAATCAGCAAGAAGTTGGACGTATGCGCAAAGAGCTGGATAAAGCTGAAACCTTGTCCAGCCAATTACAACAGGAGATTAGCCAAACCAGGAAACAAAACGAAGAACTTTCGGGCAAGCTCGTTCTTTATCAGGAGGCCCTTACCCAGTTACGGGAGCGCAAAGAAAACGAAGTTAGCCAGCTGAAGACCCAGAGAGAAGCGGAAAAAATAACCTTGAACGATAAAGTCAAGCAACTGGAGAAAGATTTGTATTTTTATAAGGGCGTGGAGCATAAGATTACCAAGGAAAAGGAATTAGCCGAGGCCAGGAATAAAGAATTACTGAAGAAGTTTGAAGAAAATGAAAAAGAATTAAACTTATTGCGCGTCAGCTCCGATAAGGCCGAACAATATAGCAGCCAGCTTAAGGATGAATTGGCGGCTGCCAAAAAGGAAAGCCAGGGCTACCTTGCGGAGATTAACCGGCTTAAAGAGCAATTTGCGCAGGCGGATTCCCAGGTGGGTCAACTGAAGATGCAGGCGAATCAGGCAAAATATCAGAAAGAAGAAACGCAGTCAACAATATCAAAATTGCAGAAAGAGTTAAGCGATTTACATGCGCTTTATAAAAACGTAAGCGATGAAAATGATTCCCTCCGGGGAAAGTTTAACCAGGTAAGCGCCCAATTGAAAGAGTTGGAGAGCCAGAACTCTTCGCTGGCAGAAGATAACAGGAAGCTGGGTCAGCAGAATATGTTTATGAAAGACGAGTACGTAATGAGTTCTCAGAGAAATACCGATTTGGAGAAGCGCCATCTTGATGCGCTGAAGGAGCGGGATATCCTGAGCGAATCGCTTAAAGTTGCGCAGGAAAAATTAAATATGCTTGAGCCCGCGAATGCCGTCCTTTTAAAAAAGAAAGAAGAGTATGAGAAGCAGATTAAGGATTACCAGGATAAACTTAAATATGAAGGGCAATTAGAAAAAGAAAATAAGGCGATGAAAGAGGGCATTGCCGGCATGAACCAGGATTATAAGAAACTCCAGCAAGAGTGCGGGCAAATTAAAAAGGAATACAAGGCATTCAAAGAAAAATACGCCAAGCTTCCTAATGAGAATGCCACCCTTCATTATAACCTTGGCGTTATTTATACCCAGGGTCAGGATTATCAGAGGGCGATAGGCGAATTCGAAAAGGTCCTTGAAGTAAAGCCGGAAGATCCTGAGACGCATTATAATATGGGCGTGATTTATTCCGAGTACCTGAATAATCGCGATAAGGCGATTACACATTTTAAGAAATACCTTATTTTATCGCCTAACGATAAGGATGCGGAAAGGGTAAGGAAATACATCCTTACCTGGGAAACCCTTAATGCGCAGTAATGAACCATGAATAAAATCATCACTGCAAAAGAGATAGCGGTTGAATACAGCCTTTCTTATCAGGTGATAAACCGTTACACCAATGCCGGACTCCTTCAGGTAGTTTCTAAGAAAGGGAATATGCGGATTTATAACCGGCCTCAGGTGGGAAGGCGATTAAGGCAGATTTCAGCTTTGGCAAAAGAGGGTTATCCTTTTGCGCTGATACGCAAGAAGCTCATAGGCATATAAAATGCGGTTAAATAAAATATTTTTGCATATGCTTATATTATTAACTTCGACGCTTTGCTACGCCTTTGCCCAGGATACGCTTAAGGAACCCATTATATTGCATGGAAACGCGGCATTGGCTTCCGGTGATTTTCTGGATAAGACAATTTCCCTGGATTTACGCGACATTGAAATTACCGAGGCATTGAAGTTTTTAGCCGTGAAGGCCGGATTAAATATCATACCGACAAAAGAGGTTTCTGGCCGCATAACCCTTATTGTGGATAGCGTTTCATTGCGGGACGTTTTTGACATCATGCTACGCAGTAACAGCCTTGCTTATATAAAACAAGGAGGGATTTATAATGTGATGACGGAAAAGGAATACAGGACCCTTTACGGAAAAAATTTCTCCGACATGCGTCAGGTAAAGATATTCCATTTACAGTATGCCATCCCGGACCAGGTCAATAATCTACTCTCAAGCATTAAAACAGATTTCGGAAAAATAATCATCGATTCGGAGTCCGGGACAATCCTGGTTATGGATACTCAGGATAAAATCCGGGAGATAGAAGAGGCCTTATCCATGATGGACCAAAAGAGCACAATACGCATTTTTAACCTTAAATACGCCCGGGCAAAAGACGTAGAGGAGCAGCTCAAATCCCAGTTGGATACAAAGAAAGTAGGTTACATAAAGTCAGACGAGCGCACAAACCAGGTTATTATCCAGACTCTTCCGGAGAGGATGCAGGATATGGCTGCCCTGATACAGGGTTTGGATAAGAAGACAAAGGAAATCCTTATAGACGCAAAAATTATCCAGGTAAAATTATCCGATGCCTTAAGTACCGGCATACAATGGGAAGGCCTGTTTAATTTAGCCAGGAAGGGGGGGTTGACTTATCTTGGTTCTTATCCCTTCAGTTGGACAGGGGGGGTATCTACCGATGCCTGGCGTTCGCGCGAGCAGACCATTCATAATGTAGGTTATGTCGGTTCTTATCCTTTTTCCGGGACAACCTCCAGCACTTCCGCCGGCAAAAAAAGTATCGCCGCACAAGAAATGCATCTGGGCCAGGTGGGAAAGCATGATTTTGACACTATCATCAAATACCTCCGCACCTTAGGCGAGACGCGCATACTTTCTAACCCTAAGATGGCGGTGGTAAATAACCAGGAGGCGAAAATCCACGTCGGGGAAAGGCAGGCTTATGTAACTACTACCAGGACTCAAGGCCAGGGCACCACCACCGTATCGGAATCGGTTACTTATATTGATGTTGGTACTCAGCTATCCGTCACCCCGAATATCAATGATGAGGGTTACGTTACCATAAAAATAAAACCCGAGATAAGCAGCGTTGTTTCTTATCTGGAGACCAGCGAAAAGAATAAAATCCCAATTATTGAAACTTCTACCGCCGAAACAGTGGTCATGGTTAAGGACGGCACAAGTATTCTTGTCGGTGGCTTGAGCAAGGAAGAAAAGCTCTTGGATTCCCAGGAAACCCCCTTTTTCGGAAGGATACCGCTACTGGGTTACGCCTTTAAGTCGAAAACAGATACGACAAAACGCACGGAACTCATGGTTTTATTGACACCGCATATCATCAGCGGAGACGAATTAACTACCGGTTATGACAGGGATTTGCACGTGCGGCTGGATAAAGAGGATAAGAGTTACCCGGGCTTTACTGAGGAGCCGTCGGGCCTTGAGGTTAAAGCTTACCAGGATTATCCGGCTCTTAAAAAAGAGCCGCAGGGCTTCGAGCTCAAGCCGGCGAGAAACTTTTAACTCGCCCCGCCTGATGGGCGGGATTTCGCTAAACAAAAGCACTTTGTGCTCAAGGAGAAATTAATGAAAAAGACAATAGTTCTATTATTTACATTTTTATTCGGGATATATACTTTTGCCGCAGCCCAAACCAAGGAAGATTACGATAAACTTAAAAAAGAATACGACGCGGTGGTGGCAGACCGTGATAACATACTTGCCCAGGCCAAGTCGCTCCTGGAATATAAAAATAAATACCAGGATGCGGAGAACAATGCCGGCAGGCTTGCGAATGAGAAAGAGCAGCTCCAGAAAGAATTACAGGGCAGGGTGGAGCAGAATTTGCTTCTGCAGCAGAAGATGGAAGAGCTGGAAAGTTCTCAATACCAAATAGTTCAGGAAAAAGAGGCCCTGAAGAATTCTCTTGAAAAAATGCAAATTGAATATAAAATAGTGGGAGAAACACGCAAGGAAGTCAGCCGGCTGCAGAAGAAGCTCAATGAAGCTTTAAGGGCTCAGAAACATGCAGAGCAGAAAATAAAGCGCGTTGAAGAAGAGAAACTGAACATCACTGCCCAGGCTGAAATTTACCGCCGGCAATTGGGAGAGTCTAAGGAACTCTACAATAAGGCATTAGCAAAAAACAAAGTCTTAGAAAAGAAGGCTTCAGAGATACCGAAGAAATTCGCGGAACTGGCGCGTGAAAATAAGGTCCTCTTAAAAGAAACGGCGCTCATGCATTATAACCTGGGGGTATTCTATACCCAGAATAAGGAATATTCCCGCGCGATTGCAGAATACGAGAAGACGCTGGAGCTTAATCCTGATGATGCTTATGCGCATTATAATCTGGGTTACATATACGCCGAATACATGGTTGACAGGCCTAAAGCAGTTGAGCATTTCCGTAAATTTTTGAGGTTAAGCAAGGCCGAAGATAAGGATGTGGATTGGGTTAAAAGATATATACTTACCTGGCAGACTTGGGAAGGTAAGAAACCAATGGAATAAAAAAGGAGGGCTGTAAATGAGGGCGATTATCGCGGGGTTAGGGGTAATAGCGTTTTTATCGCTGGGTTTATTCCAGGCGGAAACGGTATGGGCAAGGAGTAAGAAAAGCAAGGAGGCTGCGGGTGTAGAGGCACCTGTGCCGAAAGAATCCAAAAAGAAAGTCGATAAAGCTAAAGAGCAGGCTCTTGAGGCACAGAGGGTATTTACCGAGAAGGTGCGCCAGGGATTAAACAATACCGAGTGGGAGATAGAGTTATCATTGCTGTCCGCAAAGGGCAAAAAAGAATCTGATATCATAACTTTTAAGGAAAATCAGATCGGCGTAGCCGGTTTTGTTAAAAAAGGCTTCCCCCCAACTAATTATACCCTCACTGTACAGGACGGCGGGATAGCGGTATGGGAGACTATGCAGAGCTCGGATAAATCCGGTATCGCCTTCTGGAGAGGAGAAATTGACGCGGATATGCAGAGGATGCACGGTATTTTAAGTTACCATGTTGACGATAAGACAACCAGGGATTATTCTTTTTCCAGCATAAGCAGAAAAGACATAAGCCCGGGGCCGTCCAAATAAAATATGTATACCGCATACTGGGGATTAAAAGAGAAGCCTTTCGAGAATACCCCTGACCCGAAATTCATTTATTATTCGCAACAGCATAAAGAGGCGTTGGTGCGCATGCTCTATGTTGTCCGCGAGAATAAGGGAGCTGCGCTTCTTACCGGCGAGTACGGCAGCGGAAAGACCTTGTTGAGCCGTGTGCTCTGGCATGAGCTCCAGCAAGAGGACCGCTATCAATCCGTGTTTATCCTTAACCCCAGGCTCTCGGGCCTGGAATTTATCCAGGAGATTATTCATCAGTTAAGCGGAACCGAGGCGCACCAGGGTAAAGTTGACTTGTTTCATGCGCTGCATAAGATTTTATATTCTAACCATAACGGCGGCAGGCATACCGTGATAGTGGTTGATGAAGCCCAGGCAATCGAAGACAAAGATATTTTTGAAGAATTGCGCTTGCTTTTAAATTTCCAGTTGGACAATGCCTTTCTTTTGACCATTATCCTCATCGGCCAGCCTGAGCTGAAAGGTCTTATTGTTAACTTGCCGCAGCTCGTGCAGAGGATAGTGACGAGGTATCATCTTAAGGCTTTAACCGAGGAAGAGACGAAAGAATACCTTTTGCACCGCCTGAATATGGCCGGCGCAAAAAAGCCTATATTTTCCGATGATGCATACCGCGAAATATATCTTTGTTCCGCAGGCATACCCCGCAGGATTAATACTATCTGCGATTTAGCCCTTCTCGTCGGTTTTGGAAACGGAGTAACCGCTATTGATAAAAAGATGATATCCAAAGTTAACGAGGATTTAGATGTATTGGATGTTAATATTCCAATCTCCGGAGGGGAAAAGGGTGGTTAGGATATCTGATTTTTTTGGAGATTTTTGTCCGGGAAAAGATAAAGATAAGGATAAAGTTAATCCGCCGGATAAAATCGAGATATCGTCTCTTGTTTCCAGTGAACACTCTGTAAATAACCGCGATGCGCTCAAATTGTATGAGGAATTAGTATCGGAAGCCAGGGGTGTTTATGCGGCAAATTTAACCTATGAAGCCGGCCTTGCCCTTAAGCTTAACGCGTTGGTAACGAGAATCACCGATTATCTGATTAGTGAGAGCAAGAAAGAATTATTAAGGCTGTGTTTGATTGATTATCCCGGTGTTTATGATTACCTTTATTGCCACGCGGCCAATACATGCATCATATCTGTTGAGATAGGCGCGGGTTTAGCCTATGAGAAAAGCCGTTTAATCGAATTAGGCACGGCGGCATTTATCCACGATATCGGCATAATACAATACCTGAATATAATCAACAAGCAGGAGATATTGACGAAGGAAGAATATGAGAAGGTTAAGCAGCACCCGAAGGCGGGTGCCGAGGTTTTGAATAAAATTGACAAGGAATTCACCTTTAATGTGCGCAACGCGGTGATGCAAGAGCACGAACGTATGGACGGTTCCGGTTATCCTGCCGGTTTAAAAGACGCAGAGATCAGCGAATACGCCCAGATAATAGGGCTTGTTGATGTCTATGAGGCCATGATACACCAGAGGCCTTACCGCACTAACTATACGCCTTTAGAAACAATAAAAACCATCCTTAACGACAAAGGGGCGTTTAATTCGCAGATAATAAAGGTTTTAATCGAAAGGATAGGGATTTTCCCCATAGGGATAAGCGTGCGGCTAAATACTAAAGAGGTAGGCGTGGTAATCAAAGAAAATATCCACTTACCTTTGCGTCCTGTTGTCAGCATTACATACGATGCATACGGGAAGGAATTAAAACAGCCAAAACAGATAGATTTGGCGGAGAATTCCATGGTCTGCATTGAGGACTGCATAAAAAAGAAATAAAGGCGCATATGTTAAATAAGATAAAATTGTCAGTAGTTTTCGGCATCGGCGGAGCATTGCTTCTTTTATTATTCGGCGTAATCGGCAAACAGAAGGCAGAAAATCTCAAGCTTAATAATACCCTGCAGAATGCACAGGCGCAGATAAAGGAAATGAATGTCCAGGTTGAAAGGCAGATAACTAAATTGACCAAGGCGGTGCAGGAAAAAGACAGGCAGTTGCAGGAGCTAAAGGATGTACAGACAATTAAAAATGCCTTAACCAGCGCGCAGAATATAATAGAGCAGTTAAATAAAGAGCTAATCCAGGCTAATGATGAAAATGCGGCATTGCGGGAGGCAAATTTAAATGTAAATAACCGCCTTCAGGGCACCACTAAAGAATTCATGCGGGTTGCCGAAGATTTAAAATTTACCAGAAGCCAGCTTAGCGGGCTGGATAAAGACCTGGTTTCTCCTTTAAAGAAAAAGATAGGAGACCTTGAAAAAGAAATCGCCAAAAAGGAAAAAGATTTAAATTCGCTGAAAGAGGAACTGACACAATTGCAAAGGGACCACTCGAACCTGGCAACCGTCAATAGGTCTCTGGAAAAGAAAGTAAGAGTGCTCGAAGAAGACAAGGTTTCGTTAGAGAAGAGGCTTGGCGATTATCAGAAGATTGCCGTTAAACAGAGCGCCGCGGTCCCGGGCCTGGAAGATAACCTGAACAGGCTCAACGTAAACCTTGCCCAAAAGGACACCCAGATTAAATTGTTGGAATCCAATAATAACGATTTAAAGATGCAACTCTCCCGGATTTCCGAAGAATTAACCAAAAAAAATCAGGAATTAAATACTCAAAAACAAGAGGCCTTGAACTTAAGACACGCAGTGTCCAGCCTGGAGGGGCGCATGCCTGATTTAGAAAAAGAGCTGGAATCTGCCCGTCAGGAAATACTAAAGGCAAAGGAGTGGTCATTGCAAAAATCTTTTTTGGAGGAAAGCCTTAAATCCGCCAAAGAAGAGATTGCCAGGCAGAATGCAACGGTTTCTGCGTTGAGTGCGGCAAAAGAAAAGTTAAATCTGGAATTAAACAGCGCAAATTCCCTCTATGAAAATGCAAAAGCGCAGATAAATAAAGTTTCCGATATCCTGATTAAAAAAGAAATAGAAGCAGACAAGGCCAGGAAGGAATCCGCGGATTTGAAGGAAAAGTTTACCGAGCTGCAGGTAAAATTGGCAGATTCGGAAAGGATGCTTTCCGATTCAGGGGCAGGGCCGGCTAAAATCAAGGAACTTCAGGAAAAAATCCTTTCTCTGCAGCCGCGCTTAACCGAGGTGCAGGAATTATTGGATAAGAAGACAGAGATGGTTCAAACTTTAGAGAAGAACCTGGAATCGCTAAACCACCAATTGACGAAAAAAGAGGAAGAAAAGAAGGCGCTTGAAAATAAACTTTCCCAGGTAACTACCCTAAAGGATGCATCGCAGGATGAATTGACCCGGCAGAAGCAGAATTTTGAAGATGTAAGCGTCCTGTATAATAACTTAAAAGCCCAGATGGCGCAGATTTCCGACCTCCTTACCCAAAAGGAGATAGATCTGGACCAGAAGCGCAGGGAAATCTCCGCGCTTAATGACGAGGTTGCCAACCTGAGAAAACGCGTTGCAAGCGTGGAAAATGAATTGACAGAAACCAAAGACAGGCAGAAAAAGACCATTGATGACCTTGCCCAGGCAGTAAGATTAAACTCTGCGCTCCAGGAGAGGATAATCGGCGTATCTGCGTCATTGGATGCCTCTGTGCCTGCTGCCGTAGCAAAAGAAAAGAAGACCGCAGAAGAACTCAAAAAGAAAGTAGAAGTCATCTTAGAGCCGGATAAATAAAATGCCGCAAAATATTAAGAAAGCCATCCTGCTCATTTTTTTTGTCGTCTTAAATACTTATTCCTTTGCCGATGTCCCGGATAATAAAGAGAAAGCGAGGCAGCATTATCTTAAGGGAAATATTTATTACCGCGAAGGCAGATATAAGGAAGCCGAAGAGCAGTTTAACCTGGCATTAGAAGCGGCTAAGCCGAAAAAAGAGGCCCCTAAACAAGCCCCGAAAGTTAAAGAAGAGCCACGGAAGGTTGTTCCCCTGCCGGAAAAAGTTTACCAGGGCCTGGAATATACTCTTGGTGAAGATGATACTCTAAATATAACAGTATGGCAAAATCCGGATTTGACCCAGGAAGTAATCGTCCGTCCGGACGGCAGGATATCATTTCCTTTGGTGGGAGACATCTGGGCAGTGGGCAAGACCATTACCCAGCTTGACGAGGAGCTCACCGGGAAGCTAAAAGAGTATATCAGGTATCCGGAGGTCTCTATATCTATCAAGAAATTAGGCGGAAAGAAGATAATGGTTCTTGGGGAAGTGTTTAGCCCAGGGGTATATACCGTTACCGGCAAGAAGAGGGTCGTAGAGGCAATTGCCATGGCAGGGGGGTTTAATTCTAATGCCGTAGTCAACAGCGTAATCGTCATCCAGGGGGGGTTATTAAAGCCTAAAGGCATACGTCTTAATTTAAACCGCGCGCTCTTAAAGGGGGATTTCCGCCATAATATACTTTTAAACCCTGACGATATCATTTTTGTGCCAAAGAAATTTGTCGCCAATATCAATTACCTTGTGAATTCTATTGTCGGGCCTATCGCCCAGGGCACTTTCAATACCGAACAGCTTTACCATAAGAGGTGGTAAATTTATTTTTCCCCGTAGGCGCCACATTCTTTTAGGACTCCATAGTAATGCACGGAGATGTATCAGTTTTAATACCTACCTATAACGAGCGGAAAGTTATCAGCGATACCGTTGGTTTAATTTTAAAAGAAGTCGTTAATTTAAAAGAGATTATTATCGTAGACGATAATTCTCCCGATGGGACAGGCGAATTAATCGGCGAATTAACCAAAAAAAATCCAAAAATTAAACTGATAAGCCGTTTAGATAAAAAAGGATTGCCCGGCGCTTTGGCCGAGGGTATACTTAACGCTAACGGGGAAATAGTTTTATGGCTTGACGCGGACTTTGTTTCAGTCCCCGGGGTTATTACTTGGATGTGCCAGAGTTTTGACAGTTATGACATCCTGCTACTTTCCCGATACGTGCCAGGCGGCCGAGACGGGCGTCGGGAAAAAATCAGGGTTTTGGCAAGCAAGGCGTTTAATTCTTTGGCTAACTTTTTACTCCGCACAAAAACCAAAGATTTAACCAGCGGATATGCGATGGCCAGGCGGGGTATTTTTGATAAGATTAAATTTGACGGCATATGCGGAGAATATTTTACTGGCTTTATATATAAAGCTGAAAAATCCGGCTTTAAAATAAAAGAGATACCGTATATCTGCCTTTCGCGCCAAAGAGGCGTAAGCAAGACTTCAGCAAATTTATTTCAATTCGCAAAATACTGTGTAATTTATTTAAACTATGCGCTTAAACTTAAATTCTATACTTCCTGCTCCTGAGCCTGTTTTAAACCGCAGGTCCAGAATAATTCCGGTCAGCGATCCGCTATTAAACGGGAATGAGATTAAATATTTGACGGATTGCATTAAGACCGGATGGATTTCTTCGTTGGGCGGATATGTTGAAAAATTTGAAAAAGGCTTCAGCAAGTTTTGTAAGGTTAAATATGCAGTATCAGTAAGCAGTGGTACAAGCGCTTTGCATTTGGCATTGGCGAGCCTGGGAATAGGTAGGGGGGATGAAGTAATTATGCCTAGCTTTACCATGGTTTCCACGGCAAATGCCGTAGTGTATCAAGGCGCAAAACTGGTATTAGTGGATTCAGAAATAAAAACCTTCTGTATTGATCCCGCCAAGATTGAAGAGAAGATAACCGATAAGACAAAAGCCATAATTGTCGTGCATATTTACGGCCATCCTGCCAGGATGGATGAAGTTTTGAAGATTGCGCGCAAACACAGGTTATATGTAATTGAAGATGCGGCAGAGGCGCACGGCGCGGAATATAGAGGGAAAAGAGTAGGCTCAATCGGAGATATCGGCTGCTTTAGTTTTTATGGAAATAAAATTATCACTACCGGCGAAGGCGGAATGCTGGTTACAAGTAATAAACGCATAAAGGAGAAAGCGGAATTCTTGCGGGATTTGGCATTTTCTAAAGAAGGGCATTTTTGGCATAAGGAGTTGGGGTTTAATTACCGCATGTCCAATTTGCAGGCGGCTGTGGGCTTGGCGCAGCTTGAGCGGGTGGAAGAATTTATAAAAATAAAACGCCGCAACGCTTATTTTTATAATAAGTTTCTTAAAGGCACACCCGGGATTATTCTTCCACCCGAAGAAGAATATGCGAAGAATGTTTTTTGGATGTATGCGATATTGGTGAATAAAGATTTTGGCATTACTCGTAACGAATTAAGGGCAAAACTTGCCGCGAAAGGCATAGAAACCCGGATCTTTTTCATTCCCATACATTTGCAGCCTGTATATTCAAAGATCTGCCGGGGAAAATATCCGGTATCCGAAGAGCTGTGCCGTAAAGGTCTATATTTGCCATCCGGGTTTAACTTAAAACAAAATGAAATTAAATTTATATCCAAAGTTATCCGTGGAACAGCCAATTAATTTCTATTCTCTCAGTAACGGTATCGCGATTTTTTTTAGACTAATAATAACGGGAAAATATAAATATTTGTATGCGATTGCCCGCAAACGGCTAATTTTTTATTTTGCCAAAGAGTATCTTGATGCCCAAATGGCAAGGCGAAAAGGCGCGTGTTCCTTAAAAGGCCACTGCTGTAAGGCAACCTTGCCCTGGTGTCCGTATCTTAAAAATGGAAAATGTTCTATTCATGACAATCAGCCGCTATTTTGTAAAATATTTCCGATTGATGAACGGGATAAGGAATTAAGCGATGTAAAAGAGGTTTGTGGGTATTATTTTAAATGAGAATAATCTTAATTAATCCGCCATTCGAAGAGAAGTATTCAGTCGGAGAGTCAAAAAGTATAAAGTATGTATTGAATATCATCCCGCCTTTAGGTCTGGCTTATTTGGCCGCTGTCTTAGAAAAGAATAAATTTAAGGTTAAAATTATAGATTTTACGGTTGAGCCATTTACCGAAGGGTTTAATCGTATTATTTCCGATAAGCCGCAGATTATCGGCCTGACTTCATCTATTGCTAATTTTCAATCCGCAAAATTCTTGGCGTCTAAATTGAAAGAAAAGCTTCCGGGAAGCATGTTTGTTTTAGGCGGCGCGCATATCAGCGCTGTTCCTTTTGGGGCTATGCAAGAAGGCGTATTTGATATAGGCGTAATCGCAGAAGGGGAAGAAACCTTTTTGGAACTGGCAAGGCATATCAAGAAAAATGGAGTATCGGGCTTGTCTTTAGTTAAAGGGATAATATTTATGCAAGATGGTAAGATGGTGGCTACTGAAAAGCGACGGTATCTGGATAACTTGGACAATATTCCTTATCCGGCGCGGAATCTCCTTCCTTCTTTAAGCAGGTATTCGCCTACGCCCGCATCATATAAAAAACTCCCTTTGGCAGTAATGATAACTTCCCGCGGCTGCCCCCATAGTTGCACTTTTTGTGATCGTTCGGTATTCGGGAATGTTTACCGTAAGAGAAGCGCTGAAAACGTACTCGGAGAAATAGAAGAGGTGCTTTATAAATATGGCGCAAGAGAAATACGTTTTTTCGACGATTGCTTTACTATGGATAACGAGCGGGTTTTTAAGATATGTCGGGGCATAAAGCGAATGAAGCTTAAATTTACCTGGACATGCTTAACAACTGTCGGCAGCGTCACTCCCGAATTATTAAAAGAAATGAAAAGCTCCGGGTGCTGGCAAGTCCTATACGGCCTGGAGTCAGGGGACGAAAAAATGCTTAAACGCCTAAAAAAAAGCGCGACGCTTGATGAGAATATCAACGCAGTCAGGTGGGCAAAAGAAGCCGGATTAAACGTCCGGGCTGATTTTATTGTCGGCACTCCCGGTGAAACAGAAGAGAGCCTTAAAAAAACACTGGATTTTGCCATCAAAATGAAAGTTGATTATGCTCACTTCAACAAATTTGTCCCGTATCCCGGAACGGAAATGTATAAAAATCTAAAAGAAAAAGGCTACGAGTTTGATTTCACCAAGAATTGCAGCATAACCGACCATACCGGTTTTTTGTACGTGCCCGAGAGTATCGCCGATAAAAATTATTATCGTTCCTTCATTAATCATGCGCATAAAAGATTTTATCTCAGGCCAGGGTATATACTTAAGAGGTTTTTATCTTTGCGAAGATTCTGCGAACTCAAGGGTCAGATAAACGGGCTATTGTCAAT
Organism: Planctomycetales bacterium; assembly: GCA_005239725.1. GTDB lineage: Bacteria > Omnitrophota > Gorgyraeia > Gygaellales > Profunditerraquicolaceae > SBBM01. The sequence goes on along the minus strand of SBBM01000004.1, from coordinate 4,288 downwards.
CATTCAATTAAAATGAGGGTGTTTTAAAATGCAGGCGCCTGTTATAGCCTTAAAGCAAAAAATATTGGTTTTATTATTTGGATTTTTGGTTGTCTTTTTAGTTCTTGAATTTGCTTTGCGGCTAGCAGGTTTTATTTATCTTTCCAGGCAGGATGCGCGCGCGAAGGACATCTTTGGGGAAGGCAGGTACCGTATCCTCTGCTTAGGAGAATCTACGACGGCTATGGGGGGGGAGGAGCTTATCCCGGGAAACTCGAGGAAATTTTAAATAAAAGGATAGAAGGCGTAAAGTTTAGCGTAATAAACAAGGGGATACCCGGCGTATCTACTTCTGATATTGTCCATATGATGAAACCAATTTAGCCAATAACATCGCGCAGGTATTAATAAACGAACATTTCAGTAAATTTGATTATGCAAAGAAAATCGGCAGACAAAATTAAAGGAACCATTATTTTTATTTTTGGAGCGGCGTTGTTTGCGTATGTGTGCAATTTTGATTTTATTATGCGCCGGCCGCTGCATTTTGGCACAAAAGCGATCCTGGGTTTTATTGTAAGCATACTGGCAATGATAAACGGGTTAAGGATATTCAACCGAAAATGAAAGTAGCGTTTGTTTTGGAAAAGATAGGCTTTTCACTGCCTTTAGGCCTGGCTTATTTATCCGGAGCGTTAAAGAAAAGCGGGCATACAGTCAGAGTTTTTAAGATATCCGGGCATTCTGATGAAGGGGAACTGCGGGATTTGTTAAGCTATGCTCCGCAGCTGATAGGTTATAGCGTGATTACGGGTACGCAGAAAAAGTACCTTGAGATTAATAAACGGCTTAAAGAACGGCTGGACTTTTATTCTGTTTTTGGTGGGCCGCATGCGACATTTTACCCGCAAATAATCAATGAGCCTGGGGTTGACGTAATTTCCAGGGGCGAGTCGGAATTGGCTTTTACGGAATTGGCGGATTTTTTGGAAAAATACCGGGAATTGCCCGAAGTGATGGAAAACCTTTGGGTCAAAAAAGGCCAAAAGGTTTTTTCCAATTCCCTGCGCCCTTTGATATCGAACTTAGACAGCCTGCCGTTTGCCGACCACCGGATGTTTGTAGAAAAATTCGGTTCACTTAAAGCATTAAGGAGGAGGGAGTTTATCGCGCACCGCGGCTGCCCTTATTCCTGTTCGTATTGTTTTAATCCGGAATATAACCGCTTGTACGAAGGCAAGGGCCCGGTTTACCGCGCAAGGCAAACAGAAGATATCTGCGCCGAGATTAATTTCGTCAGGCAATTTGATAATTTCAAATTTGTGCATTTTGTGGATGATGTATTTACGCTTGATGAACAGTGGGTCAGTAAATTTTCGGCGATATACCGGAAAGAAGTAGGACTTCCGTTTTCCGCGAATATGCGCCTGGATAACTGTACGGAACAAATAGTCGCATCTTTAAAAGATGCGAATTGTTATCTTGTCCAGGTAGGCGTTGAGACGGGAAGCGAGGCGTTGCGTTCGGGTTTATTGGGGCGGGATATGACTAACCGCCAGATGGCAGAAGCTATTGAACTGCTCAGGAAATATAAAATAAAGATAATCGCCGAGAATATACTGGGTTTCCCTTCGGAAACATACGAATCCTGCTTAGAGACGCTTAAGGCCAATATGGAGCTAGGGCCTGATTTTGCCAATGCCTCGGTTTTTAACCCTTATCCCGGACTGAAATTAACCGAATATGCCGTGCGCAATAATTATTTTAGCGGAGATTTTAATTCTTTGCAGCCTCTCTATTACCGTTCTTCGCCGCTTTTTTTTAGGAAGAGAAAAGAATCCGGGCAAATACTTAACCTGCGTTGTTTCTTCAGTCTGCTTTGTAAACACAGTTTTCTTTTGCCGGTATTTAAGATATTATCCATATTCCGCTATAATCGGCTCTATAAGCTTGCCGGCGACTTGCTTGACGGATTTTACCTGCATAAGCTTTTGCCTTACCGTTTCAGCCCGGAGGGATATCTCAGGTTATTGGCGACTTACATATGTTCATACAGAAACTAAGCGGACCCAGGGGTTTGGTTTTGGCCCTGCTGATTATTTTATTCCTTATAATCAGGCTGGCTGTTTTGTTTACGGCGCTTGATAAACTGTATGAGCCGGAAGAGCTCTACCGCGGCACGATAGCCAGGGAGATTATCCACGGCCCGCTCATCCCTCTTTGGGATTACCTGGATTATAAGGTGGAATATTTCCCCGGAGGAACGCTGGTAGTAGGTATCCTGGCTGTCCCGTTCTTTTTTCTATTCGGCCAGACCTATATTGCCTTAAAACTTGTTGGCCTGTCATTTTCTCTGTTTACATTCGTATGCTGGTTCTTGTTCCTGGACAGGTTTTTCAGCAGGAGGGCCGCTGTCCTTTCGGCGTTATTATTTATATTTCCCATGCCGTTTTATACTAAGTCATCGCTTGTCACCTGGGGTTCTCATCCGGAAGCAAACCTTTTTGCAATATTGGGGCTATATGTATTCTATGTTATTTTTCTTAATAACCAGGGGCAGGATAGGAAGCAATTTTTATTTTTGGGAGCGATTTCCGGATTCGGGCTCTGGTTTATCCAGACATATTTAGTGGCATTGTTATTTATATTTACCGCCTGGTTTATTTTTGATAAGAGGTTGTTCTTACGGAAAGCATTTTTTATTTTCTGCGCTGGATTCTCGCTGGGGTTTAGCCCCGGGATTCTGTACGAATTCGCTGCGAAAAGGGCGGATACGCTCCTTATTAACGGGAAGGCGTTTTTTTCGGATTTGCTTATTTCAGATCTCAATATTATACCGTCTAAATTGGTCAAATTATTTATATGTGATTTACCGAATTCATTTTTATTTGAAGGTTTCCTGAAAATAAAAGGGGCATGGATTTCTTATTTTTATTACCTTTTGTTTCTCATTGCTTTTATGGGATTGGCTTGGCAGAACAGGCAGAAATTACTGGGTTTATTTAGGGGTTTAGCTTATCCGGTTACCCTCAACGAAACCAATCTTTCCCCTTTTTCTGCCTTTAAAGAGGCGCTGATATTATTTTACCCCGTCTTTTTTGCGGCCTGTTATATATTAAGCGGGTATTTTGTGAGCGTAGAGCCGTGGGATAACCCGCAATTATGGCTGGATTACATCGGGTTCCGCTATATGATGCCTGCGATGCCGTTTATTTTAGCCATGCCTGCGGTTTTTACCAGCAAGATAAAGGGAATTTTCTCCAGGTTGGTATTTTTTGCCTTGTTGGGTTTAGGTTTATTGGGGAATTTAAGCCTTATATCATTGCCGAAACTCGGCACTTTTGTTACGGACAGAGGTTATTCTTATAATATAATAGGTGATAAAGTAGGCCTAAGGGTTACGCAAGATTTAAGGGGATATTTAAGGCATTTTGAACGGCTTTCCCCGGAATTAAAGGCCGATTTTTATGAAGGCTTGGGGGCTGGCATAGCCTGGAGATTGCGCGATAATGAGCTTTCGGATGTGATAAGTGTATTTGCAGCCGAGCTGCCCCCGGAATATAAACCTTACGCGTACAAAGGCTGGGGAGGGTTGTATTCCCCGGAATCAGAAGAGGAATTTTTAACGGCGCTTGAAGCGGCAAGTCTTTTAGATGATGATAGACGCTGTTTCTTTTATGAAGGATTAGGCAGGAAAATGGGTTTTTTTGATAAATTGAAAGATATGCGTCGGACAGAAGAACTGCTTAAAAGGATAGAGAAAAGATATTGGCCGTTTTGTTATTCCGGATTAGGGTATAAAATAGGCTTTGAATTTAAACACAACAAAATATACCGTGATAAGCTTATTGACGAGATAAATCCAGAATACCGGAGTTTTGTAATCCAGGGAATAGTTAAAGGGATGCAGGCGCGCTAACAAAAATATGAGCAAGTATAAGATACTTTTTTTGGTTATATTTATTTTTGTTTTTACCCGGGCAGCCTTTCTGTTAACTTCCATAGACGGGCAGTTTAATTCCGAAGACCTTGCCATAGGGACCCTGGCAAAGGAAGTAATTAAGGGTCCGGATTTGCCGCTTTTTGAATACCAATACCTCACTTATAGCGGGGGGACACTTATAGTCGGGCTTTTGGCTGTCCCGTTTTTTTTCTTATTCGGGCCGAATTATTTTGCGCTTAAGCTTGTGCCTTTATTGTTCTCGACTTTAACTTTGGCGGTTTTATTCCTGTTCGCCTGGAAGTTTTTTAACAGAAGGGCAGCTGTTATCGCGGCTATTCTTTATATATTTTCTTCCAGCACCTGGAG
>SBBM01000063.1 GCA_005239725.1 Planctomycetales bacterium | reverse complement strand
AGTTCCAGCCACGCGTCACCGGACTGCTGCTTAACCGTACCATTGATAAGGAAATTGGCGACTCTGCCATTTCCATTGACTCTGGCCACGCCGAAGATTGTCCCGTCAGAGTTGTCAATAACGAAATGAGTAAACTCCATATCGTTGTAGGCTCTACACATTTTACACCTCCGATTTGTGTTGTAATGGAGGCAATGGCAGTGGGGGTCAGTCCCTGGAGGAGGGCCACCACCACGCCTCCATTAACAACAATAGCCGTAACTATTATTCCTGCCACGGAAGGAATAGTTAACGGCCGGGTTAATAATTTATTTTCCTTGGATTCGTTTGTTAAAAGGCTGGAAAGCTGGATAAGCAAGACATAAGGCGGAGCTCTGGCTCTCATGTTACCGTAGAGAATAAAGACGATGATTACGGTATTATTTTCTCTATTGAGCCTTGTCTTCCTTAATCCGGCGTTTGCTGTTTGCGGCATTAAGGCAGCATAGGATAAGTTCCCGGAGTTCTGCTCCGAAGACCCTTTCCCAGTTCTTTCCGGAACATTGCCGCGTATAGGCGTTGCCCGTGGATTCGTCAATAAGGAAGAGCCGCTCCCTTGTGGTAACGAAGACGACCGAGCCTTTTCTTGCCGATTCGATAATCTCGATTGCTTCGGGCTTACCCATTTTGTCTCCTGATCCAGGCCTCTAACTGCATTGCTTCCTCTAATCTTCGCCTTACTTCCGTCATAATTATTTGCGCTTCTAAGCTCTTTAGTTCCGCCTGAAACTCTGCCATCTTTTCCGTTCTCAACATTTCTAACATCTTTCTCCTCCTTTAGGTTAGTTGATACGTTCAAAGCCCTGATGGCTTCCGTAGGAGGACCGGTGCGGAACATACCTTCGAGGAATATCAATATTGCAGATACGAAATCCCCAGTGCTCCTTGTAAATTTAACCTGTTCCAAACCCGCATTGGAAATATAAGCAGGAACTGTCCCTGCAGCGGCTAATTGCGAAGTCCCTTTAGGGGACTGTCCCTCAGGAATTTCTTTGTAATTAACTGTGGCTCTTGCGGGCAGGCTTGAATTTTCCCTGTTAATAGGCGAAGCAGAAGTATTTGCAGAAGATAATTCTTTAGCCTTTTCTGCCTTTATTTCTTCTAAATATTTTAGCAATTCTTCTACTTTGCTTCCAACGTAAATATCTCCTATCAGCGCTTTCTTATCTTTATACTTCTTTTCGAGCTCGCCTATTGAGTCAGATCCATCAAGGTTTCTCTTTATCCATCCCTTAATTTTCGCTACGCCGTCAACTCCTTTTCCTTCTGCTTCAACTGCCGGCTTTTGAGTCTCTTTTTCGGTTCCTGCTCTGGCTAATTTTTCTTCGAACTCTTTGGTTATCTGGTTAATTTCATCCTGGGTAAGCCCTTGAGCTGAAGCTTCTGCCTTGTCAGCTTCTAATGCATCCTTTATTGTTTGAATTGCGCCGGGTTGCTTTTTAAGGACATCGCTATAATGCCTTACATTGTCTTGAAGATTTCTCTTCGCCTCTTCTCTAGCCTTAATTCCCGCTTCTTGCTTTGCTTTCTGACTGCGGATAGCTTTAATTATTATTACGCCGATCACCGTACCTAATATTACTACCCCTGCAATAACCAAAATGAGCCCAAGATTATCGGCAAGCATATCCACTACAGGCATCTTTGTAACCACTTGGTCTTTTCCAGGTGCAGGTGGCAACGATTTCACTTTTTCTACAATATATTCGGCTTGAGGGTAAGGATAAACTAAATCGAGATCCTTTATGTTATTGAGTTCTGCGATCTCTTTTACTTTATTTAATATTTGCGCATTGGTAGGATGATCTATACCTGTTTTGTTTAATAGGTGAGTTGCTGCGTTCCAAAGGGTATTGGTATGGTCATTAACCCATAAACCGAACCTGAGATAAGTCTCGTTTCCTTTTTCGATTAATTCGTAGGCATAAGCTGAAGCGCTGTTGAGCAGATTGAATATTACGGCTAAACCTAATATTGCGGAAGCCTTATTGCGCAGAGGAGAATTGGTTGTATATGAAGGAGGGGCCAGGCCGCTTGTATTTTTATCACCCATAAAATTGCGCTCTTTGCTGTCTGTTTCTGAATTATTATTACCTATATTATTATCCGAACCCGCATTGGAATCGGGGGTATTATTGTTTAATGTGGCTAAATTGTTATTTGCGCTCAAGCCGCTGAAAATATCGGGCGGTAAAACCCCTGAGCCTGCTCCGCCGATAGGAGAGCCTGCGCCCGGGTTACCGTCCTTTGTGCCACCGCCGAAGCCGCCTTTGCTACCTTTTCCGCCGCCAAAGCCTTTGCCGCCGACTTTGCCGCTTTCGCCGCCTACATTCTTTATATTTACCTTCTCTTCATCGGTAAGTTTATCGTTTTCGCTGAATTCACCTGCCGCAACCAACCTTTCCGGAGCAAGTATAACAACCGTATCGCCTAACTTGGATAAATGTATCCTTCCGATTCCAGATTCTCCGTCTTTATCGTTATCCGCCACGTAAAGTATTTCCTGAGTATTTACATCATAGCCGGTAATTTGCAATACGTGATGTACCTGGTCATTGGGTAACTTTACAATAATACTTATGCCGGAATATCTTGTAATCAAGTCGACGAACTTCTTCTTGGCAACTTTAAATGCTTCCGGTTTCTCGTCTCTTAACTGCTGCGCCTTAACATAATCGCCTGCGGCCTCATATTTCGCAATAAGGTCCTCGTAAACCTGCCTCATAATATCTAGGCCTTGCTTAAGGTCGGGTACCGCAAAAGAAACCCCAAATTCGAGGCTGAATGCTTCGCGCCAGCGGCGATAAATTTCTTCCCTTGCCTCTGGATCTGTAACGTGGCCGAGGAAGCAATCCATTACATCTTCTCCCTGCCGGCGAAGAACGCGTTCGCTTGTAGCCTTAGCGTCATCGCTTCTACGAATGGCTTCCTTACTCGCGACTATGGCTAAATCTGACTTCTCCTTGGATTCTTCTGCTACTGCCAAGCCTTTTCCAGCAATTTGCTCTACTTTTGCCAACTTTATCTGTAATTCTTTATTATTTGCTTCTACTTTATTATCTACTGCTTCTACTTTATTATCTACTGCTTCTACTTTATCTCGTAATTCTTCTAATGTTTTGCCTTGTGCTTCTACTTTAGCTTCTATGCCGGTTAACACCATTACAACAATATCTTTTTCCGAAACCTTAACTAATCCATCCCGCTCAGTTTCCGGCAGGGCCTTTATAAGCTTTATAATCTCATTCAATTTTTCTAAAGAGCCACTATCAAGGGTTTCCTCTATATCTATGCCCATTAATCCGGCCCTCATAAGACGGTGCGCCTTATTTTCAGCCCTAAACCAATTCCTGGTGTTTATTACCCGTTTCCTGGCTTCGGTACGCGCTTCTTCTTCAGAATACCCTTCTGCTTCCGCAAGATAACGCGCGGTATCCTCTATTCTCTCCTGTATTTTAATTGCTTCTTCCGGAGTAATGGTTTTTTCCTGATTCCTGTATTCTTCTGTGGCCAGGGAGATTATGAAGTCTCTGATTCTATCTTTAATATCTTTGATAATTCCGTTATTATTGTTATGGTTATTCTGGGCAGGACTGCTAGAAACAAAACGACCACCTATCAGTTTTTCAGAGGATACAACCCGAGCGCTTCTGTTTCTACCTGTATTTTCAAACGCTACAACCTTTACAGGTAAAGGCAGTTCTTTTTCATTGCCGGCCTTTATAGATACGCCTTTTGTTGATACCTTTTTTGTTTCAGGCGTATTTCTCTGGCCATTTGTTTCTCTCGGCGCTATTCTTGTTTCTGCTGCTTCTTTGCCTTCGTTTCTTTCGGACACACCTCTCGCGCCTATGACTACTACAGGAGACCCTACGTAGTCATCTTTATTTCCGTTGATAAGTGAATCTATTCCAATATTATTATCCTCGTTTATTTCACTTACGCGACGAGCGAGTGAGGAACTCGCAGCCGCGATACCCCTGCCCCCAGCGGCATCAAGAACTTGAGTCCAAAATGCGCTTTTCCTTATTCTTTCTGTTACTGGTGAACCAGTCATAGCCAAAGACATTGGTGACCGCACTGTCGTGGCCGGCAAGATTACAGAATGCCCTGCCATACCATTGAATCTCCCGGCATTGCCGCTATATATAGGTAAGGTATTGGCCGCAGGCAATATCGGCACCTGCTGCTGCCGAGAAGGCCTCTTATCATCAGCATCGGGTAATCTGTCCAGAGGCGAAGAAGTGCGGGGTGAATATAGCCCAACTAATCTCTGTTTTAAGGTTTGGAGTAAATTGTCAACGTATTCTTTAGCAGTATAATCCGGGGAGGTAGCGATAGTTATCAATGACGGCTCTATTCCTTTGTTCTTTAAAATCTTAAGCTGGTTGATAAAGATGCTTATTTGAGAATCCACCTCTGCGTCACTCGGCAGATACCTCGCCAACCTCGCTGCCTTCTTCATACTTTCAAGCTCTTTCCGCTCTGCTTCTGTGCCCTGTTT